>JAATGH010000333.1 GCA_015654745.1 Enterobacterales bacterium
TACGAAGTGATGGCGCGCGGCACCTTTGCCAATATCCGGATCCGGAACGAAATGGTGCCCGGGGTGGAAGGGGGTATCACCCGCCACTATCCGTCCGGCGATGAGATGCCGATTTACGATGCCGCCATGCGCTACCAGCGGGAACAGGTGCCGCTGGCGGTTATTGCCGGTAAAGAGTACGGCTCCGGCTCCAGCCGGGACTGGGCAGCGAAGGGCCCGCGGCTGCTGGGCATCCGGGTGGTGATTGCCGAAACCTTCGAACGTATTCACCGTTCGAATTTGATCGGCATGGGAATTCTGCCGCTGGAATTTCCTGCCGGCGTGACCCGGCACTCGCTGCAGCTGAAGGGGGATGAACGCATCAGCATCGGCGGCCTGGGCGAGCTGGCTCCCGGCCAGACGGTGGCGGTGACCATCGATTATGCCGATGGCCGCAGCGAGCAGGTGATGACCCGCTGCCGCATCGACACCGGCAACGAACTCACCTATTACCAGCATGACGGCATTCTGAACTATGTCATCCGCCGGATGCTGTAATCAGTGCTTCACCCGTCTTTTAATCTCCACAATCTCCCTCAACGTCCGACGAGACGTTGAGGGAGAACGGCCATAAGAATATCGGAAAATCCCCGCGGCATTATCGATGCAGGGTATATTTTTTTTCGATGATATATATATCACCTTACTAGATTGATCAATTGCTAATATTAGTCCTGAAATTATTTTTAATATTATTAATAAGAATAAATTATAAAATTAGCTCTCTTATAGACTGACTGTATTAATATAGTACTCTTGAGTTTTTAAATGTCGATTTTTTATTTCCTTCGTTGTTACATCCATTTTTGTGATCCTGATAGGGTCATTAAATTTTTTATTTGAGATAAAATGCCGCCACCGCATTAAGAACTCACCGATGAAAATAGGATCATATTTTCATCGGCGGTCATTGTTAACGCTGGCAGAATATCTGTAATTTCATTACGGCATTTTTATCGAAACGGTCCCTGAGGAGAATAAAATAATGAATAGCATCACGGAAAGCGCTTCAGTGCTGGAGACGTCCCCGGACTCCAGCTGGCGCAGAAGCGACACCCTGTGGATGTTGGGCCTGTACGGTACCGCCATCGGCGCGGGAGTGCTGTTTTTGCCAATAAACGCCGGTATTGGCGGCATCATTCCGCTGATAATCATGGCCATCATCGCCTTTCCGATGACATTTTTTGCTCACCGGGGTTTATGCCGTTTTGTTTTATCCGGCAAGCGCGGCGGCGAGGATATTACCGAAGTGGTTGAAGAACATTTCGGCGTGGGTGCGGGTAAATTAATCACATTGCTGTATTTTTTTGCGATATATCCCATCTGTTTGGTTTATGGCGTAGCTATTACGAATACTGTTAACAGCTTTATTACGCATCAGCTTCATTTGGCTGCTCCGCCGCGGGCGATATTATCGCTGATATTAATACTGGGTTTGATGACCGTGGTGCGTTTTGGCAAGGAAATGATTGTCAAGGCGATGAGCATTCTGGTTTTCCCTTTTGTCGCGGCATTAATGCTGCTGGCGCTTTATTTAATTCCCAATTGGACTACCGCTATATTTGACAGCGCCACCGTTGCCAGCAGTATGACCGGCAATAGCCTGTTGGTGACGCTGTGGCTGGCTATCCCGGTAATGGTGTTTTCGTTTAACCACTCGCCGATCATATCGTCGTTTGCGGTGGCCAAGCGCCAGGAATATGGCACGGGAGCAGAACGGAAGTGCTCCCGCATTTTAGCCTACAGCCATATCATGATGGTGTTGACCGTGATGTTCTTTGTATTCAGCTGCGCGTTGAGCCTGTCCACGGGGGATCTGCTGGAAGCCAAGGCGCAAAATATTTCTATCCTTTCCTATTTGGCCAACCATTTTAACAATCCGCTGATCGCCTGGATGGCGCCGCTGATCGCCACGGTAGCCATTAGTAAATCCTTTTTGGGCCACTACCTTGGGGCGCGGGAAGGGTTTAACGGCATGATGATCAAAACCCTGCGCAGCCGGGGTAAAACCGCATCGGAAGATAAGCTGAACCGGATTACCGGCGTTTTCATGCTGCTTACCACCTGGCTGGTGGCGACGCTTAATCCCAGCATCCTCGGCATGATCGAGACATTGGGTGGGCCCATCATCGCCATGCTGCTGTTCCTGATGCCGATGTATGCCATCCAAAAAGTACCGGCCATGAAAAAATACAGCGGCAAAATGAGTAATGTCTTCGTGGTTCTGATGGGACTGATTGCCATGTCGGCGATTATATACAGTCTGCTGGGATAAGCGCCATCCGCCATAAGCCCGGTGGCGTAACCTTACGCCACCGGTCGCCGTAACAGAGGGACAGTATTATGGTTAGCATTTTCGATATTTTTAAAATAGGCATCGGTCCTTCCAGCTCACATACCGTCGGGCCAATGAAAGCCGCTAAAATGTTTACCGATGAGGCGATCGCCAAGGGGCTGTCATCGTCAATGAGTCGTATCGTGGTGGATGTATACGGTTCCTTGTCGTTAACCGGGCGGGGCCATCATACCGATATTGCGATCATTATGGGTTTGGCCGGTCAAGCGCCGGATACGGTTGATGTCGACACCATTCCGCAGTTTATCAACCAGGTGCGCCAGCAGGGTCGGTTGCCGCTGCCGGATGGCCGTGAGGTCAGTTTTGATGTGGCGTCGGCGATTAATTTTCGTGATGAAAATCTGCCTTTGCATGAAAATGGCATGATGTTTAATGCCTATGCCGGGGAGCGGCTGGTATTGAGTAAAACCTATTACTCCATCGGCGGAGGATTTGTCGTAGACCGGGAACATTTTGGCCAAAAAGATCCCGCGGAGCAGGTTGTGCCATTCCCGTTTTTTTCGGCACAGAATCTGCTGCGCCATTGTCGTGACAACTGTCTTTCCCTCTCGGCGGTGGTGATGAAAAATGAGCTGGCCTTGCACAGCAGGGAGGAGATAGAACGCTATTTCGGCGCGGTGTGGAGCACCATGCAAAGCGCCATGCAGCGTGGCATGAATACCGAGGGCGTATTGCCCGGGCCGATTCGGGTGCCGCGTCGGGCGTCAAGTCTGCATCGGCTATTATTTACCAACGACCGCTTTTCCACCGATCCGATGAACGCCATGGATTGGGTGAACATGTTTGCCATGGCGGTGGCCGAGGAGAACGCCGCCGGCGGCCGGGTGGTCACCGCGCCGACCAATGGCGCCTGTGGTATCATTCCAGCGGTATTGGCCTACTATGATCATTTTATCCAGCCCGTGACGCCAGAGGCATATTTGCGGTTTTTCCTGGCTTCGGGGGTCGTGGGGACCCTGTATAAAATGAATGCCTCGATTTCCGGGGCCGAGGTCGGGTGCCAAGGAGAAGTGGGCGTCGCGTGTTCCATGGCCGCGGCGGGGTTGGCGGAACTGCTCGGCGGCAGCCCCGAACAGGTCTGCATCGCGGCGGAAATCGGTATGGAACACAACTTGGGATTGACCTGCGACCCGGTGGCCGGTCAGGTGCAGGTGCCCTGTATAGAACGCAACGCCATTGTGGCGATGAAAGCGATCAATGCCGCCCGCATGGCGGTTCGCCGCACGACCGAACCGCGAGTCTCGTTGTATAAGGTGATCGAGACCATGTACGAAACCGGCAAGGATATGAATGCGAAATATCGCGAAACGTCGCGCGGCGGCCTGGCAATAAAGATCGTGTTATGCGAATAAGCCGACGCCCGGCCGCTCAGCGGAAAAACGTTACCAGATAACGTTATTTTCAGCCGCGGAGATGTACCAATCGACCGCCGTGGGATCGATGCTTTTGTCCAACGGTGGTTTATCGGTTTCGTCGGCGGTGGCGGCGCTTTTTTTACGAATACGCAGCGGCGTATTTTGCCGATCGCCGCTAATCTGGGCGTTAAACGAGCGCACTTCGGTATCAAACAGGACGCCTTCGAGCTGATGCAGCCGGTTTAACCCGCGCAAAATACAGATCAAGGTGCTTAACGTCACGGATCCCCCCATCTCGGCACGCTTAATGGTGGCGATGCCCAAACCAGACCGTTCCGCCAGATCGATTTGCGACAAACGCTGCTCAATGCGCGCGTCTTTTATCCTGCAACACAGATCGGCGATAATCTCGCTGTCGCTCATGGTATTGAACTTCATGATTTACACGTCCTACATGTCAAAAGGGTAGTATAACCCAACGTCCTTTGGTGATTTTCGCGGCCGATCGCACAATAGCCAGCCCAGCGTCAAAGGACGTGCGGCGCGTGCTTGCGCCACTCGTGCCGAATTGCGTCCGCAAACCGTACGTCCGGTCCGGCCGTACGTTCACCGCCGCGTCACGCGCGATCGGTCCGGAAGACATCGCCTCGGGGGCGGGGCCGTCTACGCGCAACGTTAATCCAGCAGATGTCCCATTTTGGTCGCTTTGGTATTGAGGTAGCGTTCATTTTGCGGATTACGTCCAACGATCAGCGGCACCCGTTCGGTGATATTGATACCGGCCTCGGTTAAAATTTCTACCTTCTGCGGGTTGTTGGTCAGCAGACGTACCGCTTCCACGCCAAGCAGCTTGAACATATCCGCGCACAACGTAAAATCGCGCTCATCTGCGGCAAAACCCAATTGATGATTGGCTTCAACGGTATCGGCGCCTTTATCCTGCAGGGCATAGGCGCGGATCTTGTTGAGCAGGCCGATATTACGTCCTTCCTGCCGATGATAGAGCAGTATTCCCCGTCCCTCCTCGGCAATATGGGACAGCGCCGCTTCCAGCTGAAATCCACAATCACAGCGCAGGCTAAACAGCGCGTCTCCGGTCAGGCATTCGGAATGTACCCGCGCCAACACCGGCAAGCTGCCGGTGATATCGCCCAGCACCAACGCCAGATGATCATGTCCCGTGGCTAATTCCTCGAAACCGACCATTAAAAAGTCGCCCCAGGGTGTTGGCAGTTTGGCTTCTGCCACACGTTTAAGCTGCATGTTTCTCTCCAAAACCAAAAATAACGACGCATCACCCGCAGGGGGCGTTCCGGCCGGCCAGTCCGCAACGGACTCTCCCTCCGACGGATGCGCAAACATCCATTAATGCTAATCGCCTATCTTGCCATAAGTTTACCGAAAATTTACGGCTGATAATTCTATTCAATGGCAAAATAGTCATTCGATTGTCACAATCGCTTACCAAGGCTGCCGCCTGGTCGGCATTTTCCGTACCGCCCAAAGGCAAAGTGCCCAACGGTAATGGAAATTTAATGGAATGGCCATACATGTTTGAAATTGCAAAACGCACCGGTCTCGGCGCGCTGGTGCTTATCATAATACCACTTTTGGTCTGGGTCAGTGGCTGGCAGTGGCATCCGCACAATGAAGCCGTCTGGTGGCGGTTGATGTTCTGGATTACGCTCACCGCCACCGCGCCTTGGGGAACGATCACCAGTACCCTGTTCATTGCCTGGTTTCTCTGGTGCCTGCGTTTTCGCCTCAGGCCCGCATTGGGTTTGGTGTGTATTCTGGGCCTGACGATGCTCGTTGGTCAAAGCCTGAAATCCGTCATCAAGCAGCAGGTTCAGGAACCGCGTCCCTACGTGGTATGGCTCGAACATGCCCATAATATCGACGATAAGGCCTTCTACGCCTTACCGAAGGCGGCGCGATCGCAGCTGGTTAAAGAGGAGTTGCAAGATCAGCCGCAGATCCCGCCATGGTTACGTACCCATTGGCAGCATGAAACGGGGTTTGCCTTCCCATCCGGCCATACCGTGTTCGCCGCCAGCTGGGCTCTCCTGGCGCTTGGTTTGTTATGGCCGCGTCGCCATTTTGTCTCGCTTACGCTTATCATGGTGTGGGCCGAGGCGGTCATGAGCAGCCGCCTGGTGCTCGGCATGCATTGGCCGCGCGATTTGATTGTCGGTACCGTGCTGGGCTGGCTGATCATCACGCTGGCCTGTTGGCTGGTGCAGCGTTGGGTCGGCTCACTGACGCCCAAACCAGACGAACTGCGGGACATTAAGTCCCGCGCCTGAACCGCGCGTTATCCCACATGCCAAGCGGCATCCATCCTGGATGCCGCCCTATCCATAAGACCTCTCGTTCGGTTGCGCAACCATCAGCGATGGATGTAATCACAATGTTGCTTTTTGTGACCGCACTCGCTATTCCCAACAATCACCGTGGACATTCGGCAGGCAACTTGCGACACTCAGTATGAATATAAAATCAAAAGTGAATATATATTCATGTGATGTATTCATACTGGAGAATAATAATGAACACCTTCCTACAGAAACCCTGCCTTGCCGCCGTATTGTTGTCACTGTCCATGGCGTCGTTTGCCGCGGACAAAGGGCTGATAGCCATTATTACCCCGTCCCATGACAATCCGTTCTTTAAAGCGGAGGCCGATTCAGCGTCGGCAAAAGCGATTTCCCTTGGTTATACGACGCTGGTGGCTTCCCATGATGATGATGTCAGCAAGCAGAACCAGCTGATTGAAACCGCCATTGCCCGTAAAGCCAAAGCCATCATCTTGGATAACGCGGGTTCGGACGCCACCATAGGGCCGCTAAAAAAGGCCAAGGCGGCCGGAATCCCGGCATTTTTAATTGATCGTGAAATTAACGCCACCGGCGTAGCGGTCGCGCAAATTGTGTCAAATAATTATCAGGGAGCACAGCTGGGCGCCGAAAAATTCGTCAAATTGATGAACGGCAAAGGCAAGTATGTCGAGCTGCTGGGTAAGGAATCAGACACCAACGCCCATGTGCGTTCGCAGGGCTATCATGATGTGATTGATGAATATACCGGCCTGAAAATGGTGGCGCAACAAACCGCCAACTGGAGCCAAACCGAAGCCTTTAGTCGCATGGAGTCGATTTTGCAGGCCCACCCTGATATTACCGGCGTGATTTCCGGCAATGACACCATGGCGCTGGGCGCGGAAGCGGCGCTTAAGGCCGCCGGGCGCAAGGACGTCATCCTGGTGGGTTTTGACGGTAGCGATTATGTGCGTGATTCGATTCTCGCCAAGAGCAATATCAAGGCCACGGTACTGCAGCCGGCCGCCGCACAGGCGGAAATGGCGGTGACGCAGGCAGATGCCTACTTAAAAACCGGCAAGGCTCAGCAGGAGGAAAAACAGTTGATGGACTGCGTGCTGATAGATGAAACCAATGCCAAAAACCTGAAAACCTTCGGCTTGAAAAAATAATCCACTCTGCGAAGGAGCCCATACCCTATGGATATCGCGCCGCAGCCAACGCCCCCGCGGCGTGAAAGATGCAGGGTATGGGTCCTCTGCCACTAGGAGATATTATGCAGCTCAAGGCAATACGTAATGCGGGAATAGGGTGCCTGGCCCTGTTATTGCTGTCCGCCTGTACGGTGGTGGCTTTAGATAGCAGTGGTAATCCGATTATCCCAACCGATCCCTCAGCGGGACCGGACTACACCAACCAGACGCCGGCGCAAATTGCCCAAGGCTTCTGGGCAAGTAAAATTCTGCCGGCGGCCCATACCCAGGGGCTGGATTGGACAGCGGTAAAACAGGCCCAGTCACGGCTAAAAGACCCGCAGACCCAAAGCGTTTACGCCAGGTTTAGCGGCAAGATTACCGGCCTTGATACCGAGGGTCTGGAACGCAAACTAACGGTAGGTGTCAATGGCGAATCGGTGGTCATGCAGTTGGGGCCGATCATCAAAGGTAACGCGGTGCGCGATGCCGCCGGATTTATCCATTTCGAGGATTTTAAAAATCAGGTGCAGTTCGCCCAAGTCGCCAAAGCGCTGAATAAACAAGCGTTAAGCGGTTTGCCACCGCTGGATGCAAGCTGGGTCGGCCAATCCGTCGACGTGCTGGCAGCTTTTACCCTGAGCCCGAATAGCCTCGGTGATGGCGTACCGCTGGAGATTAAGCGGGGAGGCGCACAATGACCGACGCTCCGGATCTGATTCTGCGCGCTGAGGGGATAACCATGCTTTATCCCGGCACCTTGGCGCTGGATAACGTGAATTACAATGTCTACCGCGGCAAGGTCAACGTGATTATCGGTGAAAATGGCGCCGGCAAATCCACGCTGATGAACGTGCTGGCCGGGGTGCAGCAGCCCACGTCGGGCGCCATGCTGCTTAACGGCAAGGCGGTACGCATCGCCAACACGCGTGAAGCGGCGGCGCTGGGTATCGGTATGGTGCACCAGGAACTGAACCTGTCGGAAAACCTGAATGTCGCGGAAAACATTTTTTTAGGCCGTGAACACCAGTCAGGGTTATGGCCCATCGATCAGGCCAGCCAGGAGCGTATCGCCGCTGAACTGATGGCGCGGCTCGATCAGCCCATTTCGCCCCGCGAACTGGTTTCCAATCTCAAGGTGGGCCAGCAGCAGATGGTGGAAATTGCCAAGGCCCTGGCGGAGCAGGCGGACATTCTTATCCTGGATGAACCCACCTCGGCATTAAGTAAAACGGAAGTGGATGTACTGTTTCGGGTCATTCGCGAGCTGACCCGCCAGGGGGTATCGATTATCTATATCTCGCATCGCCTGGAAGAGCTGATGACCATCGGTGACTACATCACCATTCTACGCGACGGGCGCTTTCAGGCTGAGGCCAGAGTCGATGAAATCGATGTGCCGTGGATTGTGCGTGAAATGCTTGGGGGTGACCCTGTCACAACCTTTCTTAAGCCAGGGAGAACCTTTGGTCTGCCGGTGCTGCAGGCCGATCATATTACCTGTGTCAACGACGCCGGACATCCGGTGGTCAACGATGTGAGCTTTAGCGTGCGCACGGGGGAAATCGTCGGTATTTACGGCTTGATGGGCGCGGGTCGCACCGAACTGTTTGAATGTCTGCTGGGTAGCGAAAAAAATTATCTTGGTAAAATCTGGCTCGGGGATTTGCCCATTTCCACCGGCATGTCCACCGCCAACAGGATCAGGTTGGGGATGAGCCTGGTGCCGGAAGATCGCAAAAAGTCCGGTATATTTCCCGCGTCTTCGGTGGCGATAAACCTGACTATCGCCAGCCTTTGGCGGCGGCTGCAGCATGGTTTTAGCATTATGCGGCGCCAAGAAGAGGAAGTGGTGGCGTCCACCATCGGCAGCCTGTCAATTAAAGTGTCTTCTCCAGACGTGGAAATTCAGGCGTTGAGCGGGGGCAATCAGCAAAAGGTGGTCATCGGCCGCTCGCTGCTGACCAATCCCAAATTGCTGCTGCTGGACGAGCCGACGCGCGGCATTGATGTAGGCGCCAAGGCCGATGTATTTGAAATGATGGTGGCTTTATCCGAACAGGGCATCGGCATATTGTTCTCCACCTCGGATTTAAAGGAAATCATGGCGGTCTCCGACCGTATCCTGGTGATGTCGAACGGTCGACTGACGGCAAATGTGGAGCGTCAATCGGCACAGGAATCGGCATTGGTCTCGGCGAGTGCAAAAGGGTTTTGATATGAAAGCAACCAACACCGCGATATTAGCGCCCCTGACCGGCGGTCAGCGTTTTCGCTCACGCGAAAATATGCTGCTGATGCTCTTGAAGCTACGCACATTTATCGCGTTATTTTTGATTCTCGGCTTTTTCACCGCCACGGTGCCTGGCTTTCTGGAAACCGGTAGCATCATCATTATGATGAAGCATATTTCCATTAACGCCTTTCTTGCACTGGGTATCACGTTCGTCATCATTACCGCCGGCATCGATTTGTCCATCGGCGCCACGCTAGGGCTCTGCGGTATGTTCGCCGGTTGGCTCATTACCCACGGTATCGTGCTGCCGATGTTTGGCATCGCGATTTTCCCAAGCGTCTGGGTGATTGTTCCTTTGGTTTTGGTATTGGGGGCACTGATTGGCGCCGTCAACGGCTGGATTATTACCCGCTATAACGTGGCGCCCTTCATTTGTACCCTTGGCACAATGTATATCGTGCGCGGCGCGGCGATGCTGCTGTCTAACGGCGAAACATTTCCCGGTCTGGACGGCAACCCGCGGCTGGGGAATACCGGTTTTGACGCCATCGGCGCCGGATCGCTGCTGGGCGTGCCTTACAGTATCTGGATGATGTTTGTCTTGGCGCTGATCATCGCCTATGTGGCCAAACGTCTGCCGTTTGGCCGTCATGTCTATGCCATTGGCGATAACGAGCGTGCCGCTGAACTTTCGGGGATTAAAGTCAAGCAGGTGAAGGTGTGGGTTTATCTGATATCGGGGCTTTGCGCGGCCTTGGCGGGGATTGTGGTCTCTTCACAGCTGGTCGCCAGCCATCCCGCCACCGGCACCGCCTTTGAGATGAACGCTATCGCGGCGGTCGTATTGGGGGGGACATCTTTGGCCGGCGGACGCGGCACGATTGTCGGTACGCTGATCGGCGCGTTTGTCATCGGCATTCTGGCGGATGGACTGGTGATGATGGGGGTCAGTGAATTCTGGCAAATGGTCATTAAAGGCATGGTCATTATTGTGGCGGTGATTATCGATCAGATGCAAAACCGTATGCAGCACAAAGCGGCTATCGTTTCGCAGAAAATCATCAAAGAAGAAACCAAGGCATAATTCGCCGACGGGGGAATAGGTAGCGATCGGCCCCTTTTTTTGGCCTTAAATGAATAAATATTCTTTATTGAGTAAAAATTCTAAATCGAGAGGTGATGTCATGAATCCATATGCATTGTCCGTGGATGAGCTGGTAAGCAAGGCGCGGCAGATTCGCCGCCATATCGTGCGGCTAAATGCCGGTAGTCCGGCGGGGGGGCACACCGGCGCCGACCTCTCCGAGGTGGAAATTTTAACCGCGTTGTATTTTCGCATCTTGAACTGTGCGCCCGATCGCCTTGACGATGTGGAACGGGATATTTATATCCAATCCAAAGGGCATGGGGTGGGCGGCTATTATTGTACCTTGGCGGAAGCGGGCTATTTTCCCCTTGATTGGTTGCCGACCTACCAGTATCCCAATTCTCATTTACCCGGCCATCCGGTACGCCATAAAACGCCGGGCATCGAACTGAATACCGGGGCGCTCGGCCACGGTCTGCCGGTGGCGGTGGGCATAGCCCTGGCGGCCAAACGCGACCATAGCCCGCGCAAAGTCTTCGCCCTTACCGGCGACGGCGAGCTGGCCGAAGGTAGCAATTGGGAAGCGGCGCTGGTGGCCGCCCATTATGGGCTGGATAACCTGGTCATCATTAATGATAAAAACAAGCTACAGCTGGCAGGTTTCACCCGTGAGATCATGAATACCGATCCGCTGGCGGATAAATGGCGGGCCTTTGGCCTCAACGTGACCGAATGTGCCGGCAACGATATCCAGTCAGTAGTGGATACGCTGGAGCACTTGCCGGCCAATGGCAAGCCCAATGTGGTGATTGCCAATACCGAGAAAGGTGCGGGGATTTCGTTTACCCAAGGGCGGGCCGAATGGCATCACCGGGTATTCAAAGGGGATGAAATCACACAAGCCTTGGAGGAATTAAAAGATGAGTCATTCTGAACACCTAGCCAGCGTCATGGTTGAACAGTTTATCAAGGCGGTGGACAACGGAATGGACCTGGTACCGGTTCTGGCCGATTCAACGTCAACGGCCAAAATCGGTCCGTTTATCGCCCGTTTCCCCGATCGTATCGTTAACGTCGGTATCGCCGAGCAGGCCATGGTGGGCACCGCCGTCGGGCTCTCTATCGGCGGCAAGGTGGCCGTCACGTGCAATGCGGCGCCGTTTTTGATATCGCGGGCCAATGAGCAGGTAAAAATCGACGTTTGCTACAATAACTGCAACGTAAAATTGTTTGGCTTAAACGCCGGCGCCAGCTATGGGCCGCTGGCCAGTACCCATCACAGTATCGATGATATCGCCGTGTTGCGCGGATTTGGCAATATTCAGATATTCGCGCCGTCATCGCCGGAGGAGTGCCGGCAAATTATCGATTATGCGCTGTCCTATGTGGGGCCGGTCTATATCCGGCTGGACGGCAAAGCCCTGCCGGCGCTGCATGGCGCCGATTATCGGTTCGTACCCGGACAAATTGATATGTTGCGCCATGGCGGCGACGTGGCGCTGGTCGCTATGGGGTCGACGGTGCACGAAGCGGTGGACGCGGCACAGCAGCTGGCCGAACAGGGCGTTTCTGCAGCGGTCATCAACGTATCCTCGATTCGCCCATGCGATACTCGCCAACTGCTGACCCTGCTGCGGGAGAGTAAACAGGTGATCACCCTGGAAGAGCACAATATTAATGGCGGTGTCGGCAGCCTGGTGGCCGAGGTGTTGGCCGAGGCGGGATGTGCTATCCCATTGGTGCGCCTGGGCATTGGCGACGGCGAGTACGCCATTGCGGCGGATCGGGCGTCGATGCGCGCCCACCATGGTTTTGACGCCGCGGGCGTGGTGCGAACCGCGCTGCGCGTTTGCCGGGGAGTCTGATTATGGCCATCCCGATAATTTTGGCCATCGACGAGGGGACAACCAACGCCAAAGCCATCGCCGTGGACCGTGATGGCCGGATCGTCGCCAAGGCGTCGGTGCCGTTGTTACTTGAACATCCCCGCCCGGGCTGGGCGGAACAAGACCCGTTGGCCATTTGGCGAGCGGTGGTCCAGGCGATCGGCGAATGTCTTTCCCATTTACCCGATGCTCGCGTGCAGGGATTGGCCATCAGTAATCAGCGTGAATCGGTATTGATTTGGGAGCGGGCGAGCGGCCAGCCGGTAACGCCGGTGGTTAGCTGGCAGTGCCGGCGTTCGCAAGATTTCTGCCGCGAGCTGGCGCAAAGCGATCTGGCGGCGCTGATATACCAGTCCACCGGATTGCCCATCGATCCGCTATTTCACGCCGCCAAGGTACGCGGCATGCTGGCGGCGCTGCCGCAGGGCAATGAGCGCGCCGCGCGGGGGGAACTCTGTGTTGGCACGCTCGACAGTTGGCTGAACTGGCAATTTACCGGCGGGCAGGCCTTCACCACCGATTATGCCAACGCTTCGCGCACCCAACTATTCAATATTCGCCAATGCCAGTGGGATGACACGCTGCTGGCTATTTTCTCGGTGCCGGCCGTCTGCTTGGCACAAGTGAAGCCCTCCTCAGCCATTCATGGGTATACGCTGGCCGGTCAGGTCCCGGGCCTGGAGGGCGGCATTCCCATTGCCGCGCTGATTGGCGATTCCCATGCGGCACTCTATGGGCAGGGCGGCAATCAGGCCGGCGATGTCAAAGCCACCTACGGTACGGGGTCCTCCCTGATGCTGGCCATGGACCATCTCCCCGATTATGGCCAGGGGCTGGGTTCAACCGTCGCCTGGCATGATGGTCAAATACGCTACGCGCTGGAAGGCAATATTACCCATACCGGCGCCGCGCTTTCCTGGGTGGCGCGGTTACTGGGCGTCGCCTCGCTGGCCCACCTGTCCGACATGGCGCTGAGCCAGTCCGGTAACCAGGGGGTATTTTTTGTTCCCGCCTTATCCGGCCTGGGCGCCCCCTATTGGGATAGCCAGGCGCGGGGTTTGATTTGTGGATTGACCGATGCCGCCACGCCGGAAGTCCTGGCACGGGTGGGCTTGGAGTCGATCGCCTACCAAGTGGCCGATGTGTTTTTTGCCATGGAACGGGCTGCGGGCCACCGCCTGCCCGCGCTCAGAGTGGATGGCGGCGCCACGCAAAACCAATGGCTAATGCAGTTTCAGGCCGATTTACTGCAGCGGCCGCTTATCCGTAACCTTAATGCCGAGGTGTCGGCGCTGGGGGCGGCCTATCTGGCGGGGAAAACCCTTGGCTGGTGGCCGGATAACGCGCACATCGCGGCGTTGCCGCGTGAAGTGGAATACATCGAACCGCGCGCCGAGACCGCGGAGATGCATGACAATTATAACCTCTGGCAGACGGCCGTCGCACGCGCCCGTTTTCAGCCGGAATAACCCTACCGGGAGTAACGTAATGTCGAGAAAAATAGTTGAACAGCTTACCCTTGCCGTGATCGTTGGCAATCGGGGATTTTTCCCCAGCTATCTGGTGGCGGAAGCACGTCGCGATGCGCTACAGGTCTTTGAGCGCTTGGGTATCAATACCGTGATGCTAGACGAAAATCAAACCAAACTGGGCGGGGTGGAAACGTGGCAGGATGCCAAAATTTGTGCGGAACTGTTCCGCCAACACCGGGATCAGATTCACGGCATAGTCGTATTATTGCCTAATTTCGGCGACGAGAAGGCCGTGGCGGACGCTATTCGCCTCTCCGGGTTAACCGTCCCGGTGCTTATCCAGGCGGAGCAGGACAGCCTGGATAAAATGGGCTTGGCGACCCGGCGCGACAGTTTTTGCGGCAAGATCTCGTTATGTAATAATCTACGGCAATGTGGCATCCCTTTTACCCTGACCCAGCGCCACGTTTGCGCATTAACCGGCGCGGCCTTTGCCCAGGATTTGAGCCAGTTCACCCAGCTTTGCCGGCTGGTCTACGCCATGAAAGGGGTCAGGATTGGCGCCATCGGGGCACGTCCCGCGGCGTTTAATACCGTGCGCTATAGCGAGAAATTGCTGGAACGGCTGGGGGTTTCGGTGGAAACCTTGGATCTTTCGGAAATTTTTACCCGCGTCGGCAACCTGCGAGACGAGGATCTGCGGGTCGGTGAGAAACTGGCGTTGCTCAAGGATAATGCCGATACCGCGGCCATTCCCGCCGAGAAGCTGCATACCATGGCCAAGCTGTTTGTCGTAATAAGCGAATGGGTGGCGGCAAACGATATCGACACAACCGCCATTCAGTGCTGGACATCGCTACAAGAAAACCTGGGTATCAACGTGTGTTCCATCATGAGCGTCATGTCCGGCCAACTGATGCCCAGCGCCTGCGAGGTTGATGTTATGGGCGCACTCTCGATGTACGCATTGGCCAGTTGCTCGCTGTCGCCGGCTTCCATCGCCGATTGGAACAATAATTTTGGTGAAGAGCAGGATAAATGCGTATTGTTTCACTGTGGTAATTTCCCCAGCGTCAGTTTGGAGGAGCCGACCATGGGTACGGCGGATATCATCGGCACCACCGTCGGCTGTGAAAA
>JAATGH010000219.1 GCA_015654745.1 Enterobacterales bacterium
AGTTTCGTGAAGCCCATACCCATTTTGCTTTTATCGTGGATGAGTTCGGTTCGGTGGAGGGCATCATAACCTTGAGCGACGTGATGGAAACCATCGCCGGCAACCTGCCGCTGGAAAACGAGGAAACCGACCCGCGCCACGATATCGTGCAGCATGAGGATGGGACGCTGACGGTAAACGGCTATTTGCCGCTGGAGGATTTGGTGGGATATATCAATATCGCGCTGGATGAGCGGCGTGAATACCATACGCTGGCCGGCCTGCTGATGGAGCATACCCAGGCGATTCCCGCCGAGGGCGATACGCTGGCTATCGACAGCTATCAGTTTGAGATTCTGGAAGTGGAGAGCCACCGGATTTTGAAGGTTAGAATCACCCCCACCGGCCAACCGGAATACGAAGTGTAGCCGGATGTCCCCCCGACAGGCCCAATGATTGCCGACCCGGGGATAGCGGGCCGGCGGTGGGGGTTATAGTTTTTCTATTAGCTTTTGCAGATTTTTATTTTGTGGATGCTGCTGGTTTTTTTGCGCCCAGGCGTCGAGGCGTTTTTTCAGCTCGTCCTGCAGCCGGTTGCGCAGCAGTTGATCCACATGCAGCTCGTAGCTGAGATTATCCCAGGGGCCGTACACCCGCAGGGGAATATCGGCCGCGGCCAGCGCCTCGGTAATTTGCGGTTCCCCTTGCCATCCTTTGAGTACCCGGATATTGAGGCTGACATCACACTGGCGACCCGGTAGATCGAGATCGCCATTGCCGCTGAGCGTCATAAGATCGGATTCCCCGGTCAAATTATCCAGTTTTAGCTTGCCATGTTCCAGCGTGGCCTGTGCCTGCAGCTGCTTTACCGCCGAGAAGGTTTCATCGTGCCGTTCGGCGGTCACGTTGTTGCTGCTGCGCTCCACGGCGCGCTGGATCAGCTGCTGGATATTCAGGCCTTCCAGCCGTGCGTCGTCCAGGCGAATGTCGCCGACCCCTTGCCAATTTTGCGAAAAGTCGGCCACCGTGAAGGTTTGTCCGGTTAGCTGTCCGTCCACCGAGAGCAGGCCGCCGAGCGTTTGCGGCAGCGCAAACGCTTGGAGCAAGGGCCCCAGGGCAACCCGTTTTAGCGCGGGATGCAGTTCGAAGTGCGGCTGTTTACCCGTGGTATCCACGCTGCCGGGCAGGTTGAATTCTCCGTCGCCGAGTTTACCGCTAAGCGTGTTGATGGCCATGTGTCCACGGCGGTTATCCGCCAGGGTTTTAAAGTCGGTAATGTTCAGGCCGTGGTAGATGACCCGCTGCGCCGTGAGGTTGAGTTGACCGTTAAAACCGTTTAATACCGATGAGGCCCCGTTGTGGTCGATGCTGGCGATGACCGGTTTGCCATTCGCTATCTGGTGCGGATGCGCGTCATCCTGGGCATCCTGGGTAAACCCCATCAAGGTATCCAGGTTCAGCATTCCGGCGTTCAGGTCGAGCTGATAGACCGGGTTATCGCCCATTTTAGCGCTGGCCTGGCCGCTGAGCTGGCTATCATTGGCGCTGAACTGCAGGTTGCTGACCTCCAGCGTCCGGTTGGTCGCGGAGTAATCCGCGCTGAGTTTACCCTCGCCCTTGATGCCCTCGGCGGGCAGGCCTGTGCCATGCAGTTCATAGGCGACGCTGTCCAGACTGGCGGAGAGCTGGCGCGGGTAGTGGCTTAAATCGGCTTTACCGCTGAGCGAAACCGCCAGATCGCGCTGGTCGCGATTGATTCGGCTGGAAAAAGTGATGCTCGCCTGGCGCTGGGCATTTTGTTCCATATCGAGGTTGAGGTCGCGCACGTTGATCTGCTCGTTGGGCTGGCGCTGCCAAATCAACAGGCTGTCCATGACCTTGAGGCGGGCAATATCATATGACCATTCATTGTGTTCCAGGACTTCGGATCTCACTGCGGGCGCGATCGGCGCGTCCTTGGGCCGTTGGGCTGCGCTATCGGGTGTGATGGTGATCACCGCGCCCTTGAGCATCACCTGTTTGACCGCCAGCTGGTGTGACAGCAGCGGCCATAGGCGCACGTCCAGGCGCATATTTTCGGCGCGCACCACCGGCACGCCGGCACCCGGCGCGGTCAGCGTCATGCGGCCGGCCAGGATGCTCAACTGCGGCCAGGCATGCCACCGCAGGTCGCCATCAAGGCGCAGTTGATAGCCGCTACGCTGTTCGACCTTGGCAATCATGTAATTACGAAAATCATTCGGATTTATCAGTACCACCAGCGCCGTTACCCCGACCACCAGTACTGCCAGCAAAATGACCAACGTCGTCAGAAATCGTCTCATGCGGTCCTCATGTAAATTGCTTGCGGCGCACAGCCCATGACGGAGTTAATCCTCATCAATCCGGCTGGCCACGGCGCCCTGCTGGTTGCGATATTTTGCATCCTCCCGCCGGTTGTAAGGGCGTGCGGCGTGACCGCTCAGGGGTTCGAAGCTTAACGCTCCGATCAACATACCCGGTCGCAACGCCAGCGGCAACTTACCTGAATTATAGAACTCCAGCACAATCCTGCCCTGCCAGCCGGGGTCAATGCGGTGCGCGGTGACGTGGACCATCAGTCCAAGGCGCGCCAGCGAGGAGCGCCCGTCCAGCCAGCCCACCAGGTTATCGGGCAGGGTGACGGATTCCAGGGTGACGGCGAGGGCCAGCTCGGCGGGGTGTAAAAAGAACGCGCCGCCTTCCGGCAGGACGATTTCATCGCTCATCACGCGGTCCAGCGCCGCGGTCACTTCATCTTTTGGTCCGCTAAGGTCGATAAACGCCGCCGTATGACCCTGAAACACTCTGAATTGGTTGCCCAGACGCACATCCACCGTGGCGCCGTTAATCCTTTCCATCGGTGGACGTGGGCTGATACCCAACCTGCCGTCATCCAGCCAGGCCTCGATATCGCTGTCGCACAGTCTCATTGTTTTCTCCATAAGCAGTTCTTCGGAAGGGGTCCCGGCTCTCGCGGTCCCGGCGGCATGCCTGGACCCTTAGCGTTGGCCGGTGGCGTTATTCAAAAAATTGACTGATTTTAGCCTTTAAAATATCGATCGCGATGCGATTCTTACCTCCGCGCGGCACGATGATGTCGGCGTATTGTTTAGACGGTTCAATAAACTGCAGAAACATGGGCCGTACGGTTTTCTGGTATTGCTCCATTACTGAGTCCATCGCCCGGCCGCGCTCGTTGACATCGCGCTTCATTCGCCTGAGCAGGCAGATATCCAGTGGCGTATCGACAAAAATCGAGAAGTTCATCTCGCCGCGCAGGCGCATATCGGTCAACAGCAGGATCCCTTCCAGGATGATCACTTTCTTCGGCGCCAGGTGGACGGTTTCCGGCCGGCGGGTATGTTCGACATAGCTATATACCGGCACTTCAATTGCCTGGCCCGCCTTGAGCATCAGTAGATGCTGGTACAGAAGGCTGTGGTCCATGGAGCTGGGGTGATCGTAATTGGTCTTCACCCGTTCGCTCATGGTCAGATGGTTTTGATCCTCATAATAGCTGTCTTCTGGAATTATGCCGATATGCTCGTCGCCGACCTGCTCACACAATTCCTGGTAAAGCGTGCTGGCAATCAGGCTTTTGCCGGAGGCGGACGCGCCGGCGATGCCGATTATGACGCACTGGTGAGGCTTGTCAGTCATACAATAAATGGCCTGGTGTAAAAAGGGGATTGCGCCGGTGTGGCGTATTTGCCGCCGCAATTATAGAGTGCCGGGGAATTTGACGCCAGCACTAGCGCACCGCTGGCCGGCCTTATAAGCATTGATCGGTCTTTTTGCTGCGATTTGCGTCACAGATTTAAGAATATTCATGCTGGAGCAACGTGCAAACATTGCGTAAAGTGTATAAGGATCACGCGATGAACCAACCTGAACTTACTCTTTTTTTATAATGAGCGGCTTTTGATGAATTGGCACTGGCTTACGTTTTTTGGCGACAGCATGCTGTTGCTGCCCTGCGCGGCACTGATAGTCGTACTGTTACTATGGAAAGCCGATACCCGTCGCACCTGCTGGCAGTGGTTGCTGCTGTTTGGCGCGGCCGGAACCATTGTGGTTTGCTCCAAGCTGGCGTTTATGGGCTGGGGCATTGGCAGCCGGCTGTTTGATTTTACCGGCTTTAGCGGTCATTCCGCGTTATCCGCCAGTATCTGGCCGGTGATGATTTGGATTTTAACCAGCCGCGCGCCCCGCCGGCTCAGGCTGGCGGCGGTGGCGGGCGGTTATTGCCTGGCGTTGGCCGTGGGCGTGTCAAGAGTCGTGATCCATGCCCATTCGGTGTCGGAAGTGATTTCCGGCCTGGCGCTGGGATTTGCCATCAGTACTTCATTCCTGATGCTGCAATATTCGCGGCACACCCGCATTCATCATCTTTCCTATGGGCAATTGACCGCCGTGCTGCTGTTGCCCCTGCTGTTGGTGCTGCAGGGTAAAAAAGCGCCGACCCAAGGGCTGCTGGAACATATTGCCGCCACGGTGGCGCCGACGGGCCGGGTGTTTACCCGCGCGGATCTGCATGCCAAGGGCGCGCCCGCGATAACCAGCGGCGGCGCGGTGCCGATCGTGGCGCAATAGAAACTATTCGTCCACTCGGGCTCCACGGCATAAATCATTTACGGGTTTGCGCAGACCTTGCCCCGTGGGCCCAATTGAAAGTAAGCCAGCAGAACGCCGTACCACGTTGTTACATTAGGTGCGAAGGCTATCACTGCCACCAGCAATATTGCGTCACGGCCAGCGGCCCAGTCCCATATCGCCCGCCTCTTCCTCGCTTACAGGCACATGCCTTTGTCAATCACCAGATACTGTCCGGTGATCCCCTTTGATTCATCGGTTGCCAGAAATAATATCGCGTTGGCCTGATCGAGGGGAGTGCACTCAGGCAGAGTGACATCCATGTGGCGACTGGTGATTTCGCGCATTTCCACATCGAAATCCGCCAGGGCCTCCGGCGTGTTGAACGCCGTGGGCGTGGGGCCGGGACAAGTAGCGTTGCAGCGGATGTTGTGTCCAGCATATTGGATGGCGATATTCTTGGTCATGGCGATGACGCCGGCCTTGGCCGCAGAGTAGGCGATTCCCGAGTTGCCGTAGACACCGCGATCGACGAAACGTTGATGATATTGCCGTTGCCTTGTCTTTGCATGTGCTGCAATGCCTCGCGGCACATGTAAAAGACGCTGGTCATATTCACGAGTACGACCTTGTCCCATAACTGGTCCGAAGTTCGCACCGCCGGGCGATGCTGATCCGTGATACCCGCGTTGTTCACGAGCACATCTATTCGACCGAAGCTGGCGATCGTTTCGTCTATGACCTGGTGGCATCCATCCAGAGTTCCCAGATCGGCCGTGATATGAATGGCCTTACCTCCATCCTTCTCGATTTCCGACTGAACCTGGCGCAGACTCTGAGTGTGCCTGGCGACCAATACGACCGAGGCGCCTTCCCTGGCGAACAGTTTTGCGGTCGCTTCGCCGATGCCCGACCCGGAGCCGGTGACGACGGCGATTTTTCCATTCAACCTATTCATATTTTCTCTTGATCGTAACCGACGGCGGCCGTCGTCCAGAAATGATGGCGTCAATCACACCACGGTCCGCCCGCAGCCATGCTAATAATATGGAGGGTTCAGAATATCCATGTTCAAGACGTATTAAGCTCGACTGTTTCAGCTAATAAAGCAAAGGTTCCGTTAAAAATAATGTTCGGTTGTATCAAGGGCTACCAATTTACAATTATGGTATATCTACTGTCATGAACCGTCGACAGGTCCAACCGTTTGCTTTCCTATTATATTTGCGCCAGATAATTAGATAAAGTGCCCAAGAAAGGGCGGAGTCTATTTTGCTGGAAATTGCTTTCCTCACCGCATGTCGGTAATAGATTTGATTGAAAAACACGGGCTCGCTTTATCCAGTGCCGCAACACAGGTAATTCTGGTCAACCTGTATCAAAAACCTCGCTCCAGCCAACCATCGCAGATAGATTTGCCACTTATATTGCGAATGTCACCTTCTCCTCTAGGCGAACGTTTATGGAAGATCGTGATCCACTTCAAACTTTCATGCAACAGCGATAGATCCCATTTGGAACCGGTTCCATACTCTATCTTATCACTTATGCTACGCCGGTATCCCGGTCGCCAGTGCCGTTTTTATTGTGAGGAGTCACCTATGTCCACCATCAACCATTCCGCTACCGACATTCAACCCCTTGATGTTGTGACCTTTGGCGAAGCGATGGCGATGTTTGTCGCCACCGAAGAGGGGAATCTGGACCAGATTGACCAGTACGTGCGGCGCGCGGCGGGCGCGGAGCTGAACGTCGCCATCGGGCTGGCGCGCCTGGGATTGACGTCCGGTTGGGTAAGCCGCCTGGGTAATGATTCCTTTGGCCGCTTTATCCTGGCGACGTTGGCCAAGGAAGGGGTGGATTGCCGCGCGGTGGCCATCGACCCGGTCTACCCCACCGGCTTTCAGCTTAAATCCAAGGGTTCAGATGGAACCGATCCCATTGTGGAATATTTTCGGAAAGGGTCCGCCGCCAGCCGGCTATCGATCGCGGACTTTGACCAGCAGTATTTTGGCCGCGCGCGGCACTTGCATCTGAGCGGGGTAGCGGCGGCATTGTCCGACGACTCCTATGCCTTGGCGGCCCACGCGGCGCAATGGATGAAATCACGGGGCAAGACGGTGTCGTTTGATCCCAATTTACGGCCGGTGCTGTGGCGCTCGCGCCAGGAAATG
>JAATGH010000173.1 GCA_015654745.1 Enterobacterales bacterium
CCTGTTCCGCGGCGCTTTGGCTTGACGGAGAAATCAGCGAACGCTTCGAAGTTTGTCCCCGGGAACACACCAAACGTATCCTGCCCATGGTCGATAGCCTCCTGAGCGAGGCGGGAATCGAGCTTACGCAGCTTGATGCCTTGGCCTATGGACGTGGTCCCGGCAGTTTCACCGGGGTACGCATCGGTATCGGCATTGCCCAGGGCCTGGCGCTAGGCGCCGGATTACCGATGATGGGCATCTCGACCCTGGCGGCGCTGGCGCAAGGAGCCTGGCGCCGGACCGGCGTGGAGCGGGTCTTATGCGCCATTGATGCCCGTATGGGCGAAGTTTATTGGGCGCAGTATTGCCGGCAAAGCGACGGCGGCTGGCTGGGCGAGGAAAGTGAACAGGTGATCAAACCGGCCGGATTGGCGCTTATCGCCTCAGGTCTCAGCGGCGCCTGGGCCCGTGCGGGTACCGGGTGGGAAACCTATCCCGACCTGGTCCCGAACGTCGGTGTAAGCCTGATAAACGGTGATACGGCGCTGCCGGCGGCGGCGGATATGCTGCCATTGGCGGTGCGCCGCTGGGTGGAAGGTGGCGCGCAGGCGGTAGAACTGACGGTGCCTACGTATTTACGCAATGAAGTCGCGTGGAAGAAACTCCCCGGACGGGACTAAACGGCCGCGCCCGTTTTGCGTCGGGCCAACGAGATTACTGTGGCGACGGCGGCAGGAATCGGCGTGCAGCGGACATTCATCAGTTGAAAAAGGGTATTATAATTAAGTTACCCTAACACTGACTTTCGAACATGGGCAAAAGGGGCATTATGGGCAGCATGGGAATAGCGAGCAGCAGGGGTAGATTGACCAAGGCCACCCGAAGTTGTCGCCGGGGTTTATCCGCCGCGGGGTTGGCGTTCATCCTGGCGCTGGCGGGCTGCGCCACCGTTCCTGACGCCGTGCGCGGCACCTCGCCCACGCCGCAGCAGGATGTGGTGAGGGTGCTGAACGCGCCCTCGCTTTACGTTGGCCAGGAAGCGCGTTTTGGCGGCAAGGTAGTGAAGGTGACCAACCAGCCTGGCCGTACCCGGCTGGAAATCGCCAGCGTCGCCCTTGATGATTCCGCCCGCCCGGAGATGCACCGGCAATCCGATGGCCGCATCGTCGCCTATGTCAATGGTTTCCTGGAGCCTGCCGATTTCAATCATCAGTGGGTAACGGTGGTGGGGCCAATCATCGGGACGGAACAGGGCATGATCGATCAAACGCAATATACCTTCGTGGTGCTGCGCGCCGAAGGATATAAACGCTGGCAACTGGTGCGCCAGGTGGTGGCGCCCATGGGGCCGCCTATGTCGCCCTGGGGCTGGGACGGCCGCTATGGCCGCGGCTTGGGACCGGATTTCGGCATGGGCTACGGCTACGGTAACGCAGAGGTGGAAACCGTACTTGAATAGCAGTCTGGCTTGGTCGCCGTCGGCGTAGCGTACTGCCGGCCCACGGTTATCGCCGGCGACGGCCAAGAATCGTGACTTACCGCCCATTATCGGCATCCGGTTAACCTAGGGCTTTTTATTGCCTTATTATTAGTAAAGATCGCCAGACGGGCCATGGGAAACCGCGATGAACACACCACAAGCCACCTATCGGGCCATGGATCGCATTTGGGCCGGGCGCTATCCCGCCGATGTTCCAGTGGATATCAATCCTGACCTCTACTCCTCGCTCAGCGATCTGCTGGATAATGCCGTGCGGCGTTTTGCCGATCTGCCGGCCTTTACCCATCTCGGCCAATCGTTGACTTTTCGCCAGCTCGATGAGCAAAGCCAGGCTTTTGCCGCCTATTTACAGCAGGTATTACGGCTTAATCAGGGTGAACGCGTTGCGTTGATGCTGCCAAACGCGCTGCAATATCCGGTAGCCTTGTTCGGCATCCTACGCGCCGGCATGGTGGTAGTGAATATTAATCCCCTTTATACTCCGACGGAGCTACGGCATCAGTTGGCGGATAGCGGCGCCGGCGCGATCGTTATTATGGCCAATTTTGCCCATACGCTGGCTCAGGCGGCACAGGATATTCCGATCGGTCATGTGATTCTCACGGAGTTAGGCGACCCTTTCCCCTGGCCTAAACGCATGGCGATTCACATAACGCTAAAATACATCAAGCGCAAACAGCCGACTTTTAGCCTGCCGGCCGCCATCCCTTATCGGCGCGTGCTCCGCCTGGGTCGGCGAATGACGTTTATCCGCCCTTATATTGCCCCCGGAGATCTGGCCTTTTTACAATATACCGGAGGCACGACCGGCCTGTCGAAAGGCGCCATGCTCACCCATCGTAATATACTGGCGAATCTGGAACAGGCTAAAGCCGCATATGGGCCCATCCTGAATATCGGCGCCGAGCTGATGGTCACCGCGTTGCCGCTGTACCACATATTTGCGTTGATGGTGAACTGCCTACTGTTCGTGGAAATGGGCGGATGCAATTTGCTTATCACCAATCCGCGGGATCTACCCTCGATGGTGAAACAAATGCGCCAACATCGCTTTACCGCTATTTCCGGGGTGAATACGCTCTTTAACGCGTTATTACATAACAAGGCTTTTCGCCAACTCGATTTTTCGTCGTTGCATCTGTCGGTGGGTGGGGGAATGTCGCTACAGCAATCGGTAGCGGACGATTGGCAGGCTCTGACGGGCAAGCACTTGCTTGAAGGATATGGGCTAACCGAATGCTCACCGTTGGTGTGCGGCAATCCTTATGATCTCAAGCAGTTTAGCGGCAGCATCGGCCTGCCGGTACCGTCTACGGATATTCGGCTGGTGGATGATCAGGGGGTAAATGTGCCGCCGGGGCAGGCTGGCGAACTGTGGATCCGCGGGCCCCAGGTGATGGCCGGGTATTGGCAACAGCCGCAGGCTACCGCCGATACGCTCAAAGACGGCTGGCTTTCTACCGGCGATATCGTTACAGTGGATCAACAAGGCTTTGTCCGCATCGTGGATCGCAAAAAAGACATCATTGTGGTATCCGGTTTTAGTGTGTTTCCCAATGAAGTCGAAGAGGCCGTTGTCCGGCACCCTAAAGTATTGGAAGCGGCGGCGATAGGCTTTCCCAGCGATGACTCCGGCGAAGTGGTTAAAATCTTCGTGGTAAAAAAAGAACCTTCCCTAACGCGCGAGGAACTCCTTCGCCACTGCCGGCGGTATTTGACCGGCTATAAAGTGCCAAAGCTGGTGGAGTTCCGTGATGACTTACCCAAATCCACTGTCGGTAAAATCCTGCGCAAGCAATTGCGCCATGATGACCACCGGTGAATCCCACGCCGGTGAATCAATTTTTTGCCGCCAAGACAAAATCAAGAGACTGCAGTGTCAAACTACCAACTCATAACTCACGATGACGATTTACGACAGCTATGCGAACGCGCCCGCCACCATGCCCGGGTTGCGTTGGACACCGAATTTGTGCGTACCCGCACTTATTATCCCCAGCTTGGGTTAATCCAATTATTTGATGGCGAGACGTTGTCGCTTATCGATCCGCTGGCGATTAGCGAATGGCAACCCTTCAGAGAATTGTTGGCTGACCAGGGGGTGATGAAAATTCTCCATGCCTGCAGCGAAGATCTGGAGGTGTTCTTGCATTCATTTGAACAAATGCCGGTGCCGATGATTGATACCCAGGTCCTGGCGGCGTTTAACGGCCGAGCGTTGTCATGTGGTTTTGCCGCGCTGGTGGCTGAATATCAGCAGGTGGTGCTGGACAAGAGTGAATCGCGTACCGACTGGCTGGCCCGACCGTTAAGCCTAAAACAGTGTGACTACGCCGCTGCGGATGTCTTTTGGCTGTTACCGATGGCCGATCAACTGATCCAACAGACCGAGACTGCGGGCTGGACTTCCGCGGCAGGGCAAGAGTGCGATGCGCTCTGCCAGCGACGCCAGGAGATTGTTGACCCCGAACTCGCCTACCGTGACATCGGCAACGCCTGGCAATTGCGTACCCGGCAGTTGGCCTGCCTGCAGAAATTGGCCTCATGGCGGCTGCGTAAAGCCCGCGAGCGCGATATGGCGGTCAATTTTGTCGTGCGCGAGGAAAATCTCTGGCAGGTGGCGCGTTATATGCCGGGTTCGCTGGGCGAGCTGGATAAACTGGGGCTCAGCGGGCCGGAGATTCGCTACCATGGTAAACAGCTCTTGTTGTTGGTGCAGGAAGCGGAGGTCTTGCCCGAGGCGGCGCTACCCGAACCGGTGGTTAATTTGGTCGATCACGCAGGCTATCGCACCCTGTTTAAAACCATAAAGGAACATATTGCGACGGCCAGCGAGCAATCCGGGCTTAGCGTTGAATTATTGGCTTCACGCAGGCAAATCAATCAGTTGCTGAATTGGCACTGGGAATTGACGCCGCGTAGGAAAACGCCAGAGCTGCTGAGCGGCTGGCGCGAGGCGTTGTTTGGCAAAGCACTGCGCGGAATACTTAACGGCGATGTGGTAGAGCAAGAGTAACCCTGTTACCCCCTGCATGCAGCAGGGGGATTATGGGCTTGGAATCATTTCGGTGTTTCTTCCGCTTCCGGCAGCGTTACGTTCAGCTCGAGGATGGAAATATCGCCTTCCCGCTGTTCAAGCTGCACGGATACCATTTCTGGATCGATTTGCACATATTTGCAAATCACCGCCAAAATGTCCCGTTTCAACTGGGGCAAATAGTGAGGCTCGCTATCGCCCCGTCGGCGTTCCGCAACGATAATCTGCAGCCGTTCCTTGGCTATATTGGCTGTCGTTTTTTTGCGGGAGAGAAAAAAGTCGAGTAATGCCATGGTTTATCCCCCAAACAGGCGTTTTAAGAAACCCTTCTTTTCTTCTTCAATGAAGCGGAAGGGGCGTTCTTCTCCTAACAGGCGGTCAACCGTGTCCGAATAGGCTTGCCCGGCATCGGATTCGGCGTCGAGTATGACCGGCTCGCCCTGATTGGACGCCCGCAAAACCGACTGATCCTCTGGGATCACGCCTAGCAGGGGAATTCTCAATATTTCAATGACATCTTCCATGCTCAGCATATCACCACGGTTAACGCGACCGGGGTTATAGCGGGTCAGCAGCAGATGTTCCTTGATCGGATCCTGACCGTTTTCCGCGCGACGGGATTTAGAGGACAATATCCCCAAAATCCGATCCGAATCCCGTACTGACGACACCTCGGGATTAGTCGTGATAATGGCTTCGTCGGCAAAATACAGCGCCATCAGCGCGCCGGTTTCGATGCCGGCCGGTGAATCACACACCACAAAATCAAAATTCATATCGTTAAGATCATTGAGGATTTTCTCAACGCCTTCACGGGTCAATGCATCTTTATCACGGGTCTGTGACGCGGGCAGAATATAAAGATTATCGGTACGCTTGTCTTTGATTAACGCCTGATTCAAGGTGGCATCGCCCTGGATGACATTGACAAAGTCATATACGACCCTGCGTTCACATCCCATAATAAGATCAAGGTTACGTAAGCCGATATCAAAATCGATGACCACGGTTTTTTTTCCTTTCCGGGCCAGGCCAGTGGCAATGGCCGCGCTCGATGTGGTCTTGCCTACGCCCCCTTTGCCCGAAGTAACAACTATAATGCGTGCCATAAATGGATTCCTTGTCAAGGGCTTAATTTAGAGGTTGAATGGTCAGCGTACTGTCTTTTAGGCTAAGACGGGCGGCCTTGCCCAAAAACTCGGGCGGAATCTGATCGCTTAACCAGTACTGACCGGCAATGGAAACGAGTTCGGGTGAGAGGTGGGTACAAAAGATTTGGCACTGCCCATCCCCGGACGCACCCGCCAGCGCTCTGCCTCGCATCATGCCATAAATATGAATATTACCATCCGCAATAAGTTCGGCGCCGGCGCTTACGCTGCTGGTGACGATCAAATCGCAGTCGCGCGCGTAAATTTGCTGGCCGGAACGTACCGGCGTATCGACCCGCTTGGTCTTCTGCGTCGCCGTGCTCACGGCCGAGGCGCCGACGGAGGTCGCCGCGCGTTTTTGCATCTTGCCTTCATTTAGCAAAGGCATGCCGCTGCGCACGATGGCCTGCTTAAGCAGATCGTCTTTGCAGCCGCTTACACCCACGACATGCAGGCCGGCGGCCACAAACGCTTGGCGCAACTGTTCCCAGTCAGTGTCGCGCGTCAAGGTGGCCACGTTAATCACGACCGGCGCATCCTTCAAAAAGGTGGGGGCCTGTTCAATTTTTTCCTGTAATGCCTGACGAATATCCTCAGGTTTGGCGTCATGAACGTGAATTACCGATAAGGTAAAACTACTGCCTTTTAACTCAATGGGCGTCTGTGACATCTATCCTGACTCAGTCGTAACTCAATTATTTACCCGGCAAGCTACCGGTAAGCGATATTCCGAAGTACTGTATGCATGTTATAGTTACTACTATATACAGGCAAGACAACAAACCACGCAAATCGAGTAAAAAATATGTTTTGTGCGATCTACCGAAGTACCAAACAAGATCAAACCTATCTTTATATCGAGAAAAAAGACGATTTTTCCCGAGTTCCTCCGGATTTAATGGCGCGTTTTGGCAAACCGGTACTATCAATGCTACTCCCATTAAATGGTAGCAAAAAATTAGCCTCAGCGGATATAAATAAAGTTAAACAAGATCTGAGGGATCAAGGTTTTTATCTGCAGTTGCCTCCACCGATTGAAAACCTAATGACGCTCCATCAACGCGGTGCGTTAAATAACTGATCATTAATCCACTATTTTCGTCATCATATTAGGCGGCTGAAAATCTAACGACAGGAGACACAACGTATGTATCAACACCGTGATTGGCAAGGGGCGTTACTGGATTTTCCCGTTAGCAAAGTGGTATGCGTCGGTAGCAATTACTCCGATCACATTAAGGAAATGGGTAGCGCGACGCCCAGGGAGCCGGTGTTGTTTATCAAACCGGAAACGGCATTATGCGATATTCACCAACCCATTGTCATTCCCACCGGCCTGGGCGAAGTACATCATGAAATCGAATTGGCCGTATTAATCGGCTTGCCGCTTAAACAGGCAGACGAAGATCAGGTCGCACGTTCGATCGCCGGTTATGGGGTGGCGTTGGATCTCACGCTGCGCGATTTGCAGGCCAGCTTTAAAAAGGCCGGCCAGCCTTGGGAAAAAGCCAAAGGATTTGATGGGTCATGCCCGATATCCGGCTTTATTCCCGTAGCCGAGTTTGGTCATGCGCAAGCGGTGACATTGACGCTCAAGATCAACGATGACATACGTCAGCAGGGCTCCACTCGGGATATGATCACACCTATTTTGCCATTGATTGCCTATATGAGCCGGTTTTTTACTCTACGGCCCGGCGATATCATTTTGACCGGAACGCCCCAGGGCGTGGGAAAACTGCAATCAGGCGATCTGCTCGAGGTTTCGCTCAACGATCTGGTGATCAATACCCGCATTATCTAATGCCATGCATTTTCACCGTTTTGCCGTCCTGCCGCCGGCGAAACGGTAAAAAGAGTTGCATCTTTGCGCCGGACGATTTATAAAACCCGCCCATTTCCAAACAGGATTCCACGATGACGATTAACCCTTTTTGGCAGGAAAAAAATCTGGATGAGATGACCGACCAAGAGTGGGAGTCATTGTGCGACGGCTGCGGCCGCTGTTGCCTGCATAAGCTCATTGATGACGATACGGAAGAGATATATTTCACCAATGTGGCCTGTAATCAGCTAAACATCAAAACCTGCCAGTGTCGCCATTATTCGACGCGCTTCGACTATGAACCCGATTGTATCAAGCTTACCCGGGAAAACCTGGCTACGTTTGATTGGTTGCCCCCTACCTGCGCATACCGCCTGCAGGCGGAGGGCAAACCCTTGCCGGATTGGCACCCATTAATTACCGGGTCGAAGGCTGCCATGCACGGGGAACGTATCTCGGTCCGCCATATCGCGGTGCGTGAAAGCGACATGACCGAATGGCAAGATCATATTTTGAACAAGCCGGATTGGGCGAGTTGACCGCGAAAAGGGCAAAAAGCAGCTCGCGGTCAGCGAGCTGAAACAGGGTAGAACCCTGGCAAGTTTGTACTTACCTAACCTAATTTTAGTTCATATGGAAATATTCGCACTACTAATCAATAAGACGTGGATATGGCACGCTAAAAACCAAACCTTCACCCTGGCTTAAGCCGGATGCGCTGCCTTGAATCGCTCGGTGGACCGTCCCTAACCGTCGAATTGTTCCAAACATAAGGCGATTATCCCTAGAGTGACAGAGACCGCAACGAATATTTCAGACCATTCAGCGTGCATAACATCTCCTTATTGCCATTTTCCAAGTATGGGCGCTTTGGCATAATAATTTGTGGGACTATTCACATTTTATAATGTATTGAAATTTGCATTTTTTCATAAGGGGACGCCTCCCCTTATGTTTTAGGGGTTTAACGGTTAAATAAATCGCGTTTTTTAGGACGAAACGGTTGAGCTAACAGCACTAATATCCCCACCAGAAGATACGCGCCAAAAATCACGATCATCCACTGCGGCATTTCCAGCGACATAAAATGCCATTGCCTTACCGCGCAATCGCCAGTGGCGCTGAATATTGACGGCAGCCATTTATCCAGCGGCAACCAGGAAGGGAAACTGACGAAAAAATCGCAGGTCACGAACGGCGATGGATTGAGCTGAATGTCCGTGTGCTTCATTGCCAGCAGCAAGCCTTCCCAGGCACTATAAAGCCAAATGGCGATGGCACCGTAACGTAGCGGTGTCGACGGGCCGATGGCACCCACGATGCCGGCACCCATTACGCCATATAATGCGCAGCGTTGATAAATACACAGTACACAGGGTTTTAATAACATTACATGCTGAAAATAAAGCGCCACCAGCTCAAGGAGTAATGCGGTGAAGGCTAATAATAACCAGGCACCACGTCCTCTTGAGCAGCGGTTAAGGAATTGCAACATAAATTATTATCCAGGGCAGTTGCTTTTAAACAGGCAGTTTAAATCAATTAATGCCAGATGCCAGCCTCTTTTTTACGGATTCTGTCGGTTGTTGAGCGTCTTGTTCCGTTTTTATTCAACTTAATCGAGGTGTGAGTATTTTCTGTCTAGCATACTGCCTGGCGAGCGCGCTGGTTGAGCCGGTACCGGCTATTTAACCGGGTCGAAAAGGGTGCCGGTCGAGGGCGCGGGCAGGAAAAGGTGATAAACATGACATTTTATTGCCACCGATAACAAGGTTTTGCTGTTACTCTGTCTATCTCCCTATATCGGCACTGCTCATTCTGCTATCATTAGGCCGTTTTTAGCTATCATACGCATGCTGCTACGGAACATAAATTATGGTCATCAAGGCGCAGAGTCCTGCCGGTTTTGCGGAAGAGTATTTGATCGAGAGTATCTGGAACAACCATTTCCCGCCTGGTTCTATCTTGCCCGCGGAGCGAGAGCTTTCCGACGTTATCGGCGTGACGCGCACCACGCTCAGGGAGGTGTTGCAACGCCTGGCCCGCGATGGCTGGCTTACCATCCAGCATGGTAAACCGACCCGGGTGAACAACGTCTGGGAAACCTCGGGTTTAAACATCCTGGAAACCCTGGCCCGGCTGGACCATGACAGCGCGCCGCAGCTCATCGATAATTTATTATCGGTGCGTACGAATATCGCCTCGATTTTCATTCGTATGGCGATGAGGTTTTATCCCGACAAAGCGCGGGACGTGCTGGCGCAGGCTAAAGATTTGGAAGATCAGGCTGACGCCTTTACCGAAATGGATTATCGCATTTTCCACGAACTGGCCTATGCGTCCGGTAATCCGATTTATGGATTGATCTTGAACGGCTTAAAAGGGCTGTACCTGCGGGTGGGGCGTTACTATTTCTCCAATCCGCAAGCGCGCGAACTGGCTCGTAATTTCTATACCCATCTGGCGGGCCTATGCCGGGATGGATTATACGATCAGGTCATCGACCTGGTGCGTCACTACGGCAACGAGAGCAGCGTCATCTGGAGCAGCATGCAGTCGGCTATTCCACATGATATCGCCGAGCTAAGACGCTGATGGGAATGGAGTCAGTGAAGGTCGGCATTATAACTGACCCTCACCGCTTCGCTAACCGGCTAGCCGGGTTACAGTGGAATGTTGCGTGGCGGACAGCGTTCTAGCAGCTCCACATTGCCATCTTCGTTGACCTGCTCCATATACACATCAAAACTCCACAGCCGATGAATATGTTTCATCACCTCACGACGATTTTTAGCTAACGGCGCGCGATTTTGCGGCGTGTAGCGGAGCGTCAGCGAACGATCGCCGCGCAGATCCACATTCCAAATCTGAATATCCGGCTCCAGATTACTCAGATTGTATTGGGATGACAGCTCCTGGCGGATAGCCCGGTACCCCTCCTCATTGTGGATGGCGGAAATTTCCAGGAAATTATTATGATCATCATCCAGCACGGTAAATAATTTGAAATCACGCATAATTTTCGGTGACAGGTACTGACTGATGAAACTTTCATCCTTAAAATTATGCATAGCAAAATGCAACGTTTCCAGCCAATCGCTGCCGGCGATATCGGGGAACCAATGTTTATCCTCCTCGGTGGGAAATTGACAGATACGTTTAAGATCCTGGAACATGGCGAAGCCGAGGGCATAAGGATTGATGCCGCTGTAATAGTGGCTATTGTATGGTGGTTGAAAAACCACGTTGGTATGGCTATGCAAAAATTCCAGCATAAACCGGTCGGTTACCTTCTTCTCATCATAGATATGATTAAGAATGGTGTAATGCCAGAAGGTCGCCCAGCCTTCATTCATTACCTGGGTTTGCTTTTGCGGATAAAAATATTGGCTGACTTTACGCACTATGCGTAAAATTTCTCGCTGCCAGGGTTCGAGCAACGGCGCATTCTTTTCCATAAAATAGAGCAGATTTTCCTGCGGCTCATGGGGATAACGGCTGGCTTGGGTCGGCTGCTCCTCTTTCTCGCGGCGTGGCAGCGTGCGCCAAAGCTCGTTAACCTGACTTTGCAGGTATTCCTCACGGGTTTTTTGGCGTGATTTTTCTTCCTGCAGAGAGATCTTTTGCGGGCGCTTGTAACGATCAACGCCATGGTTCATCAACGCATGGCAGGAGTCGAGAAGTTGCTCCACCTGCTCCACGCCATAGCGTTCTTCACACTTGGTAATGTAACTGCGCGCAAAAATCAGATAATCAACAATTGAACTGGCGTCGGTCCAACTGCGGAACAGGTAATTATTTTTAAAAAATGAATTATGGCCGTAACAGGCATGGGCCATGACCAGCGCCTGCATGGTCATGGTATTTTCTTCCATCAGGTAAGCGATGCAAGGGTTGGAATTGATTACGATTTCATACGCCAGTCCTTGCTGGCCTTGCTTGTAACGCTGTTCGGTTTCGATAAATTTTTTACCGAAAGACCAGTGGGTGTAATTAATAGGCATGCCGACGCTGGAATAAGCATCCATCATCTGCTCAGAGGTGATAACCTCAATCTGGTGAGGGTAGGTATCGAGACGATAGTGTTTTGCCACCCGGTCAATCTCGTCCAGGTACTCTTGCAACAGTTCAAATGTCCAGTCGGGTCCATCGCTAAGACACGTGGTATTCTTAAAACCTTTTTCAAGAGAAATTGTCATCAGCGCACCTCATCGTTACAGACAGTACTTGATCATGCTGGCTTATAATTAATCGTAGTGCAAGATGAAATTCACGCGGCGGTCATTCATACAAATAATATGCGCCGCAGGGCCTTTTGGGCCGGGATCACAATAATCAGGAATATTACGATGCGGGTTATTATTCTAGGAAGTGGTGTGATAGGGGTATCAAGCGCCTGGTACCTTGCTAAAGCGGGTCATGATGTGGTGGTGCTCGATCGGCAACCCGGTCCGGCTCAGGAAACCAGCGCCGGCAACGCCGGTCAGATTTCGCCCGGTTATGCCGCGCCATGGGCGGCTCCCGGCGTGCCGCTAAAGGCCATCAAATGGATATTTCAGCGGCATGCGCCGTTGGCCATCAGGCTGAGCGCCGGCGATCATCAACTGCGGTGGATGTGGCAAATGCTGAGCAATTGCGATAGCCATCACTATTATGTCAATAAAAGCCGTATGGTGCGTTTGGCTGAGTACAGCCGTGATTGTCTCAAAGCGTTGCGTGCTGAAACGGCTATTCACTATGAGGGTCGTCAAGGCGGCACCTTGCAGCTATTTCGTACCGAGCAGCAATATGCCGATGCGGTGAAGGATATCGCCGTCCTGCGAGATGAGGGCGTTCCTTACGCGCTGTTGGAATCCGGCCAGTTGGCCTCGGTTGAGCCTGCGCTGGCTGGGGTTGCGCATAAACTGACCGGCGGGCTTCGATTGCCCAATGATGAAACCGGCGATTGCCAATTGTTTACCCAGCGGCTGGCGGCCATGGCCGCCGATCTGGGCGTCACTTTTCGTTATAACAGCAATATCACCGGGCTGACGCGCTCGGGCAATCTGATTGCCGGGGTAAAATGCGATGGTGAACTGTTGCAGGCTGACGCGTATGTCCTGGCGTTAGGTTCTTATTCCACGGCCATGCTGCGGGATATTATTACCATTCCGGTCTATCCCCTAAAAGGGTACTCCCTTACCCTTCCGCTGGCCGATGAGGCGGCGGCACCACTATCGACCGTCCTGGACGAAACCTATAAAGTAGCCATTACCCGGTTCGACCAGCGCATTCGGGTCGGCGGCATGGCGGAAATTGCCGGATTCAACACCGAACTCAAGAAGGCCCGCCGGGATACCCTTGAAATGGTGGTCAAGGATCTGTTCCCGCGCGGCGGCCATATTGCCCAGGCCACTTTTTGGACCGGTCTGCGGCCGATGACGCCGGACGGCACGCCAATCGTCGGTGCCACGCCGCTGAAAAATCTCTATCTCAACACCGGGCACGGTACTCTGGGATGGACTATGGCCTGCGGTTCGGGTCAACTGTTAGCCGATATTATCAGCGGCAGCCGTCCGGACATTCCTTATGACGATCTCTCGGTTGCCCGCTATGCCAACAATTTTCATTCCAGCATCGAGCCTAAAGCGTAGCAACGCCACGGCCCTTGGGAGCAACCGCTGGACCCGGCAGATTACGAACGTGGGGTCAAGGAGGTCAACCTGCCCGCCAGTCGGCGGGTAAAGGCTCGCGCTATTCCGGCAAATACCGCGCCTAGCAACATGACCAGCGCGAGCGATAGCTGGGGCGGCAGAGGCAACGCGATAAATGCCAGACTCACGGCGGCGGCACCTGCCATTTGCACAAAACCGTTCAGCGCCGAGGCCACGCCGGCTTGATGGGGATACGGCTCCAAGGCGTAGCTGGCGGCAGGGCCCATGAGAAATGCCAGGCCAGAACAGGCAATCGCCACCGGCAGCATGTAGCCCAGCCAGCTCAATCGCCAAGGTAAGGGCAGTACCGTCAGCAGGGCCAGCAGCATAAGCCCGCCCAGCCCCATTAACAGCGTTCCTATGGTCAGGCAGGCCGGACGTCCGGCTTTGCGTATCACCCGATTGGCCATGACGCTGACGAACATAATCCAAAAGCCATTGCAGCCGAAGGCCAGGGAAAACTGCAGCGGTGTCAGTCCGGCATCGCCCATCAGCACTTGCGATGACAGTGAAACATAGGTGAGCGCCATGGCCATGGCACCGGTATTAACTAAGGAAAATACCACAAACCGCCGTTGTTTCAGGATTAACCAATAGGCGTTGAACGGCAGCTTAAGGTTACGGCTGGTTTGCGCCGGGCGGGTTTCCTCCAGCCCAAGCGCCACCAGCGTGAATACCGCCAGAGAGTAGGTAGCCAATGCCCAGAACGGGGCGCGCCAGCCAAAATGCGCCGCCAGCAGTCCCCCGGCCAGGGGAGCCAACGCCGGGACAATATTCAGGGTACCGTTAAGAAAACTGAAAGCGCGTGCGGCCTCATCGCCATTAAGCCTGTCGCGCACGCAGCTAAACAGCGCCACCGTCGTTGAGCATACCGCCAATCCCTGCAGGATACGCGATGCGATAAACCACGCTGGGGTCGGTGCGCTGGCAGCAATTACCGCACCAATACCGTAAAAGGCCACCCCCAACAGGGCCATGGGCCGGCGGCCGAAGTAGTCCACCAGCGGACCGGTCAGCAGTTGACCAATACCCATCACCAGAATAAACAAGGGAATAGTGGACTGTATCAGGGGTTCATTGCTGTTCAGGCCTTTCGCTATCAATGGAATAACCGGCAGATAAAGATCGATGCCCAGAGGGCCAAGCAATACTAATAAAAGCAGCAGCAGTAGAAATTTTTGCATTCAGAACCAGATTGTTCAAAGACTATCTAGGATAGTGGCCGTCTTCGGGCTTTGAAAGGAGAAAAGTGCTGTTTATGCGCTTATTTGCGCCATCTGCGCATCAAGTGTCAATTTACCTGGGTAGTATCAACGGCGATGCGGTGGAGATTGCCGTTAGCCGCAGCATTAAGCGGGTCTGCCATTGGTTTTCCTGTGCGATATATGATAATTTTTGGCCAATGATTTTTGCCTTGTCACTCAATTATGAATATTGAATATAAAAATTTTTCTAAATTACTGCATCTCACGTCCCGAGCGTTGCGTATGGCCATTGACCGCCGGTTGAAATATCTGGGGTTGAGCCAGGCTAGCTGGGTCGCGGTGGCGGCTATTGCCAGCGCGCCTTCGCCGCTCTCGCAAAGCGAACTGGCGCAGCTGCTGGGCGTAGAAGGGGCGACCATTGTATCGATGGTCGATCGACTGGTTAAGCTTGATTTGGTGCAGCGGGTACCGACGCAGGCCGATCGGCGCAAGAAACTGCTGCTGGCGACCGCACAGGGCAAGGCGTTGTATGAAAAAGTCCGTAGCGAGGCCGACGCCATCGGCAAGGAAATTTTAGAAAATGTCGCTGAGCAGGATATGCAAATAGCCATGCAGGTGTTAACCAAGGTCTTCGCCGCGACCGAATCCCTTTCCTAACGATATTCCATCGTCTTGCTTAAACCGCCAAGAGCATCATTGGTGCTCTTCGTCGATTTTAATCCCGATTTTACTGACCCGCTGATCCACTTTTTCCGCAATGGTCCAAATAAGGCCATCCGATACGACGCTATCGCCTACCACCGGTTCGCCGCCGCCCAATAGCTCCATGACAAATGTATCCAACGTCAGACCCGGATCGGCTCGTTCCGCCAGGTCCAAGCCATACATCGCCGCCACGTCCTCGAGTTTGGCATTGGCTTCCAGAATAAAATCGCCAAAGAATCGCTGGTCCAAGGCCACCGGAGGGGACTGGCTGAATAATCTGCCCAGGGCTGGCAGATCGCGTTCGCGTCCGATAACGCATAAGACGTCACCCTCTTTCAAGCGGGTATTACCGGTGGGATGCAGCATGACATTATCGCGAAACAGGGCGGCAATACGGGTATTTTTCGGCATTTTCATGTCGCGTAGCGCGGCGCCGACGCACCAATTCTCATTGCTCAGTTGGTAAATAAACTGTTCCCAGGGATTTTCCGGATGGATATCCATACCGACCCGGCTAATGGGGGAGGCGGTAGGGGGCACTACCACTTTGGCCAACCTGGCGGCGAATCCCAACGACGTACCCTGAAGCAGCAGCGAGATCAAAACAATAAAAAAAGCGACATTGAAATAAAGCCGGGCGTGATCCAGCCCGGCCATCATGGGAAATACGGCTAAAATGATCGGTACCGCACCGCGTAGACCGACCCAGGAAAGAAAGATCCGCTCGCGAGTGGTAAAACTGCGAAACGGCATCAGCCCGATCCAAATCGACAGGGGGCGGGCGATAAGCATCAGCCACAGGGATAGAATGAGCGCCGGCACCGCGATGATCCACAGATCGCTGGGAGTAACCAGCAGTCCCAATACCAAAAACATGCATATCTTGCTCAGCCAGGCCATGCCGTCAAAGGTTTGCAAAATACCGTGCCGGTTGCGAATAGGCCGATTTCCCAGCAAGAAACCACATAAATAGACCGCTAAAATCCCGCTGCCTTCCAACGCGGTGGTCAGCGCGAAGATCATGATGCCTCCACTTACCGCCAGGAGGGGATAAAGACCGCTGGCCAGTGAAATGCGATTGATGGTTTGCAGCAGCAGCCATCCGCCCCCAAGACCGAACAGCAATCCCAGGCCGAATTGCTGGATCAGATGTACCAGAAACATCCAGCTTAAATGCGTTTCATGACCTTGAATCATTGAAATCAGCGTAATAGTAAGGAATACCGCCATGGGATCGTTGCTACCGGATTCGATTTCCAGGGTGGAATTGACACGTTCGTTCAGACCCTTATTGCCAAGGAGAGAGAATACCGCGGCGGCATCGGTCGAGCCGACAATGGCGCCGAGCAATAGCCCTTCGATCAAATCCATATGGAATAACCAGGCGGCGACCATCCCCGTTAGTCCAGCGGTTATCAGCACGCCAACCGTTGCCAGAGAAAGGGCCGGCCATAGGGCGACGCGAAACGACGTGGCGCGGGTGCGCATGCCGCCATCCAATAATATGACCGCCAGCGCCAGGTTACTGATCAGGTAAGCAACAGGGTAATTGTCAAAACCAATACCGCCAATGCCATCCACGCCGGCCAACATGCCGATGACGAGGAATATCACCAGGATAGGTATGCCTAACCGCGTTGAAAACGAGCTGAGCAATATGCTGCCGCCGACCAGGATGGAGCCGATGATAAATAAACTTATGATGGTGCTACTGTCCAAACCGAGTTCTCCTTTTTATAATGATTTCCGACCCCGATTTCCAAACCGGACCTAAACAAACTACCCTTTTTTATCGCAACAAAAAAGGCGTTTTTTATTAAAACACGGCTTTTCAGCGATCTGGCGCGCTGTACGCAAGATAAGCCCTGAAAAACACCTCATTCTGGTGACTTTACCGCAGGGAATGTCCGTGCTGACGTTGCCGATCCGACCCATTGACCTTGCCGTTAAGTCGTTAAACCGGCATTGCCTTGAGGCGTGACAATATGGATCCCACCGCGAGGCGGGGACAGCTATTGGCGCGCGGCGTAGTCTGCCGGCGGCAAGCTATGATAGTATAAATCCATGCTAATAATTAATTTTGATATTCAATTGAAATGAAATTACAAGGCCAACATTACGACGCGTTGATTCTGACCGAATGGCGTGAGTTGATCGCCGCCACGGATCTCTCGGCGCATCACCTGTTAATTTCATTGTCAGATGCGGACATCAGCCTGCTGGCGGATGATTTTTACGCCTACATGCTCAACGATGACGACGCCGCGGTATTTTTGTCAAGTGAGCAGGTCAACCAGCGTCTGCATGGCACGCTTGCCACCTGGATTAGAACCGTGCTGTGCAGTTCCACCGCCGATCTGCCGGCCTTGATCAGTGCCCAACGTAAGGTCGGGGACATGCATGCCCGCATTGGTATACCCATTGACCTGGTGGCACGGGGGGCCCGGCGGCTGAAAGGACGTCTCTATACCCTGCTGCGGCGTGATATTTCCGATCTGGCGCTGTGCAACGCCGCGCTGCGTTTTTCGTCATTGGCGATGGATATGGCCACGGAGGTCATGACCACCTCTTATTCGCGTTCTTATGAAAACACAGCCAAAGATAAGGAAAATTATCGGCTCTTTTCGATATTGGATAATGTACAGGTCGTTCGGGAACGTCAGCTGTCGGCCTTGTTGAACTGGGAGAACCGATTTATCTATACCGTCGCCACCGGCTTGCCCATGTCGGAAAATCAGGAATTAATGGAATCGGAGTTTGGTCTGTGGTTTTTGCATAAAGGGCGACATGTATTTGAATCCGTCGAACAGATTGATACCATCGAATCATTGCTGACCGACACCGATCGGTTTATCGCGACCTTCAATAATCAACGGGTTGCTCAAGCCGAAGAACGTTATACATTGCTCCGCGCCGTCCGTGGCCGGATAGCTAAAATCGGCATGTTAATGGCCTCTTTGTTCGATGAGTTAGCGAAATTCGAAAATGGCAAGGACCCGTTGACCAGCTTGTTAAATCGACGCTTTATACCGACCATCCTGCGCCGGGAGATTGGTTTGGCCATGCGCACCGCCTCGCCGTTTATTATCGCGATGTTGGATGTCGATCACTTTAAACAAATTAATGATACTTTTGGCCATGATATTGGCGATCTGGCGCTCAAGAAAATTGCCGGCATTTTGTATGAAAGCGTGCGTAGCAGTGATTACGTGTTCCGTTATGGCGGAGAAGAATTTATGCTGCTGTTGGTCGAGACCTCGGAAAACCAGGCGGAAAATATCATAAAAAATATTCGTACCGCCATTATCAATCAGCCGATTCACCCACCGCAGGGTGGCAAGGTCAACTTGACCATCAGTGCGGGTATTTGTATATTTGGTGGCCATCCGGACTATGAGCGTTTAATCAAGCGCGCGGACAGCGCGTTGTATCTTGCTAAAAAGAATGGCCGTAACCGCACGGAAATATACCGAGGCGAGGCGTAAGTTGACCGGCGCACCGAAGGTGACCAATAGGTAAACTGTGCGAAATCAGCCAGAAAACAAGCGCAGTCTGGCTGATTATATGCAGAACGTTATCTCTCATTGACCTGTTTGTGAAACAATTCACGGAAAACCGGATAGATATCTTCCTGATCGCGGATATGTTGCATGGCAAAGTTTTCATATTTGTCCTGCAAATCCTCATATTCGCGCCACAGCGTCTGATGAGCCCGACGGGTGATTTCAATATAACTGTAATAACGCACCATCGGCAACAGCCGGTTGGCAAGCAGCTCATGGCACAGGGGAGAGTCATCCGCCCAGTTGTCGCCATCGGAAGCCTGTGCCGCGTATATGTTCCATTGTGCCGGGTCGTAACGATCTTTTACCACGTCCTCCATCAATTTTAACGCGCTGGACACGATGGTACCGCCGGTTTCCTGGGAGTAGAAAAATTCATGTTCATCCACCTCCTTGGCTTGGGTATGGTGGCGAATATAAATGACCTCGACGTTTTTATAGGTACGACTAAGGAATAAGTACAATAAAATATAGAAGCGTTTTGCCATATCCTTAGTGGCTTGATCCATCGATCCCGAGACGTCCATCAGGCAGAACATGACCGCCTGGCTTGAGGGCTCGGCGCGGCGCTCGAAATTTTTGTAGCGCAGGTCGAAGGTATCGATAAACGGCACGCGGGCAATTTTCTGCCTGAGCTCCGCAATCTCCTTTTGGATCCGCTCTTCCTCCAGTAATTGTACGGGTTCGCTATTGGCCAAGATCGCCAGCTCTTCTTCCAGTTCCCGGATGACGCGCCGCTTACCGGCGGTCATGGCGGTACGCCGAACCAGTGAGTTTTGCAGCGAACGCACTACGCTGATATTGGCCGGTACGCCGGTGGAGGTGTAGCCGGAGCGATGTGTTTTAAATTCGTTAAGCTGTTTATGCTGGTTTTTCTGTAAATTGGGGAGCGCCAGATCCTCAAACAGTAAATCAAGATATTCGTCTTTTGATATCTCAAAGACGAATTCATCCTCGCCTTCGCCATCTTGGCTGGCATTACCCGGCCCACTGCCGCCGCCGCCGCCCGCAGGCGGCCGTTCAATGCGGTCGTTAGGGACAAAGTGATCGTTGCCAGGATGCACGCGATGACGCAGTCCCCCTCGTCCCTGATGGAAAAAAGGCTCATTGATATCGGTATTGGGAATAGAGACAGATTCCCCGCTCTCTATATCGGTAACCGAACGCTTGTTGATGGCCCCGGCAATCGACTGTTTGATTTGCGACTTATAACGACGCAAAAAGCGCTGGCGGTTAACCATGCTCTTGTTTTTACCGTTAAGTCGTCGGTCAATAAAGTAGGCCATATTTCTCCTCCAAACGACGGTGTCCACGCGCTGGCGATATTGTTTCGGCGCCACGCCGCGAGCCGCGACGCCTTAAGCAATACGCTATAACCGTCCTGTTAGGACGATTTCCTGACCCGTAAATACCACTCGCACAACAGGCGAACCTGCTTGCGGGTGTACCCTTTTTCCATCATACGGTCGACAAAGTCGTCATGCTTTTTCTGTTCGTCGGTGGACGTTTTTGCATTAAATGAAATAACGGGCAGTAACTCTTCCGTATTAGAGAACATTTTTTTCTCAATAACGGTACGCAGTTTTTCGTAACTGGTCCAGTTCGGATTGCGGCCGCTATTGTTGGCACGGGCGCGCAGTACAAAATTGACAATCTCATTACGAAAATCTTTCGGGTTGCTAATGCCCGCGGGTTTTTCGATTTTTTCCAATTCCGCATTAAGCGCTTCGCGATCGAATAATTGGCCGGTATCGGGATCGCGATACTCCTGATCCTGAATCCAGAAATCAGCATATGAAACATACCGGTCAAAAATATTCTGACCATATTCAGAATAAGATTCAAGGTAAGCGGTTTGAATTTCCTTACCAATAAATTCGGCATATTTCGGGATCAAATAGCCCTTGAGGTGTTCCAGGTATTTTTCAGCAATATCCTGTGGGAACTGCTCACGCTCGATTTGCTGTTCCAATATATAGAATAGATGTACCGGATTGGCCGCCACCTCGCCATGATCGAAATTGAATACCCGCGAAAGAATTTTGAAAGCGAAGCGGGTAGACAAACCGTTCATGCCTTCATCCACCCCCGCATAGTCGCGATACTCCTGGTAAGATTTCGCCTTGGGATCGGTATCCTTGAGGCTTTCACCATCATAAATCCGCATTTTGGAGTAAATGCTGGAGTTTTCCGGTTCTTTCAAGCGCGAAAGAATCGAGAACCGCGCCAGTGTCTCGAGGGTACCGGGAGCGCACGGCGATTCAGACAGCTCGCTGTTAATCAGCAGCTTTTCGTAAATCTTCATTTCCTGCGATACCCGCAGGCAGTAAGGCACCTTGACGATATACACCCGGTCGAGGAATGCCTCGTTATTTTTATTATTACGGAACTGGACCCATTCCGATTCATTGGAGTGAGCCAGAATGATGCCACTAAACGGCAGGGCGGCAATGCCTTCGGTACCGTTGTAGTTTCCTTCCTGAGTGGCCGTCAGCAGCGGATGCAATACCTTGATCGGCGCCTTGAACATCTCGACAAATTCCATGATGCCCTGGTTGGCGCGGCACAGTGCGCCGGAGTAACCATAAGCGTCGGGGTCGTTTTGAGCATGATCCTCCAGTTTGCGGATGTCGACCTTTCCCACCAGGGCTGAGATATCCTGATTGTTCTCATCGCCGGGTTCGGTTTTCGCGATGGCGATCTGTTCCAGGATCGACGGCCAGACCTTGACCACTTTGAAGCGAGTGATATCACCGCCAAACTCGTGCAAACGCTTGCCTGCCCAAGGGGACATGATGGTACCGAGGTAGCGGCGAGGCACGCCGTACTCTTTTTCCAAAATGGTGGCGTCTTCCAATGGGTTGAATAAGCATAGCGGATGATCGTTAACCGGGCTGCGTTCTCCATTCGCGCTAAGGATGTAGATGGGAACCCGCTGCATCAGCGCTTTCAGACGTTCCGCCAGGGAGGATTTGCCGCCGCCCACCGGACCGAGCAAATACAGGATCTGTTTTTTCTCTTCCAGTCCCTGGGCCGCGTGTCTCAGGTAGGAGACGATTTGCTCGATGGCTTCCTCCATGCCGTAAAATTCTTCAAAAGCGGGATAGCGCGCGATAACACGGTTTGAGAACAGACGGGAAAGCGGCGGTTCCTGGGCGGTGTCCACCATTACCGGATCACCGATAGCCATTAACAGCCTCTCCGCGGCATTGGCAAATGCGCTGCGGTCCTGGCGACAGATAGTGAGGAATTCCTGCAGGGTGAACTCTTCGTCCTTGGCAGCTTCGTAGCGCTGGCGATAATGGTCAAATATGTTCATGGCGATGCCCGTCCTTCGTTATTAGCACAGGTTAAAAAGGAGCCAAGGTCGATATTAAGCAGCTCCTGAAAAAAACGGTCTCTCCTTTAGGTAGCAACAACTATACAGCAACAGCTATGCCAACTTTGTTCGCCGCTGAGGCTACCGTTCGAGGGAAAACCTTTCTCTATAATAAAGTTTAGTTGGCATCTGGCAAATGTCATTTAAGTGTTACCGCAATTTTTAAGATATATCAATGACTCAGTTAACGTTTTTACATCAAAGCCCGGTGTGGCGCGGCCTGGAGCCCGGCCCAGGTTGATTCGATGACTTATATAAAATTAAGATATAATTTATATGTTAATTGTTTATTTCTGTAAAAAATCGGCAAATCCCCGCTGTTTCCTTTACACTTCTCCTTTATATTTCTCCAGTACACTCTTTTTTTTACACTACGGGAAGCATCCATTGTGAAAACTCAAACCTTTACATTCCTGAGCCTCGCGCTGGCCTCAGGCCTCTGCGCGCCGATGGCTTTGGCCGGCACCTGGTCTCTAGGCGCTTCCGCGCTGCACATCACCAGTCCATATAAAGGTGCCGACGATAGGACGCTACCGTTCCCCGTCGTGAACTACGATGGAGACAGTGTCTATCTGCAAGGGCTAAGCGCAGGCTATTATCTCTGGAAAGATCCGCAAAACCAACTTTCCTTAACCGCAGAATATTCGCCTTTTGGGTTTAAGCCCAGTGCCAATGATTATGGTGATATGAAGCATCTGGACCGGCGCGACGGTACGGTGATGGCGGGTCTGCGTTACAAATATACGTCACAATGGGGCATCGTTCGAGCCGCCTATCTGGGTGACGTGTTGGATAATAGCGATGGTTTCACTGCTGATTTGGCTTATCTCTATCCGTTTAGTTTTGACCAATTGACCATCCTGCCGGGCATCGGCGCCAATTGGGCCAGCAGCAATCAGAATGATTATTATTATGGTGTTAGCCGCAGTGAATCCCGGCGCAGTGGACTAAAAACCTACGAAGCCGGAGACGGCTGGTCGCCCTATGTGGAGCTTACCGCCATTTACGCCCTGAATGAAGATTGGAACGCTTCGTTGATGGCGCGTTACACCCGATTAAGCGATGAGGTGAAGGATAGCCCCATGGTAGATGCAAAATCCACGACGCTTATCGGCGTAGGCATGACCTATCGCTTCTAAATAGAGCATGGCGCGCACCATTTTAATGCATAATCACATATTTGCACCAAACTGGCACGCGCCTTCGGTTTAGCATGACAGGAGGAGGTATGGTTAAGAAACAGGTGCTGTTCCCCGATGGGCATAGTGTGCCCGCGATCGGCCAGGGTACGTGGTATATGGGAGAACGGACCAGCGATGTTGCAACCGAAGCCCGTGCGTTGCAATACGGTCTTGATTTGGGTCTTTCGCTGATTGATACGGCGGAAATGTATGCCGATGGCGGGGCGGAAAAAGTGGTCGGCCAGGCTATACGCGGGCGGCGGGATGAGGTGTTCCTGGTATCTAAGGTCTATCCGCAAAACGCTGGCGGCCAAAAGGCGGCCATAGCCTGTGAACATAGCCTGCGCCGTTTGCAGACCGACTATATCGATTTGTATTTATTGCATTGGCGCGGTGGTATTCCATTATCCGATACCATAACCGCGATGGAGCAACTGCAGCGGGATGGCAAAATTAAACGCTGGGGTGTGTCGAACCTGGATGTGGCGGATATGGAGGAGCTTTGGTCCTTGCCGGGGGGAACCGCGTGCATGACCGATCAGGTGCTTTACCATTTGGCATCACGAGGCATCGAGTTCGACCTGCTACCCTGGTGCCGCCAGCGGTCGCTACCGGTCATGGCCTATTGCCCCCTGGCGCAGGCTGGCAATTTGCGCAGTGGCTTAATGGAAAATCAGAGCGTGCGGGATATTGCCCTTGAACTGGGTATCACCGTGGCACAGGTGCTGTTGGCTTGGGCGATCAGCCGTCCGGGGGTGGTTGCCATTCCCAAAGCCGCAAGCAATGATCATGTAAAAGAGAATGCCGGCGCGTTGACGGTGGAATTGAGCGAAGCGCAGTTACACGCGCTGGATCAGGCCTTTCCCGCGCCTGCGCGGAAAACACATTTGGATATCGTGTGATAGCCCATGATCTGAGCAACAGAGTGTAATCTGTCGAGCTAAAGGGGACGGGTGGGGCAGCTATCTCGTCTCACCCGTTTCTGACGCAACGATAATCAGGCTTTGCGCACGCTAAATACCGTGGACAATTTTGCCGGTGCCGCATGTGACGCGATTAGCGGCTTATTGACCCGCGCGGTTTCCACACAGACATAGGTTTTATATCCATCGTCCGGCACATCGCTCATTTTATGGGCTAATTCCGCGCCAGGATTCCAGGCGACCACATCGCTAAAGTGGTGGTGATGGATTTCAATGATTCTTTTATTCAACCGGTCGTGGATCAGACTAACGTCTTGCGCGTGAGTGTAAATCCGATCAACTTCGCCACTAAAGGTCACATCGCCTTCCTGACGAGCGCTAACGCCGCCATTAACCTTGTCGACATAGCTATTGCCCAACCCGCCAACGCTAACCTGAGCGATGTCGCCAATATTGAAATAGCTATGCAACGCGGACGTATTTTGGAAATCACCTTTGGCTTCCAGTTCAATACTGCATGTTTTGCCCAAAACGAATTTTACGCTCAAGGTAAAAGGTTTTGGCCAGTATTGTTCGGTGGCCGCGCTGTCGCTAAGCGTCAGCGTTAGGGTCGCTTGTTCGGCGTTTTCGTGATGAGAGGTTAACTCCCAGGGTAAAATACGCGCGAAACCATGATTCGGGTTGGCCACTTTGCCGAACCAGGGCCAACAAATGGGTACGCCGCCGCGGATGGCCACGCCATCTTTAAATTCGCTGATATCGCTTAACCATAACACCGCTTCCTCGCCGGCGGGTTGCCAGGCCAGCAGATGGGCGCCCTGTAGCGTGATGGCGGCCTTGACCTTTGGATGGTCGATAATCACCACCGGCAATTCATCTAGCTGGCGCAGGCTGATGGCGGGAGAGAGTTGCTCTTTAATCGGTAACGCAAAAAGAGAGTCGTGCATTGGGTGGACCTTCTTGGGTTAGACATGCGAGTCAAATAAAAGGGGCGACATCACTGTCGCCCCCATAACCATAAGCCATTCGTCATACCCACCTGCGCTGATGCACTGGCTAAGCGGGTTCACCCGGGTCACTTACCTGAGGCAGCTCCGGGTCTCCTTGCTGGCCGACGTCTGCTACGCAACATCAAGGGGTATATCGACCATTATTACTTGGCGATATGGGAAATCAGATCCAATACTTTATTGGAATAACCTGTTTCGTTATCATACCAGGCTACCAATTTTACAAAATTCTTGTTCAGTGAGACACCGGCTTTGGCATCGAACACGGAAGTCAGTTTTTCGCCGTTGAAATCGGTGGAAACCACGTCTTCATTGGTATAACCCAGAACACCCTTTAGTTCGCCTTCAGAGGCTGCTTTCATTGCCGCACAGATCTCTTCGTACGTAGCGCTTTTTTCAATGCGCGCGGTCAGATCGACTACGGAAACGTTAGGGGTCGGAACGCGGAAAGCCACG
>JAATGH010000147.1 GCA_015654745.1 Enterobacterales bacterium
GGAAAAGTCGATCCCCGGTACGAGATGGCCGGGGTGAAAGGCGACTTGTTCGGTTTCGGCAAAAAAGTTATACGGATTGCGGTTAAGCGTCATTTTACCGACGATTTCCACCGGGACCAACGCTTCGGGGATCAGTTTGGTGGCATCGAGCAGGTCGAAATCATATTTATCCTCATCTTCTTCCGGAATCAGCTGCAGACCTAATTCATATTCTGGATAATCCCCGGCCTCGATAGCTTCCCAGAGGTCGCGCCGATGAAAGTCGCTATCCTTACCGGCTAATTTCTGCGCTTCGTCCCATACCAGAGAGGCTTTGCCGGCGCGTGGTTTCCAATGAAAACGCACGAAGGTGGCTTGGCCTGTCTCATTGATGAGACGGAAAGTATGAATGCCGAACCCTTCCATTGTCCGATAACTGCGTGGAATACCCCGATCGGACATGGCCCAGAAAACGTTATGCAGCGTTTCCGGCTGTAGCGACACGTAATCCCAAAACGTATCATGAGCAGAGGCGCCCTGGGGGATTTCATTGTGGGGTTCAGGTTTCACTGCGTGGACAAAATCGGGGAATTTCACCGCGTCCTGGATAAAAAACACCGGTGTATTGTTGCCCACAAGATCGAAATTACCTTCCGCCGTATAAAACTTAGTGGCGAATCCGCGAATATCGCGCACGGTATCCGCTGACCCCCGTGAACCCTGCACGGTGGAAAAACGTACATAAACCGGGGTTTTTACCGCTGGATCCTGCAAAAAGGCGGCTTTGGTGATGGCGGTCAAGGGCCGATAGACTTCAAATACACCATGCGCGGCGGATCCGCGAGCGTGGACGATGCGTTCAGGAATCCGCTCATGGTCAAAATGAGTGATCTTCTCGCGCAGGATAAAATCTTCCAACAGCGTAGGGCCACGTTGGCCTACTCTCAGTGAATTTTGATCATCGGCTATTTTTAACCCCTGGTTGGTGGTCAGGGCTTCTCCTTCGCCGGATTTACGGTGGCGGGCCAGCGCGTCAAGCTTGCTATTGCCGTTTAGCGGGCTTTTCACCGAGCCGGAGGCGGTAGGCTGCTTGCCGGGTTCCGATATGCCGGGATGGGACAGATGACTATGATCGTCTGGGGCCAAATGACCTAGTCCTGGTTGCGCCGAGTTGCCATTCGGCGTGGGCGCGGGATGGGTCAAAGGGCGTTTCCCTTGCGTAGTGTCTGATCGTTTTGTCATGTCGCATTGCTCCTCTTCATCAAGTTGAAATGGCTTTAATGACCGTTTATGGCTTGTGGTTATTAGACGCTGAATCAACTATAGAACAGTTTTTTTAGCTTGGCGCGATGGTGAACCAATCGAGGATTAAGCAATAAAATAGGATAGGGATTGACCTAAATGCGCTCACCGGCAAATAAGCAGCCGCGCACCTTGTGCCATAGAACCTGCATGGCGTCCGGGATCACCACCTTTTCGCACAAAGGCGCGCCCTGGGGATGTTGTACGGCAAAGACTAATATCGCCACGCAGAGCAGCCGTTCCAATTGTTGGCCTTTTTGCGCCGGTAAAATCGGTATGCGAAAGTGCCAGCGAAACGGCCAAAGCAGCGGTACCCCGGCCGGGGTCAGCATATCGGCGACAATATGACTCAGATAGCCGACTATCATGCCATGAAACGCATCCAGCGGAACGATGCCGGGGGTAATCTGCAGCGTAAACAACAGGATACCGCCGATAATGGCCAGCAGGCTATGGGTGAAGCCGCGATGGCCGAAAATGCGGGCAATGGGCAGCGATATCCATCTGAGCCGCTGGCCGAGTACCGACTGTGGATGATCAATGTCGGGCAGCAGGCTGGTGAGTAAACCGCCGGCGATAATATGCCACCAGTCACCCTGGGCTAATGCGGGGGAGAGCTCCATTTTTTTAGCCAAAATGGTGCTCGCTAAGGCAAAAATAAGGTGCCCTTCAGCGGTCATGGTGAGGTTACATCGTTATTGCTGGTCATCCGTCCAGTATAAAGGATTCTGGCACATCCGGAAATAGGTTACCTTGTAACAAAAAACGCCCCGCGGGTCGCGGGGCGTAAAAAATAACGTCAAATGTATAGTGCAAGACCGTTTTACCGGGCCAGCCAGCCACCATCGACGGCAATAGTATAGCCATTAATATAGTCGGAGGCGGCCGATGACAGAAAAATAGCCGGCCCCTGTAAATCGGCGGGCAGTCCCCAGCGTCCGGCCGGTATCCGTTCCAGGATTTCTTTGCTGCGATCTTCATCGGCACGCAATTGCTGGGTATTGTTGGTCGCCATATAGCCCGGCGCGATGGCATTGACATTGATGTTATGCTTGGCCCATTCGTTCGCCAGCAGACGGGTTACGCCCATGACGGCGCTTTTGGATGCCGTGTATGACGGTACCCGAATACCGCC
>JAATGH010000425.1 GCA_015654745.1 Enterobacterales bacterium
CGCGGATCTTGAACGGGTTGACGTACCCCCGCCAGGATCTGCTCGCAATATGCGGCTGTCAGAGCTGATGAAATTGTAATTCTAGCGCATTATAATTGACTATCCGACACCCGGTCTTCCGGGTGTCGGTTTCTTAAGGCTACGTCTATGCTGCGCCGCTACTTATATGAAATCATCTTGGGTAGTCTGATTCTTTGTGCCGTGGTTTGCGCCTTCTTTTTTATTTAGCTCCCCTTCCTTTTTTGGTTGCCATTGTCGTACCGGCTACGCTTTTTAGCGTGCTGAAACACAACGAATTTTACCCGCGAACGACTCTTTATAAGCTATATTAAGATAATATTTTTTCATGGATGATTTCTGTTCTTATCATAAGGCTAGCTTGTTTATGCGAACTGTCCCGCTTTTGCTGCTGTGTCTGTTATCCCTGGGCACCAACAACACTGCTTCGGCTGCCTTGAGCAAAGAGCAGAAGGCCCTGTTTTTTGGCCACGATCGCCGTCAGGCGATAACCAGCCCCAATGAATGGCCATGGCAAGCCATCGGTCAGATAGAAACCGCCAGCGGCAATTTATGCACCGCCACCCTGATTTCACCTCATCTGGCGTTAACCGCGGGCCACTGCGTTTTGGCGCCCGGCGGCACGATTGATAAAGCCATCATGCTGCGTTTCGTTGCAGAGAATCAGGTTTGGCGTTACCAAACCAGCGCCATAGAAACATTGGTGGATAAACAATTGGGACAACGGCTTAAGCCGTCGGGTGACGGGTGGATTGTTCCGCCGGAAGCGGCGGCTTACGATTTTGCCTTGATTCGTTTGACCAAAGTGTTTAAACGCATCAAACCGCTGCCCTTATGGCAAGGCGATCACCAAGAGCTGACGCTGCAATTAAAGCAGGCCAACCGCCTGGTGACCCAGGCCGGTTATCCCGAGGATCACCTAGATACGCTTTATCGTCACGAAGATTGTTTGGTCACCGGATGGGCGCAATCAGAGGTTCTCTCACATCGCTGCAATACGTTGCCTGGTGATAGCGGTTCGCCGCTGATGCTCTATACCCTCACCGGTTGGCGCTTAATTGCCATCCAAAGTTCTGCCCCCTTACCCAAGGATCGCTATCGCGCCGATAACCGCGCGCTTGCCGTTACCGCAATGCAGAGTTCGTTACCAGCGCTCTCTGGCGCCAAACCCCATGCCGGCACAACGGCCGCCGCTCACGCCAATTAACAGGGAAGAACATCTGGCATGTCCACCGCCAGGATAACGTCAAGGGCATGATGCCCGCGCTCGGAAGGTAAGGTACGGCGGCGGACGGCGCCTGGTCATGATGGCACGCCGTCCACGCCGCCGAGGCGGGACTCAGGGTTGAATATGTTCCATCGCCTGCATAATGCGTTTTTCCGAGACAGGATATGGCGTGCCCAGCTGCTGGGCAAAATAGCTTACCCGTAGCTCTTCAATCATCCAGCGGATAGCGGTGACATCTTCGTCATCACGCCTTAACGGCGGCAGTTTATCCACCCATTGGCGCCAAGCCTGCTGCGCCTGTTCGACCTTAAGCATCTGGGCCCGATCGCGATGTACATCGTTTGCCAGTTTTTCCAGTCGACGTTCAATCGCTCGTAAATAGCGCAGCGTATCCGGCAGGCGTTGCCAGCCATTGCCACTGACAAAACCCCGATAGACCAGGCCGCTCATTTGTTGCTTGATATCGGAGAGCGCCAGGGCCAAGCCTATATCCACGCTGCCTTTGAGCCGTTTGTTAATGGCAAATACCGCCGTCAAAATTTGCTCCACCTGGATGGCAATGTCTACTACCGTGGCGTTAAGATTGGCGCGGACATGCTCCTGTAAGGCGGCATATTGCTCTTCTTGCCAAACCAATCCACCCTGCTGCGCAATCAGCTTATCGACGCCGCAGGCGATACAGTCATCGATCAAGTCCAGCACTTTGCCGAACGGATTAAAGTAGAGCCCCAACTTGGCTTTGTTGGGTAACTTCTCATGCAGATATTTAATCGGCGAAGGAATATTGAGCAATAACAGACGGCGAATGCCGAGCCACATTGCCCGCCGTTGATCGTGATCGGTTTCAAACAGGCGAATCGCCACACTATCTTTTTCATCAACCAGCGCCGGATAAGCTTTTAGCGAGTAGCCGCCTTTTTTCTGCTCATAACGCTCCGGCAGATTGCCAAAGCTCCAAATGTGCAAATCCTGTTGTTCCAGCCCGTCATCCGCCACGGCGGACAGCGTTTGCTGGATACTTCCCTTAAGCTGTAGTTTCAAGGCGTCGAGGTCCTTGCTCTCCCCCAACGTCTTGCGCTTGTCATCAATGACCCGAAAGGTCATTTTAAGATGATCGGGAACCTGATCCCACTGCCAGGCATCACGGTCAATAGTTACCCCGCTCATGCGACGCAGCTCGCGTTCCATAACGTCCAACAACGCCCCATCGCTTGGGCTGGCACGATCAAGTAGCGCCTGGGCGTAATTCGGCGCCGGAACAAAGTTACGGCGTAACGGTTTAGGCAGGGATTTTATCAGCGCGATAAGCAATTCCCGCCGTACCCCAGGGATTTGCCAGTCAAAACCGGCGGCGCTGACCTGGTTTAACACCTGGAGTGGAATATGTACCGTCACCCCGTCAGCGTCGGCGCCGGGTTCAAATTGATAGCTGAGCCGCAGTGTAATATTGCCCTGTTGCCAAACGTTGGGGTAATCCAGGACGCTGATGCTATCGGCACCCTCTTTGATCAGCATGTTTTTTTCAAAATTCAGCAGATCCGGATCCTGTTTGGACGCCTGCCGCCACCACGTATCAAAATGCTGTGCCGACACGACGTCCTGGCCAATGCGTCGATCGTAAAAAGCAAACAGCGTCTCGTCATCCACCATGATATCGCGGCGCCGCGACTTGTGCTCAAGCTCTTCCACTTCGCCCAGTAAACGACGGTTGGCATGGAAAAAAGGGTGGCGGGTCAGCCAATCGCCCTCAACCAGAGCATGGCGGATAAACAATTCACGGCATAGCGGCGGGTCAATTTGACCATAATTCACTTTGCGGGCGTTGACAATCGGCAAGCCGAGCAGCGTCACCTTTTCCATCGCGATCACCGCGCCGGCGGCCTTTTCCCAATGCGGCTCGCTATAGCTGCGTTTGATCAAATGCTGCGCCAGCGGTTCAATCCACTCAGGATCAATGCGCGCCGCGACCCGTCCCCATAACCGGGTGGTTTCCACCAGTTCGGCCACCATGGTCCATTTGGGCGGTTTTTTGAACAGACCGGAGCCAGGATATATCGAGAATTTTGCGTTACGGGCCCCGGTATACTCCGGTTTATCCACGTCCTTCTGCCCGATATGGGACAATAATCCAGACAGCAAGGCGCAATGCAGACCTTGGTACTCCGCCGGCAGGGTATTCACGGGTAGGCCAAGGGTCTTTACCGTCTGGCGCAGTTGGGTATAGACGTCCTGCCACTCCCGCACCCGCAAATAACTGAGGAAATCGGTACGGCACTGGCGCCGAAACTGACTGGATGACAAGGTTTTTTGCTGTTCCTGCAGATAGTCCCACAAATTGACAAAGGCGACGAAATCCGACTCCTTATCCGCGAAACGGCGGTGTTTTTCATCAGACGCCTGTTTCTTGTCCAGCGGCCGTTCGCGCGGGTCCTGAATGGATAGCGCCGCGGCAATCACCATCACCTCGCGCACACAGCCGTTATTACGGGCTTCCAGCACCATTCTGGCCAAGCGCGGATCCAGCGGCAACTGGGCCAGTTGCCGTCCCAGCGGACTTAGCCGGTAGCCATGAGAGGAATCATCGGCCAGGGCCCACAATTCTTCAAGCAGCTTGACCCCATCCTGGATATGACGCTTATCCGGTGCTTCCACAAACGGAAACGCGGCAATATCCCCCAGGCCCAGGGCCGTCATTTGCAGGATAACCGATGCCAAGTGGGTGCGCAGGATTTCCGGATCGGTGAATTCCGGGCGGGAGAGAAAATCCTCCTCTGAATACAGCCGGATGCAAACGCCATCCGATACGCGGCCGCAGCGCCCCTTGCGCTGATTAGCCGACGCTTGGGAAATCGGCTCGATGGGCAGACGCTGCACTTTGGTGCGGAAACTGTAACGACTGATCCGGGCAGTGCCGGGGTCGATAACATATTTAATGCCCGGCACGGTCAGCGAGGTTTCGGCAACGTTGGTGGCCAGTACAATACGTCTGCCGCTGTGGGATTGGAATACGCGGTTCTGTTCGCTGTTGGAAAGACGGGCGTAGAGCGGCAGCACCTCGGTATGCGGCAGGTTAAGTTTGTTAAGACCATCGGCGGTATCACGAATTTCACGCTCGCCGCTCATAAAGATCAAAATGTCGCCCGGCGCTTCGCGGCTAAGTTCCTCTACGGCGTCAAAAATGCCTTGGGATTGATCGCGTTCATTTTCATCCTCAATGTCGACCATTGGCCGATAGCGTACTTCCACCGGATAAGCGCGGCCGGAAACCTCAACGATCGGCGCGTGGTTAAAGTGCCGCGAGAATCGCTGGGGGTCAATGGTCGCGGAGGTGATAATCACCTTTAAATCCGGGCGCTTGGGCAGTAATTGCCGTAGATAGCCGAGAATAAAGTCGATGTTGAGGCTACGCTCGTGGGCTTCATCAATGATCAGCGTATCATATTGTAATAGCTGTCGATCCTGCTGAATTTCCGCTAACAAAATGCCATCGGTCATCAACTTCACCAGCGTATTTTCACTGATTTGGTCGTTAAAGCGCACCTTATAACCCACCGCGGCGCCCAGGGGCGTCGCCAGCTCCTGCGCGATACGATCGGCCACGCTGCGGGCCGCCAGACGGCGGGGCTGCGTATGGCCAATCAGGCCGGTAATGCCACGCCCAAGCTCCAGGCAAATTTTAGGTATTTGGGTGGTTTTGCCCGAACCGGTCTCACCGGCAACGATCACCACTTGGTGATCGCGGATAGCCGCTAGAATCTCGCCCCGTTTTTGACTGATAGGCAGATTTTCCGGATAGGTGATCGCCGGACAGGCGGCGCGGCGATTGGCCGCGCGTTGAACTGACGCCTGAATATCGGCGGCGATTTGATCCGCAATGGCGGATTGCGCTTCGGGCCGCCCCACTTTCAGCACCCCCTGCAAACGGCGCTGTAATACTGTTTTATCGCGGAGCATCACTGACTCCAGCGAAGCGGACAGTGCCGCCAAAGAAGACTTCACAATAACGTTCCTTTCATCCGCGGCCATGCATGGCATGCCATGGCGGCCCGAAGTGTGTTAACTGATATCGGTAGTTTACCATATCCCAGACGGCAACTTGACGTGCTTTGAGATCGTTCAATATTTTCGAACAAACAACTCGAATTATTACGCTATCCCTGCTTGGGGGTAATCCCTTAGAGTGATGGCATCGCCAAAGCGTCAATGACCTAGAATGATTAAGGAACAAACAATGAGTAAGGTATTAATTCTTAAATCAAGTATCCTAGCCACTTTTTCCCAGTCCAACCAGCTAGCCGATTTTTTTGCCGAAGAGTGGAGCAAAACCCACGCAGGCGATCGGATCACGGTACGCGATCTGGCTGAACAACCGGTGCCGGTGCTTGACGGCGAATTGGTTGGCGCTCTGCGCCCCGCCGATGCCACCCTGACGCCGCGTCAGCAGGAAGCATTGGATCTTTCCAATGAGCTGATCGATGAATTACAGGATAATGATGTCATTGTCATGGCGGTGCCCATGTACAATTTTAATATCTCCACCCAGCTAAAAAATTACTTTGACCTGGTCGCCCGGGCCGGGGTAACGTTCCGCTACAGCGAACAAGGCCCGGAAGGTTTGGTAAAAAACAAGCGCGTAGTGATTTTAACTACCCGTGGCGGCATCCATAAGGATACCCCAAGCGACTTGGTCGCCGCGTATCTGCGTCTGTTCCTGGGATTCCTCGGCATGACCGACGTGCAGTTTGTCTTTGCCGAAGGCATCGCTTATGGGCCAGAAGTTGCCGGTAAAGCGCAGACCGATGCCAAGGCGGCCATCGAACAGTTTATCGCAGCCTAATACATGAACGAATCAAGCGCATCCCCGGATGCGCTTTTTTTATTTTGCCGGCGGACAGGTTTGGTTGGCCTGGCAAAGGGTGGGTTGCAGCAGCGCGGCGCTTTGCGGATCCGCCTTGATGGTGATCTCGTGTTCAATTTTGACATTCATATTTATCGTGATCGGCTCTTTGGGCATCGCCAGCTCAATACGCGGCACGCAGGCACCGGCAGCGCAAGACGTCACGAGAATCATTAGCCTCAATACCCCGCGCGCTGGCGAGACATGACCTGCTTTCATTAATTTCCCCTTACCTGCTGAACAGGCCTATTTGTGGGCATAGTACCTTGCTTTTCCAATGTCTGCTCCACATTGGCGCCAAAACGCAGGCTTCGCCATAATTGAAAGATGTTTTGCTGCTGCCGATAATTAAACCTGACCTCGCGTTGCGCGTTAATCCGAGGATTAGTGCCGATAATATGTGCCAGCATATCCATTTCCCCCGCACGGTCAACATTCAGCTCGGCCCGTAACCGGGTTATCTCCATATACCTCAACCAGTTTATCGCCGCGCCGGTAGCCAGGTTCCGGCTGGCAATGGCATTGGCGAATTGCTCATCCAGCCGCAGCGCCATCACGCTATCGCTGGCAATCCAGCCGCGGCGGATATAGCCGCGCGGATCCTCTAGCTGCAACGGCAGTTCGCCACTTACCCGGCCGGAAACGGCAAATTGTTTCGGCTTTAGCGCGGTAATCAATTGGCTCATTTCAATGGATTTCACTTTGAGCAACGCCGCATCCCGTTGCGGCAGGCGTAGCGGCGTAAGATAGACACTGCCACCGAGCGTCTCCATATTCATCCCGGTCAGCGTAAGGGGCCAATGATCGTCATAAGGATAATAGCCTCGCACTCCCACCGCCAAATTGGTCAGCATCACCGGCGTTTCAACGCGATCGATATGCAAGGCAATCGGCTGCTTAACTCCCAATAGCCACCGCTGCTCGCGCAAACGATAGGAAAGGTCGAGCCCGATGCCGCGTAGCCGATTTTCACCTATCCAGATATCTCCCCGGCGCACTGTGGCATGGCCACCGGCCAAAAAACCTTGTCCCGCGGCGGCGGAAAAAGCGCTTTGCGCGGTAAACTCACCCTCGCGCAGGGTGATCTTTAATGAAGGTTCGAGCAAGGTTTGAAATACCCGCAGGGGCTGTCGCGGCCACCAGGCCTGGCCGCGTAACCGGGTGCCATCCCAGCGCCCGTTCAGACGCACCGGCCCTATCGCCACCGCGCCAGGGGTTGGTTCCCCGGCGCGAAGTTCGCCCTGTAACAAAAAATTTTGCGGATCGGTACCTTTTAGCGTAAGCGTAAGGGCGGGACGCGGCACATACCCACCGCGGGTAATATCTATGCGGCTGGCATCAAGGCGCAACGCGCCGCTAAGCGCGGGTTGTGACGCATCGCGCCGCCAGCGAAGCGGTGCCAGCAGAGACACTCGTGGCGTAGCCGCCTTAACCAATCCATAGTTGAGCTGGTTAAAACCGCTGGATAATTCGCTAAGCTCAATGGTTTGCGCCAGCCAGGATCCACGGCCGTTAATGTCCCAGCGAGCGAGGAATGGGGCAACATAACCGCCGCCCCAGTAGCGCCATCGCCACTGTCCGCGATCGGGCAGAAAGTCGGTCGCCCGCCCATCCATATGCAGGTTAAAGCGGCCGTAATTCGTGGCATCTGCCTGCAAAATCGCCTGTAATCGACCATTAAGGCCTTGCGATGAGACTCTGATACCGGCCAGAGGAAGACGAGCACTATTAATATTCAACGCTCGAGAGACCGGTCCGACCACCCGCAATAACGCGCCCGGCAGTAGCGCCAGCGTAGGGTCGATAAGCGGACCCCGTAGCTGACCGGGAATTGACGCATCCAGCGATAAATCGCCCATGTTGGCCAACCCGGTAAAATGAAAGGCCAAGGCATTATCCGTTAACCCCAACGAGCCGGGGCCCAGGGAAAGCACCGCATTGGCTTTGCCGCGCAGACCCTGGGTGAGCATATTCATGCGGGCAGTGATATCGATGCCGTTCACCGCGTCCTGCCGGGGTCCCAGGACGGCGGTTACCCGTCCCGACAGAGGCTGAGTGGCATAAGGCCAGCGCCATTCGCCGTCCATGATGCGCAACTGGCCCTGGTCAATACGCCAGGGTAGCTGCGCCAGGATCATCGCGCTGCGTGGGTCGGTTACGGACAGCACCCCTTGAGTTTGCCGCCAGTCAAGCACCGCGGCGAGCGGCGCGTCGCCCGGCAAGATCACGTCAACCGTCAGCGCCCCCCGCTCCGGCGCCGCCGCCACCGGAGCGGATAACGTTATTTGTCCGCGCAGGGTGATTTGCCAGAGGGCAACATCCTGGGCATGTGGGTCCGTCAACCTAGGGGAAGTAAGGGTAAATTGGTCCAACGTCAGTTGCCGTTCACGCAGCTGGGCGGCTAACGATAGGCGGGCATTGTGAAAACGAACCTGGGCGACGCCGGCGCGAGTCCTTATATCCAGGCTACCTGAGTATTCGGGCCACGCGGCAAGCGCCAACTGTTCAATATGCACATCCATTGGCGGCAGGGCCGTTTCCAGGTCTGACCAGGTTAAAGGCCGATCCCGATCGCCACCAGCGACAGCGCAGCCGCTGTCCACCTGGACCCGTTCGGCGCCGATTTGCCAGCTCCCCGCCTGCCGCCGCACGCTCACGGCACTACCGGCGATCCAGGCGCATTGTCCGCGGTTTAGGACAAAATCCGGCACTCGTAGCGCCCCCTGACGCCAAACGGGACGACCATCAAGCACCAGACTGACGCCGTTGGGCAGCCATCGTTCAGCCAGCGACGGCCCCCACGCCGGTAAAAAATACCAGGCCATGGCCAGCAGCAGCAGTATCATTACCAGCAGACTGAACGAAATGGCCACCGCTTTGTGTAAAAAAGCGGCGATTCGCTGGGATGCGCGCCAAAAAGTGCCTGTTAGGTTGGTCATGACATTCCTTTATTGTCCCAATGCCTGCAAGATACCATACTTATAACCAGATGTTTTTTTGGTGCTGCCGCACTCAACGTTGCTTTAATTGGCGTGGAGATAAATCCAATGCATTTCGGCCGCAGGCTGGCGGCAAGCGCGTAATCCTCAGGTCCGGGACGGGAGTTACGCGCAAAGCCGCCGCACCTGCGGCGTAAAATATTACGGGTACAATGGGGATATCGTTGGATATTGCTCGGTCCGTTGCAATTTTGGCCAAACTTAGGGGAAACCAATGAAGCTCGCTGTCTATAGTACCAAAAACTATGATAGTAAATATTTGTCAAAAGTGAACGAAGACTTCGGCTTTGAGCTGGAGTTTTTCGAATTTCTATTAACGCCGCGCACCGCCAAAACCGCCGAAGGCTGTGATGCCGTATGCATTTTTGTCAATGATGACGGCGGCCGGGAAGTGTTGCAGCAATTGGCCGATTTCGGGGTCAAAACCGTCGCGCTACGCTGCGCCGGGTTTGACAATGTCGATCTGGTGGCGGCAAAAGAACTTGGCATTCAGGTAGTGCGGGTACCGGCCTACTCACCGGAAGCGGTGGCGGAACACGCCATTGGTCTGATGATGTGTCTGAACCGCAGAATCCATCGCGCCTATCAGCGTACCCGCGACGCCAATTTTTCACTGGAAGGCCTGATCGGCTTTAATATGCACAATCGCACCGCCGGCGTAATTGGCACCGGTAAAATCGGCGTAGCCGTGATGCGCATCCTTAAGGGTTTCGGCATGCGTTTATTGGCCTTTGACCCCTATCCCAGCGCACAGGCGTTGGAACTGGGCGCCGAATATGTGGATCTTAAAACGTTATTTGCCGAGTCGGATGTGATCACGCTGCACTGCCCACTGACGCCGGAAAACCATCATCTGTTGGATCAGGCAGCCTTTGCCCAAATGAAGGATGGCGTAATGGTCATCAATACCAGCCGCGGCGGCCTCATTGACTCCCAGGCCGCCATTGAAGCCTTGAAGCTACAGAAAATCGGCGCGTTGGGCATGGACGTCTATGAAAATGAACGGGATCTGTTTTTCGAGGATAACTCCAATGACGTGATCCAGGACGACGTATTCCGCCGCCTGTCAGCCTGCCATAATGTGCTGTTCACCGGCCACCAGGCCTTCCTGACCGAAGAGGCTTTGACCAGCATTGGCCAGATCACGCTGCAAAATTTACAACAGCTCAGCAAAGGGGAACACTGCCCTAATCTTTTAACCGCGGGTTAAGGGTTAGCCTCGTTCCGCCGGCAAGGCGGAACGAGGCTGTATTTGACCCCAGATTGTTTATATTGCAATCATAATTGACCTTAGGATAGTCTCCCGGTGCTAATATCTCAGACTAGGGTAGATAAATAGGTTCACGACCAACAGCGCTGCAATTGCCGTTCAGGCCGCTTTAGACCCTCTGGGCGGGGTGAGTACAAACAATATCATTAATAATCTGCATAATCACTGCCCCACCTCATTTTCAAGTGTACCGATGCCTTCAATTTCAATGCGTACCACATCCCCTGCCTGAAGAAATTTCGGTGGCGTAAATCCGATTCCCACTCCGGCGGGAGTTCCGGTCGCAATGATATCGCCAGGTTTAAGTTCAATGCCTTAGGATAAGATTTCAATCAAAGTGGGCACATCAAAAACTAAATTACCAAGCTGTGAATTCTGCCGAAGCTCACCATTCACCCAGCATTGGATTTTTGAAGATGAGAGATCGACTTCATCAGCGGTTGAAATCCATGGTCCAATAGGCCCAAATCCATCGAGGGATTTCCCAATAAACCACTGGCGATGATTTTTCTGCAGATCGCGAGCGGTTACATCATTAATGATGGTGTAGCCCCACACATGTTCCAGCGCATCGTCTTTAGATATTCCTGTTCCTCCCTTGCCGATAATAACGGCAAGCTCAGCTTCATAATCCATTTGGCAGGTAACACCTGCATGGCGTGGGATAATGGCCCGGTTCGCGATCAACGTTTCAGGTGTCTTGGTGAACACGACAGCGAACTCAGGAGAAACTTCGCCCTCTTTCGCGCTATGGTCAAAACCCGACTTACTGAATTCTGCCGCATGCTCATGGTAGTTTTTGCCGACGCAGAAGATATTGCGTTTAGCCGTTATCGGTATATCGAGAGTGGCATTTTGCAGTGAGTAACCCTCGGTTTTGGGGTTGATACCATGTTTAAGTCTGCCCCAATTCTGTATCAGTTGGCGCATGTCGCCGGTGAAGTTTGGCAACAACTCAGCAAGAGGCCAATAGTGTTCCCCAGCAGTATCAATCAAAGCGATAAAGCGGGAGTCATTAGTATGCTTCAACGTGGCAAACTTCATATAATGGCTCCTTTTATCGATCTTAATTCCCGCAATTGCTGCGAAGTCAGGTCGGACCCTTCGTTGCCGCCGTATTCTCTATCATCGACCTTGAGCACGCCGGCGAGCCGGACGCTGGCCTCTACTCCCGGCGTAATATCGAATCCCCGGTAAGTACCCAGGCCGATGACGGGCAGCGCTTCCTGGGTGGAAGGAATAAAGCGGGTTTGCATTGCATATTCTCCTTGTTTAGTTAGCTCATGTACCAGCCGCCGTTAACGTTAACAGTCTGCCCGGTGATGTAGCCGTTGCCGGCCAGCATGACCGCCACCGAGGAGACTTCATCGACCTGACCGAAGCGGCCGACCGGGATCAGCGTCGGTTTAATCGCCGGATTGCCCTTGAGCATTTCCGTCTCGATCAGCGCCGGGGCAATGGCGTTCGATGTGATGCCCTCTTTAGCCAGCGCGGCCGCGTAATAATGGGCCAGCCCGATCAGGCCGGCCTTGCTCGCGGCATAGTGCGGACCGATGACGCCGCCAAGCTGCGCGGCGACCGACGACAGGGTGATAATCCGCCCCCACCGGCGTGCGCGCAGTCCCGGCAGCGCCGCCTGGGTCACATGGAACGCTGAGCCCAGATTGACTCGGATGGTTTCATCCCAATCCTCGGCGGTAATCTGATCAAGCGGCTTGGCCGGATTGATACCCGCATTATTAACGAGGACGCCAATCGGCCCAAGTTGCGTTTCGGTTTCGCGGACAAGGTGAGCCGCGGTCTGCGGGTCGGCCACGTCACCGCCCAGTGCCACGGCCTTGCCGCCCTGCTGGCGGATCAGATCGACGACGCTCTCGGCGCCGGCCTGGTCCCGGTGATAGCCCACGGCGACATGGCAGCCGACAGCAGCCAGCGCCAGGGCGATATCGCGGCCGATGCCGCGTGATGCGCCGGTGACCAGCGCAACTTTTCCTTTCAGGTTATCCATGTAAAGCTCCTGGTGAATGAGGGGGAATGGGGTTTGGTAGGATCGTGGCACACCGCTCAGAGATCAGTCTGGTCAAGTTGCGCGAACGTGGACTGGGCGCATTGCAAGGCACCAAGGGCTGTCGGAAAGCCGGCGGCAAAGGCAAGTTGGACCAGCACTTCCGTGATTTCCTGCCGCGTCGCGCCGGCCTTTAGGGCGGCCGGAATATGCATGCCGACGGCACCCAGGCCGGTCGACCCTAGCGCCCCACATGCCGCAATAATCACCAGCTCACGGGTCTCGGCATCCAGCCCGGGACGGTCATAGGCGTCGCCGAATTCGGTTTCGACGATCATGCGACCAAAGCCTGGCGCCATCACATCGACGGCGGCGATAAAGTCTACGGGATCCGAACCGAAGACCTTGGCAAAATTTTCCTGCCCTTTGGCAAAAGTAGTATTCGACATGTGAAACTCCTTTGAACATATAAGCGTCCGGACATTCGGTATGACGCTGGACGGGCTAAGATGAATGTTATTGCTTGGGTGTAAACACCTCGACGATATTGGACCTGTCACCGCCCTGATGAGGGCTGCCGTTCACGCGGCCACCCACGGCGACGCTGACCTCGGACCGCGCCGCTGGGGCGTTGCTCGCGCCAGCCCACATGCCAGCGTCGTGAGCCATTGATTGGCTACTCGCGGAAACAATAAATAATCCCAAAAATAATGCACTTATTGTCTTATGCATGGCGGTCTCCCCTATGAAAATGTCGGAATGCTGATGACAACGGGCTTACGTGTCTATTGAGACCCCACGCGCTTCAACGCTATTTTTTAGGCGCTCAACGAACCAATCTTTTCAAATTGCCTATTTCAGGCGCCTGGCGAATGAGTGGCATGAGCTGGCTCGCGCCGGTTGAGCACCAGCGCCGCGCCGGCTGCGGCGAGGAGCAGCAGCGCCAGCACGCAGACGCCACGCCATCCATCCAGACTCCAGGCGTAGGCCCCGGCAAACGAACCCGCCGCGCCGCCGCCGAAGGTGGCCACCATATAAAGTGTGTTAACGCGGGCACGAATGTCGTTGCCCAGCGCAAAGATGCGTGTCTGGTTGGCGATCTGGCCGCTTTGCAAACCAAAGTCGAGCAAATTGACGGTCAGTACCAGCGCCAGTAGCGAGAAGGCACCGGCCGATCCCGCGAGCAGGAAGGCCAGGACCACCGCGGCTAGCGATAATAAATTGACCTTGAACGACCCGATGCGATCGGACAACCGCCCCGCCATTGGCGCCAGGATGGCGCCCAGCGCGCCGTATAGTCCGAACAGGCCGGCTGTTGCGGGGCCAAGGCCAAAGGCCGGGCTTGCCAGGTGAAAAGCCAGGGTCGCCCAGAAGGCCGAAAAGGCGGCAAACACCAGGAAACCCAGCGCCATCGACAGCCGCAATGGGCGGAAGCGCAGCAACGAAAGCAGTGAGCGCAGCAGGTTTAGATAGCCGATACGTACCGGTGCCGACTGTCGCTCGGGTATCAAGCGAGGTACGATGAAGACCAGGCAGGCGGTCAACGCCGCAGACAGCAGGTAAGGCAAGCGCCAGGAGTCGAGGGCCTGCGCCACAACGCCCGAAATCGTGCGTGAAAGCAATATGCCTAGGATCAGCCCCGTTTGCAGCGTACCGATGACTTTACCGCGGTGTTCGGGCGACGCC
>JAATGH010000031.1 GCA_015654745.1 Enterobacterales bacterium
CGATTGTATCAGGCACAACGGCATGCCGGTCGTTGCGGTGCTGGGCAGCTATGATGAGGTAATGATTCCGGCAACCGAGCTGGCGCAAGCGCTGCGGCTGCCCTCCCCCTGCGTGGACGGACTAAGGTGCGCGTTCAACAAGGATCAGGCCCGGACCAGGCTGCATGAACAGGGTTATGCTCTGCCGCTGTACCGTTTTTTTTCCCTCGACAGCACGCCGCTGCTGCCACCCATACCTTTTCCTTTTATTATCAAGCCGATCCGTGCCGCTGACGTCCACAGCAGGTTTATATGCCGGACCGGGGAACACTATCGCCAAGCCATCGCGGATATGACGACCAAGGGGTCGCGCGGTATGCCAGGCACCGAGCATCGCCATTTTTTGATGGAGCAGTTTATCGACGGGCCATGCTATGGCGCGGAACTTCTGTATAACGACGGAGGCTGGCGGGTTGTCGCGATCGGCCGGTTATTTATGTCCGCCGGCGACCGTCCCCGCGTCACCGGCATCTGCCAGCCTTCGGATCTTGAGCCGACGCGCCTGGCCGTGGCCAGCGCGCAGATCCTTGGGTGGGTGGACGCGCTGGGATTGCGCGGCGGCGCGCTTACCCTAGAGTTTATCTACGCCGCGGACGGGCCGGTCCTGATCGACATTAACCTGCGTATTGCCGATGCGCACGTAATTAAACTGGTGGAACTGACCACCGGCATCAATATGATGACGCATCTGGTGGATTTCGCCTGCGGCGATGAGCGGCCGCTCATCGGATCGCCAAACGCGCGTTATGCCTATGTCGCCGATGCGTTTATTTTCTCCCCGTGCGCCGAGCGCCTCACCGGGGCGCACATCGACAATACCGATCGTTATTTTGTCGCCGGCAGCATAAAGCTTCCGCCGGCGAATTCGACCGGCATGGGCCGAGGTAGCGGGACTGTCATTATCGGCCACGTTATGGCCCACGGCGAGAGTTGCCAGCAGGCCATGGGCCATGCGGAAAACCTCGTTCGGCGGGCCTGCGGGGCGCACGGGCAGCGGGATGGCTAATCCTGCGGCGACGGTGATGCCAAGCCATCAATCAGCACCTGCGGCAAGTCCAAAGAGCAGTATTCGATACGTCCGCGCACGGCCATAGACCCGGACCAGATTGTCAGCGCTGATGACCCGCTCCGCCCGATGGGTTTTATCGTTAAGCGAGACACGGCGTCCGCCGTGTCCCGAGCAATGCAGCCTGGCTTATTAGGTACGCGAGGCTATGGCGGGGCGATCGGCCGGTAGGGTATCCGGGGTGCTCACGTCGGGACGGTCAGGGAAAATCATATCCTCATAACGTACCAGTTTGGAGCCGTGACTCCATTTGTAGCCCAGCCAGATCACCAGAAACAGCGGAATACCAATGTAGGTGGCGGTGACGCCGTACCAATCAATGCGATCTTGCAAAAAGGCCTGGTAATTTTGCCCCAAGGTAATCATCAGGCACAGCACAAAGGCAAACACCGGCCCCAGGGGAAAAAATCCGGCGATATAAGGTAAATCGCCCAGTTGACGCCCCTGGAATAGGTAGCCCCGGCGAAAGCGATAATGGCTGATGGCGATACCCAGCCAGGCGATAAACCCGGTCATGCCCGACGTATTGAGCAGCCAGAGGTAAACCGTCTGGTTACCGTACATCGAGGTCAAAAAGCATAACCCCGCCATCACCGTGGTCAGGTACAGCGCGTTGCGCGGTACGCCACCTTTGGACAATTTGGCGAAAATCCTGGGCGCTTTGCCCTCGCATGCCAACATATACAGCATGCGGGTAGAGGCATACATGCCCGAATTGCCCGCCGACAGCACCGCCGTCAGGATCACCGCGTTCATCACCGCGGCGGCGGAGAGCAGGCCGGCATTGCGGAACACCAGGGTAAACGGACTGACGGTAATGTCCTTGACATCGTTGCGCAGCAGATTCGGGTCAGTGTAAGGGATGATTAAACTGATAATCAGTATCGCCAGCACATAAAACAGCAGGATACGCCAAAAGACCTGGCGCACCGCACGCGGAATATTTTTAGCCGGATCGGCGGACTCGCCGGCGGCTACACCGATAAGCTCGGTGCCCTGAAACGAAAAACCGACAATCATGGCCACGCCGATCATCGCCGGAAAACCGCCGGCAAAGGGCGCGTCGCCCACCTGCCAGTTATGCCAGCCGGCGCTTTCGCCACCGCGCAGGATGCCGACAATCATCAGTACCCCCACCGCGATAAAGATCACCACCGTCACCACTTTGATCAACGAAAACCAATATTCCGCCTCGCCGAAGCCTTTGACCGAAATCGCGTTCAGTAAAAACATAATCGCCAGGAACAGCGCGCTCCAGATCCAGCCGGGCACCGTGGGGAACCAGTAGTTCATGACGAGCTGCGACGCCACCAGATCCACGGCGATGGTCACCGCCCAGTTGTACCAGTAGTTCCATCCCAGCGCGAAACCAAATCCCTCTTCCACGTAGCGGGCGCCATAGGTGGAGAACGAGCCGGAAACCGGCATATAGGCCGCCAGTTCGCCGAGGCTGGTCATCAGGAAATAGACCATCAGGCCGATAAGCATATATGACAGCAACGCGCCGCCTGGCCCAGCCTGGGAGATGGTGGCGCCGGATGCGACAAAGAGTCCCGTGCCGATAGAACCGCCGATGGCGATCATGGTCAGATGCCGCGCTTTAAGTTCACGCCGCAGGCCCGGCGTTTGCGGGCTGTCGATAGAATTGTGAAGCATGGTTAATTAAATTGTCCGTACAAAAATCAAGGGCGGATTGTAGCAAATCAGACAACGGGTGATAGTGCCGAGGCTGCGTTATAAGATAGCTTCATAATGCAGCCCTGATTATAAGCGTTATATCGGCAAACCGATGGTTTTTAGCACAACCTGGCGGATTTAATCGTAAGCCCGACAATAATCCTGAAAACGGGTCAATGCCGCGGAGAGATGTTTTTGTCGGTGATGCACCAGGTAAAGCGTGCGCATCAGCGGCGCTAGCGGCAGATCCAGCGTGACCAGGGTGCCTAACGCCAGCGCTTCGGCCACCACGCGCCGCGACAGGCAACTGATGCCAAGGCCATGGCGTACCGCATGCTTGATGGCCTCGGAGTTGCCCAGCTCCATGACCGGCGTAAAGTGAGGCAAGCGCGCCAATAGCAGGTAATCAACGATTTCGCGGGTGCCCGATCCCTGTTCGCGCAGGATCCAGGGCGCGCCGGCCAAGTCTTCGAGGGACAGCCGACGGCCCGCCAGCGGATTATCCGGCGCGGCGAAGACCACCAGTTCATCCTGTAGCCAAGGCTGGGTTACCAGTTCCGGTTGGTGGCTGGGACCTTCAATCAGCCCCAGGTCCACCCGAAAATCGATCACCGCGTTAACCACATCCAGACTGTTGCCGACCTGGAGCTCCAGGGACGTTTGCGGAAAATCGCGCCGGTAGCCAGCAATCATTTCCGGCAAAATGTAATTGCCGATGGTGCTGCTGGCGAACAACCGCAGCGCACCGTTGCCCCCGCTAAACAGTTGTTCGATCTCCATAACCTGTTCCAGCAGCGCCACCGCCTTAGGATACAGCAGGCGTCCGTGCTCGTTGATAGCCAAGCGCTTCCCAACCCGATCGAATACCTGCAGGGCCAATTGATTTTCCAGTTCGGTCAACGCGGCGCTGACAGCGGATTGGGACAACGACAGCTTGGCGGAGGCGTGGATGGTCGAGCCGCTCTTTACCACTTCGGTAAACACTTCCAGCTGGCGCAGGGTGATATGCATCGCGAGAGTCCAAAGGTTAATCGACGTCATCAACCACTAATAACGATAGGTTATAAACATATAATCAATTTCTCTTTTATGCCAGTCCTATTTAAGCTTGGCCAATTACGGCATTTAGGAGTCACCCGACCATGTTTGTGCGTCTCACCTTATCCCGCCCGCTCCCCTCGGGCCGCCAGGTTCTGCTTTATGGGCCCGGTCTGCTGTTGGCCGGCGCCATCAGCCTGTTCGCCATGCGGCTGGGCGCCTGGCCAGCGGTCACCGGGCTTGGCCTGAGCGCGCTTACGCTTGCAATACTCACCGGGATCCTGGTAGGCAATAGTGTTTACACGCCGGCGTACCGCCATTGCGATCGGGGCATAGGGTTCGCCAAGCAGCGGCTGTTGCGCCTGGGCATTATCCTGTATGGGTTTCGTCTGACCTTTCAGCAGATAAGCGACATCGGCGCCAGCGGGGTGGTTATCGATCTGCTGACGCTGTGTTCAACCTTTGTTTTGGCCTGCTGGCTTGGTCGCCGGCTGGGGCTGGATGAGGATACCACCATGCTGATCGGCGCGGGCAGCAGCATCTGCGGCGCGGCGGCGGTACTGGCAACGGAACCGGTACTCAAGGCTAATGGGGATAAAGTGGCGGTAGCGGTCGCCACGGTGGTCATTTTCGGTACCGCGGCAATATTTATTTATCCGGCGCTGTATCAACTGAATCAGCATTTCCTCTGGCTACCGTTTACTCCGCTCAGCTTCGGTATTTTTACCGGTTCAACCATGCATGAAGTGGCGCAGGTGGTGGCGGCGGGTCACGCGATAAGCCCCGAGGCGGAAAATGCCGCGGTAATAGCCAAAATGATCCGCGTGATGATGCTGGCCCCGTTTCTGCTGCTGCTCTCGGCCTGGCTGCGCCGGCGCCGTTCGGTAGAGCCCGGCGCGCGCGCCATTGCCTTTCCCTGGTTTGCCGTGCTGTTTATCGCCGTGGCTGGAGTGAACTCGTTTCACCTGTTCACCCCACGGCTACTGGCGTCGATTAACCTGCTGGATACCTGGCTGCTGACCATGGCTATGGCGGCATTGGGGCTGACTACCCGTTTAACGGACCTGCGCCGCGCCGGACTGCGGCCCCTGTTATTGGCATTATTGCTCTTTATTTGGCTGATCGCCGGCGGCGCCTTGATGAATCTGGGTATACATCGACTCACAATAATTATTGGCGCGTTTTTTTCCTAAACAGCATACTCTCGCCGCTATAGGTGTGATAATGCAATTAAAAAAGGAGAAAAACATGAAGTTTATCGGTGCCCATGTCAGCGCGGCGGGCGGAGTGGATCAGGCGGTGCAACGCGCCCACGAGCTGGATGCCACGGCCTTTGCGCTGTTCACCAAAAACCAGCGCCAGTGGAAAGCGGCCGATCTTAGCGACGAGGATATTGATAAGTTTCGTTCGGCCTGCGAACAGTATCACTTCGCGCCAGGCCAAATCCTACCCCATGACAGCTACCTGATTAACCTTGGCCACCCGGTCGCCGATGCGCTGGAGAAATCCCGCGCGGCGTTTATAGACGAGCTGGCGCGCTGTCAGCAGCTTGGGCTGACGTTGCTGAATTTCCATCCCTGCAGCCATTTAAAACAGATCGATGAGGACCAATGCCTGGCCAATATTGCCGAATCCATCAATATTGCGCTGGACAAAACGGCCGGCGTCACGGCGGTGATTGAAAATACCGCCGGCCAAGGCAGTAATATGGGATTTCGTTTCGAGCACCTGGCGGCGATTATTGCCGGCGTGGAAGATAAAAGCCGGGTGGGCGTGTGTATTGATACCTGTCATGCCTTTGCCGCCGGATACGATCTACGCACTGAGGAAGCCTGCCAGCATACCTTCGCTCAATTCAGCGATATCGTTGGATTCTCCTACCTGCGCGGCATGCATCTGAACGATGCCAAAAGCGAATTTAACAGTCGGGTAGACCGCCATCACAGCCTGGGTGAAGGCAATATTGGCCAGACCGCGTTCGCCTGGATCATGGGAGATAAACGTTTTGACAATATTCCCATGATCCTGGAAACCGTCGAGCCCGACATCTGGCCGCGGGAAATCGCCTGGTTAAAGTCGCTGGATAAGAATTAACAACGCTTGCCGCGCCCCCATGCGCTTTGTCGGGGCCGCGGCCACGCGTCCTCCCTCAGCGCCGGTTCCTAACCAATTGGTAGCGCCTGGTCAGGTATTCCACCGGCTCGCTCCAGATATGCACCAAACGGCAAAAGGGGAATAACACAAACAGCGTCATCCCCAGAATCATATGCAGACGATAAATTAAGGCGACGCCCGTAAGGTGCGCCGACGCACCGGGCGTAAACGTCACCACCGCCTGCGCCCAGCCCACCAGCTTCATCATCTCGGCGCCATCCATATGCCGGCCGGACACCGGAATAGTGAGCAACCCGAGCACCGCCTGCACCACCAGCAGCGTGATGATCAGAATATCGCCCACGCTTGAGGTGGCGCGGATACGTGGATTAAGCAAACGGCGTTTTAGCAACAACCCACCCCCAACCAGGGTCATTAATCCGCATATGCCGCCTGCCCCCATCGCCAGCTTTTGCTTAAGTTCGATGGATAAAAACGGTTCGTATACCCAGTGCGGCGTCAGCATGCCAAAAAAATGGCCAAAGAAGATGCCGATAATCCCGATATGAAACAGATTGGACGCGAGCCGCATGCCTGTCTTATCCAGCATCTGGCTCGAACCCGCGCGCCAGCTATATTGACCGTAATCGTAACGCAGCCAACTGCCGATCAGGAATACGGTGCCCGCCAGATAGGGATAAATATCAAAAAAGAACAAATCGAGAAAATGCATAATCAATCTCCCTCTGGGTCGTTTGGACGTGAACATACAGCGTTGCGCGCGTGGTCGACGCTGCTCGCGTTATCTGCCGGTTGTTCAATATTGATATATTGCGCCACCACCGCGCCGGCAAAGCGATGCTGGTGACGGATCTGCTCGGCGGAGTCGCAGCCGGGCTGACCAAGAAAGGTTATCTGCTCCGTTTCCCACACCGCATCGAGCGCAGCCGGCGTATCGTCCCGTGCTTCGCCGGCCACCCGGTGCGCCAAACTGGTCCCGCGCAGCTCGCTGCCGGAGAGTTCCAACAGCAGATCGAACAGCTCCGCATAGTGATTTTCCCGCTGGCGTAGCCGGGCGCCAATTAACGCCAGTATCGGGGCAATATCTTGCAGACCCGCGCCAGCCTGCTCTGCCGTCAAGGCGGCGAGATATTCCAAATAGAGTGGCAGAAAATCCGGTAATTCGCGGCTAGCCAACTCCCATCCGGCCGCCCGATATTGCCCAAGCAGATCCACCATCGCCTGGCCGCGATCGCGCGATTCACCATAGACATGCTCGAACAGCAGTAGCGACGTGGCGCGACCGCGATCGAACAACTCACAATACGCTTCCTGGGCGTCCAGCAGCGGCTGGGCGCAGTAGGACTGAATAAACCGCGCCAGCCGATCGCAACCAGGCTGATCGAGTTCGTCCGCGGAATGTAGCGCCGAGATGAGCTCCTCACGGGCGGCCCAAAGCGATTCATCCGGGTAATCCAGTAACAGACCGATAATTTTTACGCTAATCATGCTGCGGCTCCCCACCGGTTTGACGTGCAACATCTATGGCGTCGATGCGCCGGCTGTTGAACAAATTGAACCGGGTATCACTACCATGGCAGCCGTCGCCAAAGGTAAACCCGCAGCCTTTACTTTCCGGGAAGGCTGCACGGGCCAGTTCACGGTGGCTGGACGGGATAACAAACCGATCTTCATAGTTGGCGATGGCCAGATATCGATACATTTCCTGTGCCTGGGCTTCCGAGAGTCCCACCTGCTCCAGTGCGCTGGTATCCTTCACCCGCTCCACGGTCTCCGCACGTTTATAATGACGCATGGCCAGCAGCCGCTTTAACGCCAGCAACACCGGCGCGGTATCGCCGGCGGTCAGCAGGTTGGCCAGGTACTGTACTGGAATACGCAGGCTCTCCACGTCCGGCAATACCCCACTGTGCGCCAGTTCCCCGGCATCGGCGGCGGACTGTATGGGAGAGAGCGGCGGTACGTACCACACCATGGGCAGGGTGCGGTATTCTGGATGCAGCGGCAGCGCCAGCTTCCATTCCATCGCCAGTTTATACACCGGCGACCGTTGTGCGGAGTCGATGACGCCTTGGGGTACCCCATCCGCCAGCGCCTGGGCAATCACCTTGGGGTCATGGGGGTCGAGGAAGATATCCAACTGGCTTTGGTAAAGATCCTGTTCGCCGACCGCGGCGGCGGCCTGGGCGATACGATCGGCGTCATACAGCAGCACGCCGAGATAGCGGATACGCCCGACGCAGGTTTCAGAGCAAACGGTAGGCTGGCCGGCTTCGATGCGTGGATAGCAAAAAATACATTTCTCTGATTTGCCGCTTTTCCAATTGAAATAGATTTTCTTATAGGGACAACCCGTCACACACATGCGCCAGCCGCGGCATTTATCCTGATCGATCAAGACGATCCCATCCTCTTCCCGCTTGTATATGGCGCCGCTCGGGCAGGTGGCGACGCAGGCGGGATTCAGGCAGTGTTCACATAAGCGCGGCAAGTACATCATAAAGGTATGTTCGAACTGCCCATACATTGCCTTTTGCATATGGTCGAAATTTTTGTCCTTGGATCGCTGCGCAAACTCGCCGCCCAGAATTTCCTCCCAGTTGGGCCCACCGACGATCTTGTCCATTCTGCGCCCGGTGATCAGCGAGCGTGGCCGGGCGACGGGCTGGTGTTTGCCCTGTGGCGCGGTATGCAGATGCTGATAGTCGTAATCAAAGGGTTCATAATAATCATCAATCTGCGGCACATCGGGGTTGGCAAAAAGATTTGCCAGTACGCCGACCCGGCCGCCCATGCGCGGCTGCAGTTTGCCGCTGATTTTACGTATCCAACCGCCCCGCCATTTTTCCTGGTCTTCCCAGGCTTGCGGGTAGCCGATCCCCGGTTTACTTTCCACATTGTTGAACCAGGCGTATTCCATGCCTTCCCGACTGGTCCAGACGTTTTTACATGTCACCGAGCAGGTATGACAACCGATGCATTTGTCGAGATTCAATACCATTCCGACCTGAGAACGAATTTTCATTTGGCGGTCTCCTTGCGGCGCAGCGTGCCGGCGGCCGCATTGCCCTGCGCAGCATCGTGATGTTCATCGTCTAACCAGTCGATACGGTCCATTTTGCGCACCACCACAAATTCGTCACGGTTGGATCCGACGGTGCCATAATAATTAAAACCATAAGCCAATTGGGCATAACCACCGATCATATGCGTCGGTTTCGGGCACACCCGGGTTACCGAATTATGGATCCCGCCTCGCTGACCGGTGATCTCGGAACCGGGGATATTGACGATGCGTTCCTGCGCGTGGTACATCATGGTCATACCGGGCGGCACGCGCTGGCTGACCACCGCGCGGGCAATCAGCGCGCCGTTGGCGTTAAACGCCTCAATCCAGTCGTTATCGTCAATGCACAACTCCCGTGCGTCGTCTTCGCTCAGCCAGATAATCGGCCCGCCGCGCGACAAGGTAAGCATTAATAAATTGTCGCTAAAGGTAGAGTGAATGCCCCACTTCTGGTGCGGCGTCAGGAAGTTCAGCGCCTTTTCCGGATTCCCGTTGGGCTTAGCGTTAAGCAACGGCTGCGCGGCGCGGGTATCGATGGGCGGACGGTAGACCAGCAGGCTCTCGCCAAAGGCGCGCATCCATTCATGATCCTGATATAGCTGCTGGCGGCCGGAAAGCGTGCGCCAGGGGATGAGCTCATGAACGTTGGTATAATTGGCGCTGTAGGAGATCTGTTCATCTTCCAGACCCGACCAGGTCGGGCTGGAGATGATCTTGCGCGGCTGTGCCTGCAGGTCGCGAAAGCGAATCTTCTCATGTTGCTTACTCCGCGCCAGGTGACTATGGTCGATACCGGTAAACACGCTTAGCGCCGCCCAGGCTTTTACCGCCACCTCGCCATTGGTTTCAGGCGCCAGCGATAAAATCACTTCGGCGGCGTCAATCGCCGTATCTATCATGGGTCGGCCGGCGGCCGCGCCGGCGGTTTTGACATAATTGAGTTTTTTCAAAAAATCAATTTCGGTTCGCGTATCCCAACCTATGCCTTTGCCGCCATTCCCCAGCTTATCCAATAAGGGGCCAAGGGAGGTAAATCGCTCGTAGGTATTGGGATAATCGCGTTCCACCACCATGATATGCGGCGCGGTCTTGCCGGGTATCAGGTCGCATTCGCCCCGTTTCCAGTCGGCCACATCAAGCGGCTGCGCCAATTCGGCGGCGGAATCATGCTGGATGGGCAGCGTAACCACATCCGTCTCCACCCCCAAATGTCCCTGACAAACCGCTGAAAATGCCTTGGCGATGCCCTTGTAAATTTCCCAATCGCTTTTCGATTCCCACGCCGGGTCCACCGCCGCCGACAGCGGATGAATAAACGGATGCATATCGGAGGTATTTAAATCGTCTTTTTCATACCAGGTGGCGGTCGGCAGCACGATATCGGAATAGAGACAGGTACTGGACATACGGAAGTCCAGCGTGACCACCAGGTCAAGCTTCCCTTCACCGCCGTTCTCCCGCCACTCCACTTCCTCCGGCAGGATGCCCCCCTGGCGGCCGAGATCTTCACCCTGGATACCGTTTTCCGTGCCCAATAGGTATTTAAGCATGTACTCATGGCCCTTTCCGGACGACCCCAGCAGGTTCGAGCGCCAAACAAACAAATTACGCGGGAAATTTTGCGGTTCGTCCGGCTGCTCGGCCGCAAAGCGCAACGACCCGTTTTTTAAGCCATCAACGGTATAGTCCACCGGGGTTAATCCGGCGGCGTGGGCTTTGGCGGCAATATGCAGCGGGTTAACGTTGAGTTGGGGCGCCGAAGGTAGCCAGCCCATGCGCTCGGCGCGGACGTTAAAGTCTATCAGGCTGCCGGTAAACCGTGATTTATCCGCCAGCGGCGACAACAGTTCCTGCGGGGCCAGCGTTTCATAGCGCCATTGGCTGGAGTGGTTATAAAAAAATGAGGTGCTGTTCATCTGGCGCGCCGGGCGCTGCCAGTCGGTGGCAAACGCCAGGGGCAACCACCCGGTCTGCGGGCGCAGTTTTTCCTGTCCCACGTAGTGCGCCCAGCCGCCACCGC
>JAATGH010000479.1 GCA_015654745.1 Enterobacterales bacterium
CTGTGGGCGCATGCTGTATGCGTTGGCCAACAATCGGCAATTACCGGCGGTTGTCGGCCGGGTTTCGCGCAATGGGGTGCCGGCGGTGGGCGTGATGTTATCCATCGCGATCTTACTGGCGGGGTCGTGTCTTAATTATCTGATACCCAATCCGCAAAAGGTCTTTGTCTATGTCTATAGCGCCAGCGTCTTGCCCGGGATGGTTCCCTGGTTCGTGGTGCTGATTAGCCAATTACGTTTTCGGCGGACTCATCGGCAGGCCATGCTGACTCACCCGTTCCGTTCAGTATGGTTTCCCTGGTCCAATTACCTGACCATGGCTTTTTTATTATGCGTACTGGTAGGCATGGCTTTTAGTCCCGAAACGCGACTCTCGTTATTGGTCGGTGGGGCGTTTTTGCTGCTGGTTTCCATGGTTTACCGCCTGCTGGGGTTCCAGGGCACCGCGCTGGTCAGCGTCAGTGCCGCCCAAACGACCGATTCGGCGGATGATTAAAAGTTGAACAACATCACATAACCAGCGGATGATGCCTGCCAGGGCTTGTATAACGACGGTGGCGGCGGCATTATCTTATCTGACACTGTTTGTATGGTTAATAAGCAGCAAAGACCTAAATCCCTTGTCGCTATTGCTCCCCCCGAGCGGTGGCTGGACAATGGGTTTAGGTTTTTTTTCGCCGGAAAGATGGCTTCCACGCCGCGCCGCGCGCACCTTCATTCCACCGTTTCCACCGTTTCCACTGTTCTTTGTTGCTTGGCGGCCTGTTGGCGCGATAAAACCGGGTAAATCGTGCATTCATTGATCTTTTATGCCGAATGGCCCGATATTATGCCGACGTATATAGCGTTGTTTAGACTATATTCCAGCTTATTATGATGATAATTGTTAAAAATTTATTAATTTTCACCTATATGGAGCAAAAAAGCAGTATTAATGCCTGCGCATGGTGCGATGAGTCGTTCATTTAGGGTGAAACCGATCTGCAATGTAGCGAAATAATCATTCAACTATATGTTTTTAAAGTATAAATAACATTTATACTGAATTGGCACAGCCTGTGCTAGATCCCTTTATCGCGCTCATCCCCTTGCCGCATTTGGTGGCGCGCCCCCTTTTCCAAGACTGTTAATGAGGCGTTGATAATGGAAATTCAAAAACCTTACCTGCTGTTCCTGGCGGATGCGCACGATCGGTTGGCGGCGAAGGTCGCCCTCGGCATTCGCCATTGGCATCCCGAATACTGCATCGGCCAACTACGCATGGCCGACTGCCAGGTGGATTGTGGCCTGCCGGATCTGGACATTGCCGCCGCCCGGGCCCAGGGCGCCAAAACGCTGGTGGTCGGCGTCGCCAATCGCGGCGGGGTGATCGCCGAAAATTGGGTGGCCCTACTGCGCCAGGCGCTCGAAAGCGGCATGGATTTGGCGGCCGGGCTGCACAACCGCCTATCGGATGTGCCGGAATTGAAAGAAACGGCTGAACGACTCGGCCGCTCGCTATTTGATGTGCGCCATACCAGCGTGGTCCTGCCGGTGGCCAACGGCCGTAAGCGTGCCGGAAAACGGCTGTTGCCGGTGGGGACCGACTGTTCATGCGGTAAAATGTATACCGCGCTGGCCATTGAAAAAGCCATGCTGGCGCGCGGGATGCCGGCCACGTTTCGCGCCACGGGACAGACCGGCATCTTGGTAAGTGGCGCGGGTATCAGTATCGACGCGGTGGTGGCGGATTTCATCGCCGGCGCGGTGGAAACGCTGGCGCCGGAAAATGCGCCGGACCACTGGGATATCATTGAGGGGCAAGGATCGCTGTTCCATCCGTCTTTTTCCGGCGTGACCATGGGCCTTATCCACGGCGCACAGCCCGATGCGCTGGTGCTATGCCATGAGCCGACCCGTACTGCCATGCGCGGGGTGGATTTTCCGCTTCCGGCCCTTGATGAGTGCATGGCGCTCAATTTGCAAGCCGCGCGGCTGACCAATCCACGGGCGCGGTTTGTCGGCATTTCCATTAACAGCGCTCAGTTGACCGAAGCGGCGGCGCTGACCTATATGACGGATTTGGAGCAACGGTTCGGTCTGCCGGTGGTTGATCCGTTCCGCCAGGGTGTGGACCGCATTATCGATAGGCTTTAGTGATGACAATGGGCCAGGTCGTATTATCGACCACCTTCTACGTTTACGGCAGGGTACCAAGATGACCAGAATTGTTTATATCAATGGCGACTTCGTGCCGGAGAGCGACGCTAAGGTTTCCATTTTTGACCGTGGTTTTCTGTTCTCGGACGCGGTCTATGAAGTGACAGCGGTGCTTAACGGAAAATTATTGGAGAATGCCGGGCATCTCGCCCGGCTGGCGCACTCTTGTGCCGAGCTGAAGCTTCATCTGCCCGTTACGCTGGCGCGGCTAGAGGAGATCCAGCAGGAGCTGATCGCCCGTAACCAACTGCGCGAAGGGGCGGTGTATTTACAATTAAGCCGCGGCTCCACCGGCGATCGCGAGTTTGATTTCCCCCCGGCCGGCGTGGCGCCGACGCTGGTACTGTTTACCCAGGCCAGGGCGGTGATTACCCATGCCAAGGCTGTAAACGGCATTAAGGTCATTACCCTGCCGGATATTCGTTGGCGGCGGCGTGATATTAAAGTCGTGGGCTTGTTGGCCCCCTGCCTGGCAAAGGAGTATGCCCATTCCCAGGGGGCCGACGACGCCTTCCTGGTGGAGGACGGCCTGGTCACGGAGGGCAGCGCCTGCAATGCCTGGATTGTCACGGCGCAGGGCACGCTGGTGACGCGTCCGCTGAGCAACGATATTTTGCACGGTATCACTCGCCGCTCGCTGCTTGAGTTGGCCTCGCGCCACGCCATTCCTTTCGAGGAGCTCGCGTTCAGCGTTGAGGAAGCGTATGCGGCCCGCGAGGCGTTTATCAGCTCCGCGACCACTTTTATCTGGCCGGTGGTGGCGATTGACGGCAAAGCGATAGGGGACGGCAGCCCGGGACCGGTCACGCGGGCGCTGCGGGAGATCTATGTCGCCCAGGCGCTGATGGCCACCGCCTGAGCAGCCCGGACGGCGGAATTCACCAGGATGATAGGTTTAAATGTGATATGTGTCGATATTGTTAGTTAAATATACTACTCATGTTACTAAAATCGTATCTAATGCATCCTATCGTACATTCAAGGTTTCATCAGCTGCTCTGAATGCGCCGGTATTCGACAGGCCATGAAGCGCTTAATTGGTGCAGGAGTGGCCTCGGACCGCGGGATTCATGACGACACGCACCGAAGCGGTGCGCCGCCGCTGATAACGCACTGGTGCATCCTGTTGCAAACGTCAACCTGCTGCAACATCGGCATCGATTTGCAGATATGGCAGATATCTTGCTTGCATTACAGTCTTATCGCCGCCGCGCCTTGGGATGTACGTTTTACGCTTTTGGATGGATGGTCCACGCCCCGGGCGTTTTGCTA
>JAATGH010000332.1 GCA_015654745.1 Enterobacterales bacterium
AGAAATTGGTCTTGCCACTGTGTATCGCGTGCTAAACCAATTTGACGACGCCGGTATCGTCACCCGCCACAATTTCGAAGGCGGCAAATCGGTTTTTGAATTAACCCAGCAATATCATCATGATCATCTGATTTGCCTGGATTGCGGCAAAGTAATTGAATTCCGTGACGAATTCATCGAAGCGCGCCAGCGCGACATCGCCAAAAAACACAATATCAAACTGACGAACCACAGTTTATATCTTTATGGCCATTGCGAGGAAGGCAACTGCCGTGAAGACGAAACCCTGCACGATCATAGTGATATGCTAAACAGCATCAAAGAATAACGGCTTAATTTGCTATCGCCTGGCGCCCGCCGCGTTTAATCGCCGCCTTTGTCAAAAAAAACGCTGCCGAGGCAGCGTTTTTTTGTCCGACGGCGAGTCAGCCCTCAGGACCCGGTTTTCGTCCAGGTATCCCGCAGACCGACGGTGCGGTTGAATACCGGCGTCTGCCGGGTGAAATAACGACTATCGGCGCAGAAATACCCTTCCCGTTCAAACTGGAATGGATGGCCGATTTCAGCGTTTAGCACGCTGGCTTCCACATAACCTTGCTTAATCACCAGCGATTGCGGGTTGAGCGTCGAGAGAAAATCATCTGCCGCGGCGGGATTGGCCTCGCTAAACAGGCGATCGTACAACCTGAACTCTGCGGCAACGCCCTGCGTCGCCGAAACCCAATGGATTACGCCCTTCACCTTGCGGCCATCCGCCGGATCTTTGCTTAAGGTTTCCGGATCGTAGCTGCAATAGAGGGTAGTAATTTCACCCTGGGCGTCTTTTTCCACCCGATCGGCTTTGATGACGTACGCGTTGCGTAGACGCACCTCTTTGCCAAGCACCAGACGTTTGTACTGCTTATTGGCTTCTTCACGAAAATCAGCGCGATCGATATAGATTTCACGGCTGAACGCTACCTGGCGATGCCCCATCTCAGGCTTGTTGGGGTGCGTCGGCATGGTCACGAACTCTTCGTGGCCGACGGGCAAATTCTCGATAACCACTTTAAGCGGGTCGATTACCGCCATCGCACGGGGAGCGCTTTCGTTCAAATCTTCGCGAATACAGGCTTCCAACGCGGCGATTTCCACGTTGTTATCCTGTTTGGTCACGCCAATGCGCCGGCAAAACTCACGGATCGAGGCGGCGGTATAACCGCGGCGGCGCAACCCGGAAATGGTCGGCATTCTCGGGTCATCCCATCCTTCAACAATGTGTTCCGCCACCAGTTGGGTCAGCTTACGCTTGGACATAATGGCGTATTCGAGATTGAGCCGGGAAAATTCGTACTGGCGCGGGTGGCAGTCAATGGTGATGTTATCAAGCACCCAATCATACAACCGCCGATTGTCCTGAAACTCCAGGGTACACAGCGAATGGGTTATTCCCTCCAGCGCATCGGAAATGCAGTGGGTGAAATCATACATCGGATAAATGCACCATTTGGTCCCGGTCTGATGGTGCTCAGCGAACTTGATCCGATACAGCACCGGATCGCGCATCACCATAAACGAGGATGCCATATCTATCTTGGCGCGCAGGCAGGCACTGCCTTCTGGAAAACCACCGTTGCGCATAATCGTAAACAGCGCCAGATTGTCATCGACGGTGCGATCGCGAAAAGGACTGTTTTTGCCGGGCGTCGTCAGGTTGCCGCGGTATTCCCGGATAGCGTCGGGAGAAAGCTCGTCCACATAAGCCAACCCTTTTTTGATCAATTCCACCGCATAGTCGTGCAAACGGTCAAAATAATCAGAAGAGTAGTGAATATCACCGCTCCAGGCGAATCCCAGCCACTGGACGTCCTGCTTGATCGAATCGACGAATTCTATATCCTCTTTTACCGGATTGGTATCGTCAAAGCGCAGATTGCATTGGCCGTGGTAGTCTTGGGCGATACCAAAATTCAGGCATATCGCTTTCGCATGGCCAATATGTAAGTAACCATTTGGTTCCGGCGGAAAGCGCGTATGCACCGTATGGTGCTTACCCGATGCCAAATCTTCGTCAATAATTTGACGAATAAAGTTAGTTGGGCGGGCTTCTGCCTCACTCATATTTCTATTCCTCTACGCGAAAGCACAACATTTATCGCTCATATGTTCCAACATGCCAGGGTCCTGTACAACCGTTAGTTGCAGAATTTATTATCATACCCTTGGCTACCAACGCGGCAAATTTCGGATCCCGCCAAAAGGACGGACAAGCCGCGACAATGATGATTTACATTATATTACCATAGGCGCACCGCTGTCGGAGCATAACCGGAAAGGGATTGTGCGTGGAAAGTCAACGCGGGAGTTATTTTCCGGCGCGAGAAACGCGCCGGAAAGTGACAGCATAAACCGCCGTCGGCCGGGGACGGCCGCCATGCGGTATTATTTCGCGGTAAGATCCATCAGTGGGGTTTCACCCGCGACCACTACACCGCTGGCGATGGCGACGATGGCGCCGAACTCATCCATATTGCTGATAACCACCGGGCTTATCAGAGAACGCGCGTTGGCGTTAAGATAATCAAGATCCAGTTCCAGAATCGGCTGCCCCTGGGTGACCTTGCTGCCCTCTTCCACCAGCGAAGTAAAGCCGCGGCCCTGTAATTCCACCGTATCAATACCAATATGCACGATCACTTCGGCGCCCGAGTCGGTTTCCAGGCAGAAGGCGTGATGGGTTCCAAAGACTTTGACCAGCGTACCGTTGGCCGGCGACAGCACCAGTTTACCGGTTGGACGAATGGCCACACCTTCCCCTACCGCTTTGGAGGCAAATGCATCGTCAGGAACATGCTCCAGCGGCACAATTTCACCACTGATAGGTGATACCAGGCTTACCACCACCGGGCGCAACGATGGTTCGGACGCCACCGACGCGGCTTTGAGCGGGGTCGGTACCGCTTGGGACACCGATTTTGCCGCTGCCACCGGCCCTTCGGCCAATACTTCGCGCATGGCGCCGGCGATAATTTCCGCGCGGGTACCGACAATCACCTGCACGCTTTCTTTATTAAGACGGATCACGCCCTGGGCACCCAGGTTTTTTGCCAAAGACTCATTAACCAGCGTCGAATCTTTAACGTTTAACCGCAGACGGGTAATGCAGGCGTCAATACCGGTCAGATTGTCGGAACCACCGATAGCGCTGATATAGCGCCGCGCCAAAGCCTGGGTCTCGGCGGCTTTGCCGGTGGCCGTGGTGGCCGGTTCCATATCCACATTGTAACCGTCCGATTCATCACCGGCGACCGCCAGTTCACGCCCCGGGGTTAACAGGTTGAAACGTTTGATGGTGAAGCGGAAAACCAGATAGTAGATAACAAAGAACACCAATCCCTGCGGGATCAGCATATACCAGTGAACCGCCAAGGGATTGCGCGAGGAGAGCACCATATCCACCAGGCCGGCGCTAAAGCCGAAACCGGCCATCCAATGCATCTGCGCGGCGATAAATACCGACAGGCCGGTCAATAAGGCATGCAGGAAGTAAAGCACCGGCGCCACAAACATAAACGAAAATTCCAGCGGTTCGGTAATCCCGGTAAAAAAGGCGGCAAACGCCCCGGCCAACATAATACCGGCAACCTTGCTTTTATTTTCCGGACGCGCGCACTGGTAGATGGCTAAAGCCGCTCCAGGCAAACCGAACATCATGATCGGGAAGAAACCCGCCTGGTAGCGACCGGTGATGCCGATAATAGCCGTGCCCGCGTCGATGGACTGCTGGCCGCCAAAGAATTTAGGAATATCATTGATGCCCGCCACGTCAAACCAGAAAACCGAGTTAAGCGCATGATGCAGCCCCACCGGAATCAACAGACGGTTGAAGAAGGCGTAAATGCCGGCCCCCACCGATCCCAACCCCTGAATGCGTTCGCCGAAAGAAACCAGGCCATTAAAGACCACCGGCCAAACATACATCAGGATAAAGGCCACCAGGATCATGACGAATGAGACCAGAATCGGTACCAGTCGACGCCCGCTAAAGAACGAGAGCGCCTTGGGCAATTCCACATGGCTAAAGCGGTTGTACAGCTCGGCGGAAATAATCCCCACCAGGATGCCGACAAATTGATTATTGATTTTACCAAAGGCCGCTGGAACGTTGGCCAAAGGAATATGTTGGATCATCGACACCGCCGCGGGAGCGCACAGCGTCGTCACCACCAAAAAGCCGACCAGTCCGGATAACGCCGCCGCGCCGTCTTTGTCTTTTGACATACCATAAGCGACGCCCACCGCGAACAGCACCGACATGTTCTCAATGATGGCCGATCCCGCCTTGATAAAGAAGGCCGCCCACGCACTGCTGCCCCCCCAACCAACCGGGTCAATCCAATACCCGATGCCCATCAGGATGGCGGCGGCGGGCAATGTTGCCACCGGTACCATCAGTGCGCGGCCTATTTTCTGAAGATAACTGAGTATATTCACCTTGATTCCCCTATTAACCTTGCTCGTCCAACCCACAATATAGGCTGTCCAACCCGTTGCCTGCCGCAAAACCGCGCCTGACGACCTCTCATACGCAGTGTATTTCTTTTAATTTTCTACGCAAATTAATTGCGGTTTTTTGTGATTATAATCACCTTGAACCGCTCAGATTTGTGACTTATTCTACTAATTATGTCAAACTTATTTTGCAATGCAAAAAATCTGTCTATACTTATACCATCAGGTTGAAGAGTCATAGCCAGCTGTTTTGCGCCGTCAATGCTAACGCTATACTGCTTAATACTGTCCCGAGCAACCGCTTTTAACTTAACAAGAGGTCAATATGAGACTGATTCCTTTAGAAACCGCTAATGACGTTGGCGAATGGGCCGCCAAACATATCGTTGCGCGCATCAATGCCTTTAAACCCACGCCGCAGCGTCCGTTTGTTCTGGGCCTACCTACCGGCAGCACGCCGCTGGAAGCCTATAAACACCTTATTTTAATGCATAAAGCGGGCCAAGTAAGCTTTGAGAATGTCGTGACCTTCAATATGGATGAATATGTCGGCCTGCCCGCCGCACATCCGGAAAGTTACTCGACCTTTATGCACCACAACTTCTTTGAGCATGTTAATATCGCCAAGGAAAACATCAACCTATTAAACGGCAACGCACCTGATATCGATGCCGAATGCCGCCGCTATGAAGAAAAAATCCGCGCTTACGGCAAAATACATCTGTTTATGGGCGGAGTCGGTAACGATGGGCATATTGCCTTTAATGAACCCGCGTCATCTCTGGCGTCACGTACCCGGATGAAAACCCTGACGCAGGAAACGCGCCGCGCCAATTCGCGTTTCTTTAATAACGATGTCGACCAGGTGCCGAGTTTCGCCCTGACGGTCGGCGTCGGCACCTTGCTGGACGCGGAAGAAGTCATGATTCTGGTGATCGGCGCCAATAAAGCCCTGGCATTGCAAGCGGCGGTGGAAGGTAACGTCAATCATTTGTGGACAATAAGCTGCCTGCAGCTTCATCCTAAAGCGGTAATGGTGTGCGACGAGCCGTCCACCCTGGAATTAAAAGTCAAAACCGTCAAATACTTCCGCGACCTGGAAGCGACGGATGCAACAATGCAGATCAACGCGCACTAAAAACCGGGAGCGAACGATGTACGCATTAACCAATAGCCGGATTTACACCGGTTATCAAGTCCTTGAAGATCATGCCGTGGTGATAGCCGATGGCCTCATCGAGCGGATCTGCCCGGCGGCGTCGCTGCCGGCGGATATTGAGCAGCGTGATCTAGCCGGCGCGGTGCTGGCTCCGGGTTTTATCGACCTGCAGCTCAACGGCTGCGGCGGAGTACAGTTCAATGATTCGCTTGAGGCGTTATCGGTAGAAACCCTGGAAACCATGCAACGGGCCAACGTTAAATCCGGCTGCACCAGTTTTTTACCGACCTTGATTACCAGCACCGATGAATTTATGCGCCGGGCGGTAGACGTTATGCGCGCATTTTTGGCGCAGCATAAACACCAGGCACTGGGACTGCATCTGGAAGGTCCTTATCTGAATCCGATCAAAAAGGGCACGCACGACCCGGCCTTGATGCGCCGTCCCAAACCGGCAATGGTCGATTATCTCTGCGCCAATGCCGATGTGATCGCCAAAATCACCCTGGCGCCGGAAATGGTCGATGCCGGAGTGATACGTCAACTGACGCAGGCGGGCATTCTGGTCTCCGCGGGCCACTCGGGCGCCACCTACGATCAGGCCAAAACCGGATTCGCCGCCGGTATCGGTATCGCCACCCACTTGTTCAACGCCATGCTGCCGCTGTCTGGTCGTGAACCGGGTCTCATCGGCGCCATATTCGATACGCCGACCCTGTACTGCGGCGTGATCGCCGACGGGCTGCACGTCAATTACGCCAATATCCGCAATGCCAAGCGCATCAAGGGTGAAAAACTGCTTTTGGTTACCGATGCCACTGCTCCCGCCGGCGCGGATCCCGCGATTGATCGGTTCATTTTTGCCGGTAAAACAATATACT
>JAATGH010000252.1 GCA_015654745.1 Enterobacterales bacterium
GCGGCCGTGCTTACCAGCACCGTATTCCGCTGTATGCCAATATCAATCGCGGGATCGTCGAGCGCGACGCGGCGGGGTTCGGGCTGGCGGGACAAAAAGCGGCCAGGGCGGGGTTTACCCGCATCAAAATTGCACCCTTTGACGGCCTGACGCCGGAGAATATCCATACCCTACCGGGCCGGAAACTGCTGGATCACGGACTGGCGCGGGTCGCGGCGACCCGCCAGAGCATTGGCACAAACGCCGAGCTGTTTGTTGACTGCCACTGGCGCTTTGACCCTCTGGGCGCCGCGGCGGTACTGCCAGAGCTGGCGGCCCTGGGCGTCAGCTGGTTTGAATGTCCGTTGCCGGAAAATCTGGATAATATTGCACATCTGAAACACCTGCGCGGTCTGGCAAATACGCTGGGCATGCGACTGGCCGGTTTAGAGGAGCTGACCCATCCGAAGGCATTTTTACCCTGGCTAAGCGCCGGCGTTTACGATGTGGTCATGCCGGATGTGAAGTATGCGCGGGGTATTGGCGGCGTCAGGGCGATCGCGCGCACGGCGGCGGCCTACGGTATCGGCTGCGCGCCGCACAATCCCAGCGGCCCCATTGCACACGCCGCGAGTCTGGTGGCTTGCGCGCTCGACGACGGTCTGGCGCTACTCGAACATCAGTTCGATGAAACGCCGGTATTTTGGCGATTGGTCAGCGACACGTTCCCGCGCCCGGCCGACGGAGCCAGTCTGACGCCAACGTTACCGGGACTGGGCGCGGCGGCGCGGCTGGAATAATCAGCTCAGCCGGCCCCCCGTCGTGCGGGAGACACCCGCCTGACCGTCTCCCGGATAAAATACAATGGAATGCCGCAGAGCAATAATATGCCGACAATCAGGCCGTAATGCAGGGTGAAACCATAATCACGGATAATCCAGCCGGTCACCGGCGCCACCAAGATGCCGGCGATGCCCACCGCCAGGCCCACCATCAATCCCATACTGGACGCCGCCGCCGTGGGCGCCGAGTCAATCAGCAAGGCGTAGGCCACCGGGAAGGGCGAGTTTCGAAACAGCCCCCAAAACAACAGGATAGCCCAGGCAAGGGTGGCGCTCTGGATAAACACGCACAGCGCCGCCGCCACGATCCAGCCGCACAGAATGATCGCGAGCGAGAACTTGCGTCCGTGGACATCCGAGTAGGCCCCCCACAGAATCTGGCCCACCCAGCCGGTAATTCCCGACGCGCCCGAGATCATCGCGGCGCTGGACAGCGCCATCCCCACCTCGCGCATCAATTGCAGTGTCAGGAAAGTGGCAATACCCAATTCGGCCCAGATAAAGCCGAATACCACTATCATCGTCAACAGGCAGTTACGGTTGCGCAAACAGGCGAAAGACGCGCCAAGGCCAGGCTTTTGCCCTACCGCCAACGCGGGGGCGCCCAAGGGGGGCGTCAGTCGGTTGGCGGTTATCCAGGCGCAGACTTTCTGATGATTGTGCCGGTTGCCCACCATCAGCTGGGCCGCCAGGATGCTCAAGCCGATGAGCGGTATAAATAAAAAAGCCTGCCGCCAGGACCCGAGCAGTAATATGCCCGCGATCAGCGCGGGACCGATAAATTGTCCTAACGGAAAACCGGTATGATGCACGCCCAGGGCAAAACCGCGGTGCTCTTTTTGCCACCACTCCCCCAATAACGCGACGTTGATCGGTTCCGACCCGCCGCTGCCGAACCCCATTAATACCCGCAGCGCTTGTAATGTCCCCAGGGTTTGGCAGAATGCCGTCGCCACGCCGGCCGCCACCTCCACCGACACCGCGATGGCCCAACTCCGGCAGCGGCGATAACCGCCGCCAAGGTAATCGGAATAGATTCCCAATATTATCGCGCCGGAAAATGTGCCGACAAAGCTCAGCGAGTTAAGCCATCCGGCCTGTACCTCGTTCAACCTGAATTCCCGCATAATGGCCGGCATCAATGTGGGCAAAAGCACGCGGTCAATGGCATTCAGCCAAATGGCCAGCGTCGAGATCAATAATATCCACCATGACAGGGGATGCGCTTTAGGCACCAGGCCGAAAACGCCGCGAAGGCTTCTTGGCCACTGGCGTAAGGCGGTGGCGGATGACGTATTCCGCAGCGGAGTGCGGGTCGTTGGCTGATGTCCCGTCATGGCGGTTCTTTTAGGAAGGATTAGCGGGGAATATCACCACATTTTTTATCGGTTTGAATATGTCGAATTATTTATTAATATTTTTCCGTTGCCCATCAGGCGGACGAATGTAGACAATGCGCGTTATTTAATCAAAAGGAGAATGCGGCGCGATAATATCGTCAATAATCGTGAATACGCCTGAATCATTATTCGACGAGGTCATGAAACGCGCCTCGGTTTTGATCGCCTCGGGAGCATTGCCCATGGCGTAACCAAAACCCGCCTGCCTGAGCATTTCCCGATCGTTGCCGCCGTCGCCAAAGGCCGCCACGTCTTTATCCGCAATGTCCCATAGCGTCTGGAGTATTTTCAAGCCGTTGGCTTTATGGACGCCCGGAATAATCAAATCAATGGAACCGTGCCCGCTGGATACCGGACAAACAATGCCCGCCAGCTGCCGCGACAGGTCGCGCATCACGCCCGCCAACCGCTCATCGGGCAGGGTAAGGGCGAATTTGAAGGCTGTCTCCTTAATCTCGCCAAACGCGGTGACCCGCCGCAGTCGGTGATAATAGCGCTGCATGTCGCTAAAAAAGGCGTCGGAGGCGGAAGCCAGCAAATAGGCGCTATCTTTGCAGCACACGATAATGTCCAGGTCGGCAATGGCCGCTAATTCCGCTAGCACCCGTTGATAATGTTCGCGGGACATTTTCGCACAAAACACGGGTTGATTTTGGTTAACGATATAAGCGCCATTTTCAGCAACAAAAGCAATTTCATCGGCAATCTGGGGGAAAAAAGAGCGCAATTGATAATATTGATTGCCGCTGGCGACCACAAACTTGATGCCCCGCCGTTTTAGCCGGATATATTGGCGCGCAAATCGCTCCCGGTCATATTCCATATTATCGTTAAGAAACGTGCCATCCATATCGACGGCAATCAGCTTGATGGTCATGCCATTCTCCCGATATTGCTTGTGTAATGTTCAGCCGTCGGCTTGGGCGCCAAGTTATTAAAAGACTTTTATTAAGTGGTAATCTATACAATGACCAACGCCCTGTCAAGCAACCTGCCCAGCAAAGGGAAAAGGCTAACCGACGTTTAATCAAGGGATGCCAGCGCTACGCCGGTCAATAACGCAAATCGGTCTTGTAACGGTTGTCAGGGTTAACGCGCCGTGATAAATCATTTAACCTCAATCCAACCTGCGTTTGACGTCAGATTTCCTGCTCGGCTGACGCCTATCGGACACTCTATGGCTACCGGTTTTCCACTTGTGATTCAACCCTCCCTAGCGGGCCAGCTCATTGAGCTGCGGCCTTTGCTGCCAGACCACCGCATGGCACTGCTTGACGCCGCGGCGGATGGCGAGTTGTGGAATTTAAACGTCACGGCCGTACCTGGACCCGACACGGTTGATCGTTACGTCGCCACGGCGATGACCCAACGACAAGCAGGCACGGCGATGCCCTTCGTGATAGTGCGTCGTGACGCCGGGCGGGTAGTGGGCAGTACCCGCCTGTGGAAAATGGATCCGCAGAATAGAAAACTGGAAATTGGCCACACCTGGCTGAGCGCGTCGGCGCAACGCACAGGCGTAAATACCGAGGCGAAATTTTTATTATTGCAGTACGCCTTCGAGACGCTGGACTGTGTTCGCGTCCAATTCACCACCGATGAACTTAATGCGACCTCCCGCGCGGCGATTTTGCGCCTCGGCGCCGTTCAGGAAGGGATTATCCGCCATGAACGGATTATGCCGGATGGGCGCAAACGCAACTCGGTGCGCTTTAGTCTCATCGACGATGAATGGCCCGAGGTAAAGTCCAGGTTGCAACAAAAACGCCGCCCAGGCTAATCGTTCAGGTCGACGAGGCGCGGTGCCGGCTATTCGTCCAGCGCGCGCAGGTGATCGTCCGGGCGCAGCGTCATCAGGGCGGTGATACTGATCAGCGCCGTGACAATGACATAATACGCCGGGATATCAATGTTGCCGGTTTGCCGGATCAGTCCGGTGATGATCAGCCCCGCGCAGCCGGAAAACAGGGCGTTGGACAGCGAATAGGCCAAGCCGAGCCCGGTGTAACGCACCCGCGTAGGGAACATCTCCGCCAACATCGCCGGACCGGGACCGGCCAGCAGGCCGACAATCCCGCCGGCCGCCAATACCACCAGGCATTTTATCGCCAGCCCCACGTGTTCCATTTGCAGGATTTTGAGCAACGGGTACGCCAGGACCAGCAGCAATACGCTGGCAAAGACCATCATTCGACGCCGGCCGATCCTGTCGCTGAGGCTGCCCGCAGGGATGATGGTCAGGGCAAAACCCACGTTTGACAGTACGGCAATAATCAACGATTGGCGCAAGCCGGTATGCAATACCGACTGCAAATAGGTGGGCATCACCACCAGATAAGTATAACCCGCGGCCGACCATACCATGACGCGGCCCACCCCGAGCAAAATCACTTTCAAGATCAGACCGGTGGCCGGCTCCCCCGGGTTTGGCGACAGGGAGGGCCGATCGTGGATTTTCACGAACGCCGGGGTCTCCTCCATTCGCAGACGCAGCCATAAGGCAACAAAACCCATCGGGAGCGCCAGGAAAAACGGAACCCGCCACCCCCAGCGCAGCATGGCGTCCTGGTCGAGCAGTCCGGACAGCAGCGCTACCACGCCCGCGCCCGCCAACAGGCCGAACGCCACCGTCAGCGACTGCCATGCGCCATATAGGCCGCGCTTACCCTTAGGGGCAAACTCCGTCATTAGCGACACCGCGCCGCCATACTCGCCGCCGGCGAACAGTCCCTGCAGAATGCGCAGGGCGGTCAGTCCCAGAGGGGCGGCGATCCCCACGCCGCCATAGGTCGGCATAAAGCCGATGGCGCAGGTGGCCAGGGTCATCATAACGAGGACCGCGATAAGCGTTGGCTTGCGGCCGATGCGATCGCCTATCCGGCCGAAAACGACCGCGCCCAGTGGACGAAAGAAAAAGGCAATGGCAAACGACGCATAGGTCAGAATCACGCCGGCGATTTCCGACTCGCCCTGCAAACGAAAAAAATTCTGCGCGATAATCGTGGCCAAAAAGCCATAGACCGCAAATTCATACCACTCGATAAAATTGCCCACCGACCCGGCAATCAGGGCGATTTTATGTGAATCGGGAACATGATATCTGGATAGTTGCATGGGATTCCCTGGTCGCAGGGGAACCTGCCTTAAGGGCCCTGGGACTGCGATTGGATCGGTTGCTCCATTTTTAAGAAACGATGCCGTATTTACAATGCTTAATTTCGTTTCCAGCCGGGTGGAAAACCGCTGGCGCTTCGCCGCCCTCCCCTTTAGACTTGCAAAATCATTCTCAAAATTATCGACCTATGGATATTACCGCATGCCAACTGTCTACACGCTGACTGCCAGCGAGCCGGTCAATCAGCAGATTTACCGTTTGTTGCGCCAGGACATCGTGACATGCGTCATTGAGCCAGGCACCTTATTATCTGAAAAAGAAATCTCCACCCGCTTTGCCGTATCGCGGCAACCGGTACGTGAAGCCTTTATAAAATTAGCCGAAGCGGGTTTAATTCAGGTATTACCGCAACGCGGCACCTTTGTCAGAAAGATTTCCCTACGCCGCGTCGCCGACGGGCGTTTTATCCGCGAAGCGCTGGAAACCGCCGTGGTACGCCGCGCCGCAACCGGCGCAGCCGCGGGCTACCTGACCAAACTCGATCATAATATTGAGTTGCAAAAGTTAGCCGCGCTTAATCATAACAGCCAGGACTTTCTGCTGCTTGACGATGAATTCCACCGGTTAATTGCCTTGAGCATTGATTGCGAGCTGGCGTGGAATACGGTGGAAAATATTAAGGCGGCGATGGATCGGGTCCGTTATTTAACCTTGCGCGAAATTTCGCCGCCGGACCAGTTGGTTGAGCAACATATCGGTATTTTGAACGCCATCAAGTCCCAGGATGCGGACGGGGCCGAAGACGCCATGCGCCGCCACCTGCAGGCGATGTTCTTCTCCATCGCCCCCGTGGCCCGGAGCAATGGCGAATGGTTCGATGATAACTAAGCAACGGCAGTGCCATGGTATGTGCGCGGCGGTAATGGCCTTCCTGGCCTGGCCGGTTTTAGCCCCGCGATACAAATAATTATTTTCTTCGACCGCCACCCTTGCGCCTTTTTAGTGCGCCGGCGGCGGCCGGTTGGACGGATGCCATCCCCCATGATGTCATCAGATAAATCCCCCGGGCGTCCCCATCCCGCACCCTCGCCGGTGGTGGAATCTATCCTGACCGGCCCATAATCAATATTCAAACAGTATTTTCCGTCAATTATTATACAAAATTTCCGTCATTATTTTGTCGATAAAATACGCTGCAAGCCCCTTAAAAGTGCACTAATTGCACTAAAAAAGAGCCTTGACACCCACCTGTAATTGTATTTAATGATACACAAAGAGCAATAATGCTTAATCACCCCGGAGCCTGCCATGTCTAAGAATGCGTTTTTATATCGCTATGCTGCCGTTACCCTGGCCGCATTGTGCCTAAGCACCCCGCTAATGAGCCAGGCGGCCGCCCCCGCATTGGTAAGCCACGGGGAGTTAACCTATGGCACGGCGGCCACCCTTATGCCGTTTGAATATACCGTCAACGGTAAATTGACCGGGTTCGATATCGATCTGATGAATGCCCTGGCGGCAAAAGCGGGCTTAAAACCCCAGCCCCTGTCCATGGAGTTTAAGGGGCTGATCCCTGCCTTACAGGGCAATCGTCTGGATATTATCAACTCGGCCATGTACATCAATCCGACCCGAGCCCAACAGGTGGATTTCATTCCCTACCTGAAAATCGGCAGCCGGGTGGTGGTGGCCAAGGGTAATCCAGAAAACATTACCGGCCGCGATCTGTCGCTCTGCGGCAAAAATATTGCCGTTACCTTGGGAGGCATTGAGGAAAGCCAAGCGCGCGATACCCACAAACAATGCCTCGCCGCCGGTAAACCGGCCATTAATGTGATGACGTTCCCGGCCGCCACCGATTCAGCGGTGGCCGTGGCGCAAAAGCGCGCCGACGCTGAATTTCTCTCCACCCCGGGCGCCGTTGCGCTACTAAGCGAAAAAGCCGATACCTTTGAAACGGCGGGCGGCGAATTCGAAGCCGATACCCATATCGGTTTCGCGGTGCGCAAAGGCGACGCGCAAATGAAAAAATTAGTGGAAACCGGCCTCAAGGACGTGGTAACCGACGGCACTTACCGGGCACTGATCGCCAAATGGCAGTTCCCCGCATCGGTGGCTATTTTCTAATGATCTCCCCCATGGCCCACCGGCTCCGTGTACGTTAAGGAAAGTCCATGTCCCTTGATCTTGTTTGGCAATATCTGATCTCAGCGGCGTTCTTCCAGGGCGCCGTCATGACCCTGATGTTGACGGTGTGTTCGCTGTTTTTCGGCATCATCACGGGATTGGTGCTGGCACTGTTGCAAGAAGCCCGCCTGCGCGCCTGCCGGGCGCTGGCCTTCTTTTATCTTTGGCTGTTCCGCGGGACGCCGGTCCTGTTTCAAATCATTTTTGTCTATAACGTTCTGCCGACGTTCGGCCTGCGTTTCTCGGCGTTTACCTGCGCCATATTGGCGCTATCCCTTAACGAAGGGGCGTATATGGCGGAGATCCTGCGCTCCGGATTGCAGGCGGTTCGCGGCGGGCAACGCACCGCTGGCATGGCCCTGGGCATGACCCGCGGACAGATCATGCGCAAAATTGTGCTGCCGCAGGCGGCGAGAATCGTCTTACCGCCTATGGGCAACCAAATGATCAGCATGCTGAAATCAAGCGCGCTGGTCTCGGTCATTGCGGTGCAGGAACTGCTGCTGATCGCCAACCAAACCGCCAGCGCCAGCTTCCGCTATTTTGAGGCCCTGTGCGCCGCCGGCCTCTATTATTTGGCGCTGACCACCCTGTTCATGATTGGCCAGGCCTGGCTTGAACGTCGTCTGGACCCGAAACAACGGCGCAAACCCGCGTTATCTTTAGCGGAACGTCTGTTGCGCAGCGGTACGAATTGAGGAAAAGCCTGTGAAAAATGACAAACCGGTCCTGGAAATCATCGGCGTTGAGAAATATTTTGGCGCACAGCATGTGCTAAAGAACTGCTCGCTCAACGTGGCCGAAGGCGACACCGTGGTGTTGATCGGCCCCTCGGGCTCGGGTAAGTCAACCCTACTGCGCTGCATCAACCTGCTGGAGACCATCGAGGGCGGCACCATTTTCTTCCGTAATCAAGAGATTACCCACACCGATATCAAACCGCACCGGCTGCGCCAGGACATCGGCATGGTATTTCAAAACTATGAACTGTTTTCCCATCTTACCGCGGCGGAAAACATTATGTTGGCGCCGATGACCGTGCTGGGGATTGACCGGGCGCAGGCCGAGGCCCAGGCGCTGGAACTGTTGGGCAAGGTACGGATCCCGGATAAAGCCGACGCGTTTCCCGACGAGTTGTCGGGAGGGCAACAGCAACGGGTGGCAATCGCCCGAGCGCTGGCGATGAAACCCAAATTGATGCTGTTTGATGAGCCGACCTCCGCACTGGACCCGGAAATGATCCGCGAGGTGCTGGATGTGATGGCCGACCTGAGCGCCGAGGGTCTGACCAGCATCGTGGTCACACATGAAATGGGTTTTGCCAAGCGCGCCGCCACACATATCGTGTTTATGGAAAATGGCGAAATTATTGAGCATGCCCCCGGCGCGACGTTTTTCGGTGGCGACGTCAGCGAACGAGCGCGGCGTTTTCTCGATCAAATATTGCATTGAGTTTTCCCGGCCCTGGTCAGGGTCGTTTATTCACCTCAGGAGATGTCGATGAGCCTTTCATCGCCCGATATTGACAGAATGAAGCGAGAGTTGGCCTTGCTGGTGGCCATCAACACCGAAAATCCGCCGGGGCGCGAACGCGAGGCCGCCGAGCTGATCGTTGGGCTGCTGACGGACGCCGGTTTTGATCTGACCCTTAGCGAATACCTGCCGGGCCGCACCAATGTGGTGGCCCGGCTCGAAAACGGCGCCGGTCCCTGCCTGGAATTTAACACCCATATCGACGTGGTGCCCGCCGGCACCGGCTGGCGGCAGGATCCCTTTACGTTGACCGAGCGCGACGGCAAACTTTATGGCCGAGGCGCCTGCGATGCCAAAGGGCCGCTGGTGGCCATGATCGAGGCGATGCGCATGCTGGCGGCCCAACCCGCCACCTGGCGCGGGACCTTAATGGGCATTTTTGTCGCCGA
>JAATGH010000057.1 GCA_015654745.1 Enterobacterales bacterium
CATGGATATCGTCCACTAAGATGTTAAAGAACTAAAACGGCGCGGATTATAGCAGAGCCACAGTAAAATACCTACGACTGTGATAATATATTACTCACTTCTCCTTTGCTATATAAGACTATGTTGCACAATATTCGCGTCGTTCTGGTTGAAACGTCCCACACCGGCAATATCGGGTCCACTGCCCGGGCCATGAAAACCATGGGCCTGAGCAATCTTTACCTGGTTAATCCGCTGACCAAACCCGATTCCCAGGCCATTGCGCTCTCCGCCGGCGCCAGCGACATCATCGGCAATGCCACCATCGTCGATAGCCTTGACGAGGCGTTATCCGGCTGCGGCCTGGTGGTCGGCACCAGCGCCCGTTCCCGGACCTTGCCCTGGCCGATGCTTGATCCCAGGGAGTGTGGTGTTAAGTGCATCCAGGAAGTGGAACATGCGCCGGTGGCGCTGCTATTTGGTCGCGAGCGGGTCGGCCTGACCAACGAGGAATTGCAAAAATGCCATTTTCACGTCGTCATCCCGGCCAACCCGGAATACAGTTCGTTAAACCTGGCGATGGCGGTACAAATTCTGGCTTATGAAGTCCGCACCGCCTTCCTTGAACACCAGCGGGCCGCCGCTCCGGCCGCCGTTCACGCCGAGTCGCCTTATCCGCTGGCGGAAGAGGTGGAGCGATTTTACCAGCACTTGGAACAGGTGCTTAACCATACCGGTTTTATCCGCCAGGCACATCCCGGCCAGGTAATGAGCAAGCTGCGTCGTCTGTTTACCCGCGCACGTCCCGAAGCGCAGGAATTGCATATTCTGCGCGGTATTCTGACCTCAATCGAGCATGTGTCGGATGCGCGCCATGACAAAGCGTCCGGTGTGGATGTCTCCACGGAACAATAGGGTGCCGCGCGGTAATACTTGAGTAAATTGGTTGGGTAAATAGTTGACTAAATTAGTCGGGAATGGCAGACTTTTGACATATTTCACCCGCCAGGACACATTATTATGAGACTGACTTCCAAGGGCCGCTATGCGGTCACCGCTATGCTGGACGTTGCCCTGCATTCCAACGACGGCCCCGTACCGCTGGCGGAAATCTCCGAGCGCCAGGGCATTTCCCTTTCCTATCTTGAACAATTGTTTTCCCGTTTGCGCAAGCATGAGCTGGTCGCCAGCGTGCGTGGGCCCGGCGGCGGTTATCTGTTAGGCAAGGGCGCCGACCAAATCGCCGTTGGTGCTATTATTACCGCGGTTGACGAGTCTGTGGACGCGACCCGCTGCTTAGGTAAGGAAGGCTGCCAGAATGGCGACCGGTGCCTTACGCACACGCTGTGGCGCGATCTTAGCGTACGCATTAGCGATTTCCTGAATAATATCTCTCTGGCCGAACTGGTCAACAACGAAGAGATCCTGGACGTCGCCGACAGGCAAAATAATGACATCCGCCGTACCGCCAACGGCCGTATTCAGGAAACCATCAACGTGAATCTGCGCGCATAAGCAGAACACGGCGGCTGCTGCGTTGGCCGGCGGTCTTTCAGGGGCATATGAGCAATGAAATTACCTATCTATCTGGACTATTCGGCCACCACGCCCGTCGACCCTAGGGTGGCGGAAAAAATGATGGGGTGTCTCACCCTGGACGGAACGTTCGGCAATCCCGCGTCCCGTTCCCATCGTTTTGGCTGGCAGGCGGAAGAAGCGGTAGATATCGCACGTAACCAAATCGCGGAATTGGTGGGTGCCGATCCGCGCGAAATCGTTTTTACCTCCGGTGCGACGGAATCCGATAATCTGGCCATCAAAGGCGCGGCCAGTTTTTACCGGGACAAAGGCCGGCATATCATTACCAGCCAAACAGAACATAAAGCCGTACTGGATACCTGCCAGCAGCTGGAACGTGAAGGTTTTTCCGTGACCTATCTGGCGCCTCGGGCCAACGGTATTCTGGATCTCTCCGAGTTGGAACGGGCGATGCGTCCGGACACTATCCTGGTGTCAATCATGCACGTGAATAATGAGATTGGCGTCATACAGGATATAGCGGCCATCGGTGAACTGTGCCGCGATCGCGGCGTCATTTTTCATGTTGACGCCACGCAAAGCGTCGGCAAAATCCCCATCGACCTCATGGAATTGAAGGTCGATTTGATGTCGTTCAGCGGCCATAAAATTTATGGACCGAAAGGAATAGGCGCACTTTACGTCAGCCGCAAGCCGCGGGTAAGGATTGACGCCCAAATGCACGGCGGCGGTCATGAGCGCGGTATGCGCTCCGGCACTCTGCCAGTCCATCAGATTGTCGGCATGGGTGAGGCGTTTCGGATCGCCAGGGCGGAAATGGCCATTGAAGCGCCCCGTCTACGTGCGCTGCGTGACCGATTGTGGCATGGCCTTGACGGGCTGGAAGAGGTCTATCTCAATGGTTGCCTGGAGCAAGGCGCGCCCAACATTCTTAATGTTGGTTTCAATTACGTGGAAGGTGAATCGTTGATTATGGCGCTAAAGGATCTGGCGGTGTCGTCTGGGTCCGCCTGCACCTCCGCCAGCCTGGAACCGTCTTATGTGCTGCGCGCCCTGGGCGTTAACGAGGCGCTGGCCCACAGTTCCATCCGCTTTTCTCTGGGACGCTATACCAGTGAAGAGGAAATCGACTTTGCCATTGAGGTGATCAACTCCGCCATTGGCCGCCTGCGTGGCCTTTCGCCTGAGTGGATTGCCTTTAAACGAGACCGGAAGTTAAACGGCTAAGCTAGTCTGATACCCGTCAACCTTCCCGTTGCGGGAAGGCGGCGATGCCATGCATTTTATAAAATAATTTACGGAGTCAGGTATGACAACCGAAGCGATGCTGGTCACGCTATCCACGGCGCCAGCCGACCCCCGTTGGGGCGAAAAAGCACTATTGACCGTTAACGATCGCGGTATGACGATTCACCTTGATGATAACGACCGGCTTGCCAGTATTCAGCGTGCCGCCCGCAAAATCGATGGACAGGGAATAAAACATGTCCAACTGACGGGCGAGGGCTGGGATCTGGAAAGCTGCTGGTCTTTTTGGCAGGGTTACCGCGGGCCCAAGGGGCAGCGTCAAGTGGCGTGGCCGGTACTGGACGACGCGGCTCGCCGCGAGCTGGATAACCGGCTGGAAATCATCGATTGGGTGCGTCATACCATTAATACGCCGGCGGAGGAGCTGGGCCCTGAGCAGTTAGCTCAGCGCGCGGTCGATATGATGTGTTTCGCATCGAGCGACGCGGTGAGTTACCGTATCACCAAAGCCGAAGATCTGCGCATCAACAACTACCAGGGCATCCATGCCGTGGGGCGAGGCTCCGATCGCCAGCCGGTGCTGTTGGCGCTGGACTATAATCCGAGCGGCAATCCTGATGAACCGGTGATGGCATGCCTGGTGGGCAAGGGTATTACTTTTGACACCGGCGGCTATAGCTTGAAAGGCAGCGCTAATATGGATTCGATGAAATCCGATATGGGCGGCGCCGCGCTGGTCACCGGGGCGCTGGCGCTGGCCATTACCCGGGGCCTGACCAAACGTGTGCGGCTTTATCTGTGCTGCGCCGACAATATGGTCAGCGGTAACGCGTTTAAGTTAGGCGATATCATTCGTTATCGTAACGGTAAAAGTGTGGAAATCATGAATACCGATGCGGAAGGGCGACTGGTCCTGGCGGATGGATTGATTGACGCGTCGGCGCAACATCCGCAAATCATCATCGATTGCGCCACCCTGACCGGGGCCGCCAAGACCGCGGTCGGCAATGATTACCATGCGTTGTTCAGTTTTGACGACGCACTGGCGCAAGCTTTGCTTGATAGCGCCGCCAGAGAGAATGAACCCTTTTGGCGTTTGCCGCTGGCGGAGTTTCATCGCGACCAGTTACCGTCCAATTTTGCCGATCTAAGCAATGTGGCGGGCGGCGCCTACAGCGCTGGCGCCAGTACCGCCGCGGGATTTTTATCCCATTTTGTCGAGAATTATCGGCAGGGATGGCTGCATATCGACTGTTCGGCCACCTATCGCAAGAGCGCCGTGGATCAGTGGTCCGCGGGCGCCACCGGATTAGGCGTGCGCACGCTGGCCAATCTGTTGCTGGCCCAGGCGGCCAAATAAGCGGTAAGCCTTGGCCCAGGTGGCCTGACGGCGTGAGTTGCCTTCACATGGCTAATTTTCGCTGTCGTATCCTAGGCCCGGACCGGACTATGGGGTCTGGTCGTGGCCGTATAATAGCCATGTCCGCTTAAGCCGCGGGTTTGCGGCGCATGGGCGCCATCAGCGAGAACATTGCCACATGAGTACAGATAACGCGCTCGAGCAGGCGCTCAAGCTTGCCGCCAACGAGCCGGCGCATCGTCCGGCTTTTTTTAATTTATTGCTGGATTCCACGGTGTATGTATTGGGCGACGCCGGTAGCGGCTGGATTGCCGGCGCCGCACGCACCGAGGGTGAAGAACCCGTCAATCTGCAGCATTGGGAAAAGCCCGATGGCAGTAGCGCCATTCCCTTTTTTACCTCCATGGACGCGTTACAGCAGGCGCAGGGGCACCAAAGCCAAAATAGTGCCCCTCAGCCCTTCCTGGCGCTGCCGGCGCGCACGCTGTTCGCCATGACCGCAGGTGCGGAGCTGTTCCTGAATCCGAAGCTGCCCTACGGCAAAGAATTTGGACCGGACGAAATTACCGCGCTGATGAACCATGGAGGAGATGCGTTGACCGAACGGACGATCCTGGAAGGGGGAATGCGGATCACCCTTAGCGAACCGCAGGAAAAACCGGCACAAATGATCAACTCCCTGACGCGCCTGTTTGCCGACGTCAAGCAGGTCCGCCGCGCGTTTCTGGTACAGGTTCGCGACCAACCCCAAGAGGAACCGCATTGGCTGATAGGTTTGGAATGCGAACAAGACGAGGAAGCGGCCATCCAGGCGACGGGGCAGGTTGCCACCGATACCGCGCCGGACGACCAGCCGGTGGATATCTGCCTGGTGGGGGAGGAGGAGCCGGGTATCAGTCACTATTTTATCCATCATATTACGCCGTTCTACGTGCGTAAGTGGGGCAGTTGGCTGCGCACGCTAAACGATGGCGCATCCGCCTGATCGCCGTCCCGCGCGCGGGTTTTATCGGTCTGGGGCGATGTCCGGTCGCGGCATATGGTCGGCATGGACCTCGCCGGGCCATCCGGATGCCGGTATCATATGCTGATTAAACTTCTTTCGCCGCGTCGGTCTGTATCGGCAGGTCGTCCCGCGCTCCCCATTCGCTCCAGGAACCGTCATACAGCGCCACGTCGGTCACACCCAAGGCGGTAAGCGCCAACACCACCACCGCGGCGGTGACGCCTGAACCACAGCTGGCGACCAGCGGTCGTTCGCGATTCACCCCGGCTTGCGCCATCAATTCAGCCAGTTCGTCATCTGATTTTAATCTTCCCGCCACGACCAGATCGCTCCAGGGCATATTGACACTGCCGGGAATGTGGCCTTGGCGCAATCCGGGGCGCGGTTCCGGCGCCTGGCCGCTAAAGCGCGCCGCCGGGCGGGCATCGACGATTTGTGCCGAGCGATCCGCGACCATGCGCTGGATGTCGGCCAGATTTTTGACCTTGGCGAGATCAAAGGCGCCATGAAATTCCTGCGCTGCGGGGGTTTCCGGCCCCTGAGCCAGGGGTAGGCCAGCCTGTTGCCATCCCGCCAGCCCCCCGGCCAGCAATGACACGTGTTTAACGCCGGCTATATGCAGCATCCACCAGACACGGGGCGCGGAAAACAGCGATCCGTCGTCATAAATGACCAGATGCTGGCGTTCGCTGATGCCCAACTCCACCATGGCGCGCGCAAAATCCTCGGACGACGGTAGCATATGAGGCAATGCGCTATGCCCGTCGGAGAGCCCTTCCACATCAAAGAACACCGCCGCAGGGACATGGCCCTGCACATATTCTTGCCGGATATCCCTGGGGCCTTGATAACCGGCCGGCAGCATGCGTGCATCAATGATCCGTACCAGTGGATCGTTCAGATGACTTTGCAGCCAGCTCGGGGAGACAAAGAGTGATGTGGTCATTGCGGAGCTCCGAAACTTGGCGACCGGGCGCTCTGCCGGCCGTGAACGTGAATAAGAAAAACGCGCCGGGGATTTTACCCTGATTGAACAGGGAATCGGCAATCCGCATCGACAGGTTGCACAATCTCGCCAAAATGATGCCTTGCGCGCTTTTTGGCGATAAGGTTAATGTTAACGTCTTGCGCACAAAATACCGCTATTCCAGTGATTTATCCTTTAATGGGAGCAGTAAAAAACTAAATCTCATATTGAGCAAGATTTGCGCTGGAATAAAGCGTTTTTTTATGGAAAATAGAATAGCCCCTTGAAAAGTAGGGA
>JAATGH010000028.1 GCA_015654745.1 Enterobacterales bacterium
CATAATAATTGAAAAAACGACGGAGCATTAATGCGTCCTCACACGTTGTGATTTTGCGTCATCGTCCCGGGCAACTGCCGTGGTGGGGGATAACGGTAACGGTTGGTCGATCTTGACGTGGGATACGCCTGTTATTAGGGGGTTACATTTAGGAACCTCATGTTGTGATTAGTATACAATCTTCAATAGGTTGAATGCCAAATGATAATTCCTCTTGATAAGAACCCGAATCGATGAAATTTTCGCGGCGGCGCTTGACAAAAAATATGCGTGGTAGTTAATTAATGACATATCAACTAATGGGTTGGAATCTATTTATTTATGTCATCTTTGCCGTCTTCTTCGTTATCGCCCGTCTCGCCGCATCGTTTATTTGCCAATCTCATTGCCCAAACCGCCCGTCAATGGCGACGGGTAATCGATCGGAAGCTACAGCCTTATGGTTTGACCGAGGCTACGTGGGTACCGTTGCTCTATCTGGCCCGGGCTGAAAAGCCGATGTTGCAAAAAGACCTGGCGGAAGCCATTGTTCTGGATGCGTCCTCGGTGGTGCGGCTACTCGATAATCTGCAGGCGCAGGGATTTATTGAGCGCCATGAAGGGACCGACCGCCGGGCAAAAGAAATCCATCTGACCGAACACGGCCTGCAGCGGGTGCAGCAGGTTGAGGGCATGGCGTTGGCCGTGCGCAATCAGGTGTTGTCCAGCGTCAACGATCGGGATATTGAGCAGATGAATCTTTTGCTGACCCAGGTGCTGGCCAGTCTGGCTTCGGTGGATAAGGAGCCGTCATGAGTAAGGGAATATCGACTCGTCACCGACCCTCGCTAAGAGGGTTTCAACGTCTTACGCCGCGTCGTAAGGGTTGGGCGATCGCCGGCGTGGTGCTGCTGGTGGTGCTGGTACTGTGGTTTGCCTCGTGGATCCACTGGCGGTTGAGCCATGTGGCGGAAAACGACGCCCATATCACCGGGGAAGTCATCACCTTGTCTAGCCGGGTAGATGGTTGGCTGGTGTCCCGGCCGGTAATGGACGGCGATCGGGTCAAGAAAGGCCAGATCCTCGCACAAATTGACGATCGTGACGCGCGGCTGCGTCTGGCGGCGGTACAGGGCGATCTTGCCTCGGCCAATGCGCAAATTGCCTATACTCAAGCCCAACGCCAAACCGCTGATTTGACTACCGAGGCCGAGCTTGATCAGGCGCAGGCGCAGTTGACCGTGGCCGAGTCCACGCTCTCCGATGCCGGCCATCAGCTGGCGTTGGCGCAGGCCAATTTTCAACGCGACGACAGCTTGGTGAAAAGCGGTCTCACCCCAAGAAAAACCTGGGATGAAAGCCATACCACTTTGCTGCAGCGTCAGGATCAGCAGCGCGAGGCCGGGGCGCAGCTGTTGGCCCAGCGGGCGACGTTGGCTAATGCGCGCGCGCAACGCGGACAATTGCAGGTGCTGGACCGCCAGATAGATATGCAGCGGCAACAGTTAGTGGCTCTGCAGGCGCAGGCGGACCAAATTACCCAGGAAATCGCCGATCGCACGCTGCGCTCCCCTGTGGATGGCGTGGTGGATCGCACGTTGGGCGACGTGGGTGATTATGTCCAGGCCGGCCAGTGGGTGATGATGGTGCACGATCCGAAGAATGTCTGGGTCGAGGCCAACGTCAAGGAAACCGCGCTCAATGACGTCGCGGTTGGCCAGGAGGTGGAGATTGGCGTGGATGCCTATCCTGGTATGGTGCAACGGGGACACGTTATTCGCGTGGGTAACACCGCGACCAATCAGTTTGCTCTGTTGCCCAGTCCTAATCCCTCGGGTAATTTTACCAAAATTACCCAGCGGGTGCCGGTGCGTATTGCCTTTGATGGCAAGGCGGATCGGGTCGATCCTCGGCTCAAACCCGGCCTGATGGTTGAGGTAGCCATCAATGTCACCGATTGAATCGCAGGCGGAGCGTTTTGGACCGACCTACCGCTGGCTGGCCACCGGCACGGTAATGCTGGGCACGATCGCCACTACCGCCACCGCGACCATCGTCAACGTGGCCATGCGCGATATTATGGGGGCCTTTGGTTTGGGCCAGGACCAGGTGCAATGGCTTTCCACCGCCTTTCTGGCCTCGATGACCGCCACCATGCTGATTACCGCCTGGGCATTGGAACGATTCGGGTACCGGCGCGCCTTTGTTGGCGCATTGCTGGTCTTTATCGCCGGCTGCCTGCTGGGTTTTGTCAGCACCAGCGGCGCGGAGGTGATTTTGGCCCGGGTGCTGCAAGGGAGTGCGTCCGGTATTATTCAGCCGCTGGCGATGGTGGTATTGTCGCAGGTGTTTCCGGCCGCCCAGCGCGGCAAGGCCATGGGTATTTACGGCGTGGGGGTGGTGCTGGCGCCGGCGCTCGGGCCGACCGTGGGCGGCATGATGGTCGATCAGTTCGATTGGCGTTATGTGTTTCTGGTGGTGGTGCCGTTTTGCGTGGCGGGCATGGCGGCGGCGATGGTGATCCTGCCCGATCTGGATAAACTGGCCGCCGCGCCGCGCCGCAGATTTGACACCTTGGGATTCTTGCTGCTGATCTGCTCGTTGACCACCTTGCTCACCGGGCTGTCCAACGGTCAGCGCGAGGGGTGGAATTCATTTTTTATCATCGGCATGTTTGCCGCCGCGGCGCTGACCAGCGCCGGGTTTATCATGTGGGAATTGATCGCGCCACAGCCGCTGCTTAGCCTGCGGGTGTTTACCAACGCACGTTTTTCCGCCGGCTGCGTGGTGGCGTTTGCGCTGGGCGCCGGCATTTACGGCTCGACGTATATCGTGCCGCTATTTGTCCAAACCGTGCAGGGCTATACGCCGACCCGATCCGGCTTATTGTTGATGCCCTCCGGCCTGGTGCTGGGGCTGATTTTTCCTATTGCCGGCCAACTGAGCGATCGACTGCCGCCCCATTTGCCGGTTATCGCCGGATTGGCCATTTTTGCCTTTTCCAGCTGGTTATCCGGCGGGGCGGATGTGGACACGCCGTTCTGGACGATGGCGCTGTGGGTGGTGCTGGGGCGTATCGGCCTGGGGGTGATGCTGCCGGCGCTTAATGCCGGCGCGTTGCGCGCGTTGCCGGCGGATAAGCTGGCGCAGGGGTCGGGCAGTCTGAACTTTGTGCGGCAACTGGGCGGCGCCTTCGGTGTAAATCTTCTCTCTGTGATTATCGATCGGCGCACCATCTTTCATGGTGATGCCCTGGCTCAGGCGCTGACGGCGTCCAACGCCATTGCGGCGGAATCCATTTCCCGCTTGGCGCTGCTTTATTCCCATTGGGGCAATCCGTTCGGAACCCGCCTGCCGCAGGGGGTCAATCCCGGATCTATGGCTTATTTGGAAACCATGCTGATACCTAAGGCCCAATTATTCGCTTATCAGGATGGTTTTTATATCGTGGCGGTATTTTTTACCCTGGCTATTATTCCGGCCTGGTTTATGCGCCGTAAACGTGAGGATCAGCCGCTGCCGGAAGAGCTATCGCAAGGTGCGGGGTCATAGGCCAAGGTTATGCGCCATTTGTCCTTCGCACTGCTAATGGCATCGATAACCTGCCGCCAGTTTTTTGGTCCCTTGGCGGCGAAATACCTCCGGATCATCCGCCGCGGGTTGCACGACATCCAGGCGAAAATGGCAGAGTAGGACAGTTAATCCAGCGTTGTTAAGGCAATAACAACATTACGGGTTATTGCCTTCTTGTTTAATTTAGACGATCGGTCTATATTCTGGCTATGACAGAGCCCATCCTGGTTAAAAAACGTGGTCGTCCAGCGAAAATTCCACACCACCATCCCGATACCCGGGAGGCGTTGATTCGCGGTGGCACCGCCATCCTGACCGAACAGGGTTTTACCGCGTCGGGCATTGACGGCATCCTAAAACGGGTTGGCGTGCCCAAGGGATCGTTCTATTACTATTTCGCCAGCAAAGAGGCCTTTGTCCGGGAAATTATTGATTATTACGGGCGCTACTTCGTGCGCAAGCTTGATAAATTCCTCCTGGACGAAACCCGCCTGCCGTTGGCGCGGATCCAGGCGTTTGTCGATGACGCCGCACGCGGGATGGCCAAGTACGAGTTTAAACGGGGTTGTCTTGTGGGCAATCTGGGTCAGGAAATCGGCGTTCTACCGGACAGTTACCGGCAGCAGCTTAGCGCTATCCTCGCCGATTGGCAGCAGCGGCTCGCGCATTGCCTCCAATTGGCCCGTGGCGCCGGGCAGCTAGGACCGCAGGCAGACTGTGATGCCTTGGCGGAATATTTTTGGATTGGTTGGGAGGGGGCGGTGATGCGCGCCCGGCTGGCCAATAGCGAACGACCGCTGGCCTGCTTCGCCCAGGGATTTTTGGCCGGATTACCGCGCTAGGCGGATACCGCCACGCCAACGGCGGCTTATTGCCTACGCACCCTGCGCGGTTAGAATCGCCGGCCGGGGTGTGGGTCAGCGTTTTTGCATTGATTACCATGAGGAGTCGGTATGTTTAACGGAATTTTGATCGAAAAAGATGAACGAGGCTACCGTGCCGGTCGCCAGGCGTTGGATGAAGCGCATTTGCCCGCGGGCAACGTCCTGGTCGACGTGGACTATTCCACGCTGAACTATAAGGATGGCTTGGCCATTACCGGCAAAGGGCCGGTGGTGCGCTCGTTTCCCATGGTTCCCGGCATCGATTTGGCGGGGGTGGTGGCATCTAGCCAGTCTTCGGCGTTTAAACCAGGCGATAGCGTGCTGCTTAACGGTTGGGGAGTAGGCGAAAAGCATTGGGGGGGATTGGCACAAAAGGCCAGGCTTAACGGCGACTGGCTGATCCCATTGCCCGCGGGTTTGACCGCGCGGCAGTCAATGGCGATTGGCACCGCGGGCTATACCGCGATGCTGGCGGTCATTGCGTTAGAGAAAAATGGTGTGACGCCGGATCAAGGCAAGGTGCTGGTGACCGGTGCCAATGGCGGCGTCGGCAGCTTCGCCATCGCTTTTCTCGCGCGGTCAGGTTTCCAGGTGGAAGCGTCCACCGGCCGGCCGCAAGAAGCTGAACATTTACGTCGATTGGGCGCGGTCTCGGTTATCGAACGTAGCCTGCTTTCCGCGCCGGGGCGGCCATTAGCGAAAGAGCAGTGGGCGGGGGCGATCGATTGTGTCGGCAGCCATACGTTGGCCAATGTTTGCGCCGGGTTGCAATATCAAGGCACCGTAGCGGCCTGTGGACTGGCGCAAGGCATGGACCTGCCTGCCAGCGTCGCGCCGTTTATCCTGCGCGGCATTACCCTCGCGGGGGTGGACAGCGTGATGCGGCCATTGAGCGATCGTCTGGAGGCTTGGCGTCGAATTACCGCATTGGTGGATGATGAATTATTGGCGGGCATCAGCCGCGAAATTGGCCTCGGTGAGGTTATCGCCACCGCCGCCAGCCTGATGGAGGGCAACGTACGGGGTCGCATTATCGTCGACGTTAATCGTTAGCACCGGGGCGGCGGGGGGGATGTTGCCGGGCACGGGCTGATGATGTCGATGGACGCCAATATACCTTTCGAAGCGGGCAGGTTTGAGCCGGGTCAGATCGACGAGCACCAATCCATCGATACAGTTGTTGAATTCCGGATCGCTGCCGAAGTCAATAAATTGCACCCCACCCGTATCGCAAAGTTCGGAATACTGCTTATACAGTGGTGGGATGCTAAACCCTAAGTTACTCAATAACCGCTTGAGTTTACTGAGATCCTCTAGATAGTTATGCCCGGAAAACTGTGCCAACACATCGGGCAACGAGGCCGGGTAGGGGCGCCGTGATGTGGCGAAGGGGGC
>JAATGH010000395.1 GCA_015654745.1 Enterobacterales bacterium
ATTAATTTTATTTAGTTAATAATTCTTATTTGGTGGGGTGATAAATATATATAAATATAAATACTTAATGTTAAGTTTATTCGTTGAGCAGGACGCAGGTGTAACGCAATAGGCTAACGAGTCTGATCTTATCACATTAATCAATCTTACCGTAAAGGGGGCGGCGTCAATGGGACACTGCCGCGTGAAAATAGAAGGGCAACGCATAATAACGGCAGCGATGGCGCTTAATGACGATAGCAGTAACGGTATTGCGTCGGATTTATTTTGCTGGCAATGCTGAGCAAAATTTACGTATTTATCTGGGGACCGTCGCTTTTGTTGATATCTACTATTTATCAAAATTTACGGATGTTAATAACTCATCGGCCGACGTGCTAAAAAGCGCCATGCTAAAAAGCGTCATAGGTTGCGGCGGATTATCGGCGGCTTACCTGCCTCGGGATACCGGGTCCAGCATCTGGTCAAGCAAGACAAACGCATGCCCGGCGGAGGGCGGTGTGTTTGAAAACAGCAGGCGATACAGCAGCGGAGCCACCACCGCGTCAATCAAGGCATCGCTATCCGTTACCGGCTCGCCGCGCGTCAGGGCGCGATCGCGGATCACATCGATCTGCCGGCGGGTAAATTCAGCGCATTTACCGGCGTTTTCCGACGTGGGGCAGGCGAGGATATCGCGCATAATGGCCCGGCCCGGGTCGGTCGCTATTTCATCGATATATTGTTCCAGCCACGCGCGTAAATCTCCGCGATACGACCCGGTATCGCGCGGTTCGCCATCCGGGCGCACCCGCTCAAGCGCAACATCGGATAATAACTGTGCCAAATCACCCCAGCGCCGATAGATAGTGGAGGGAGTCACGCCGGCACTGGCGGCGATGGCCGGCACCGTAAGTTCGTCCGGTTGTTGTTGTAACCGATGCACCGCCTGGTGAACGGCCGCCTGGATGCGGGCGCTGCGACCGCCCGGCCGCACACCGTTTTTGTCAGCCATAGCCGATAACTCCCTTGCCTGTTTAGTCATAACGCTGGTTGCCGCCTGCGGGATGTTGCCCGCTAACGCAAAGTATTTGCGTTAGCGGGCAACATCCTCTAGGATATCTTAAAGCAAAATAATTGCGTTTATTATACGGGTATCGCCATGCCGAGATCAATGCTTCCCGCCCCAACCGCCGGCCGTTTCCCTCCGGGGTTGGCCAGCGCGGTGCATACCGCCACGCTGATGACCTTTTTTGCCGCCTCCAGCGCCCCGACGCCCCTGTACCGGCTCTACCAGACCTCGTGGGGTTTCTCGCCCATGCTGTTGACCTCGATTTTCAGCGCCTATGCCTTAGCGTTGCTGGTCTCCTTGCTAAGCGCCGGCGCGCTTTCCGATTATGCCGGCCGGCGTCCGGTGATTAGTCTGGCGCTGTTATTGGAGCTGCTGGCCATGGCGACCTTTCTCTGTGCCGTCGGCCCCGGATGGCTTATCGCCGCACGCATTCTGCAGGGGGCGGCCACCGGACTCGCGGCGGCGTCCATCGGGGCGGCGTTGCTGGACCTGCATCATGAACGCGGCGCGTTAACCAACAGCATCGCGCCCATGGTCGGCATGGCGCTGGGCGCGCTGGGCGCCAGCGCGCTGCTGCGATTCGCGCCCGCGCCGCTGCACATGGTGTATGCCCTGTTGCTGGTGGCGTTTATAGCCGAGACGGGGCTGACATGGTGTACTCCTGAAACGGGCACGCGCCGTCCGGGGGCATTCGCCTCGCTGCGCCCCAATATCGTGATTCCCCCACAAGCCCGTGCCGCCCTGCTGGCGGTGACGCCGATCAACGTCGCCATCTGGATGCTGGGCGGTTTTTATCTTTCGTTAATGCCGTCGCTAATTGCCCAGGTGACCCACTCCTCCTCCGTCTGGTTAGGCGGCCTGGCGGTAGCCGCGCTGACGCTCAGCGGCGCCGTGGCGATTATGGCGGCGCGGGGACGCCCCGCCTTTTTTGCGTTGATGGCGGGCGGCGTGATGCTGGCGCTGGGCGTGCTGGCGATCCTGCTGGGGGTGCATAGCGGTTTGGCGCCGATACTGCTGGCCGGCTCGGTGCTGGCCGGGGTGGGATTCGGCGCGGGGTTCCTTGGCGCGTTACGGACGGTCATGACGCTGGCGGCACCCACCGAGCGGGCCGGCCTGATGGCCGCGTTTTATATCGAGTGTTATCTCGCCAATAGCCTGCCGGCCATCGCCGCCGGCTATCTGGTACGGCGCACCGGCTTGCTGGCGACGGCCACAATTTACGGTGTGGCCATAATTGTATTAACGCTGCTGGCGATCACGCTGGCGTTGGTCAATCGGCGCAACATACGGATACGCCAACCCGCGTCATGCACCGCGCGCTGATGCCGGGCCGCATATTGTGCTCCGTCCCGACGTCATGGCCGTTCGGCGGCCCATGCCTCGGCGTCCTCACCGGCCGGGAGGTGCATTGGGGAATCCGGGTCGGTCGCCGCGCGCCATACCGCCTGTGCCACATCCTGCGAGTAGGTGACCGGGCCTGACTCACCGAAGGAGGCGAAGACACTCTTTACCAGCTCGGCGTAGGCTTGGTGATCCAGACCCGCCATATGGGACCGGGCGTTCTCGCCGAAGCGGGTTTCGGGGGCCCGGCCCGGCAGTACCAAACGCACGCGTACGCCGAAGGGTTCCACCTCCGCGGCCAGCGACTCGGTGAACGCGTTTACCGCCGCTTTACTCGCGCGATAAACGCTAAGCAGCGGCAGGGCCTTGAAGGTCACGCTCGACGTGACGTTGATCACCACGCCCGCGCCGCGTTGTCGAAACTGAGGCAGTATCGCCTGCGTCACGGCCATGGTGCCGAAGGTATTGGTCTCAAAGACCTCGTGCGCCGACGCCATCGACATGCACTCAAAGGGCGCCGCCGCGCCGATGCCCGCATTATTGACGAGTACGTCAATCGGCCCGGCCGCCTCCACGGCCCGGTGAATGCTCAGCGGATCGGTCACGTCGAGGGCCAGCACGCGCAGGCGCTCGCCAGGCGGCAGGAGGTCAGCGCGCGGCGTGCGCATAGTGGCAACCACTTGCCAGCCGCGATCGAGGAAATGGCGAGCAATGTCGAGGCCGAAGCCGGACGAGCAGCCGGTGATCAATATTGTCTTCATCAAAATGCCTTACAGGGTGTCTGGTGGTGTTTAAATGATAGACCGCAGATGCCGTACTCACTACAATCAAAAGTCCATATTTCATCTGCAGGAGTACGGTATGATCGATCCGCTTGCCGAGGTGGTCACGTTGCTGCAGCCGGGGGCCGGATTCTCCAAGAGCGTGGTCGGCGCGGGACCTTGGGCCATCCGTCGTTCGGACGCCGGGCAGCCTTTCTACTGTGTGATCCTCGAAGGGGCGTGCCGTCTTGCGGTCGATGGGCATGCGCCGCTCGCGCTGCAAGCGGGTGACTTCGTGCTTATTCCTTCGGTCTACGGCGTCGCGATGTCCAGCCTTGAGCCGGCAGAAAATGACGAAACACCGCCCGTCGCACTCGGGTTGGGACAATTCAGGATTGGCCGCCAGGATGGGTCCATCGACTTTCGCATGCTGGCGGGGCACTGCAGCTTCGGCTCACCGGACGCGGCCTTACTGGTCTCGCTGTTGCCAAAGATAATGCATGTGCGCGGCGAGCCCCGGCTGGCCACCCTGGTGCAACTCGTGGGCGAGGAGACCCGCGGGCAGCGGCCCGCGCGCGAGGTTGTGCTGGTACGCTTGATGGAAGTGCTGCTTATTGAGGCGCTACGCTCGACGGCGGGGACCGCGGCGTCGCCGGGGCTGGTGCATGGGCTGGCCGACGGCCGCCTCGCGGCCGCAATTCGAGCCATGCATGAGCGTCCGACGTACGCTTGGACGGTAGCGGCGCTGGCGAAGGAAGCGGCGCTTTCACGCTCGGCGTTTTTCGAGCGTTTTGGCCGCGCCGTGGGCGTGGCGCCCATTGAATACTTGCTTACCTGGCGCATGGCAATCGCCAAAGACCTGCTGCGGCGCGATGAGGGCAGCATGGCCGAAATCGCGGTGCGCGTCGGCTACAGTTCGGCAAGTACGTTCAGCGTGGCCTTCTCGCGTCATGTCGGCATGGCGCCGACCCGCTATGCCCGAGCGCAACGCCTGCCGATAAAACGCTAGCCCGGGTTTTTGCCGAACACGGGTATATCCGTAGAGAACCTTGCGTTGCGGGCATCGCGTTCATAACCCTGGGGTTCACATAAAATACCATACAGCTCGGGTCGACGGCCGTGGATCCATCTTCGGCCGGTCGACATGGCCAGGAGGTCCAAATCGAGATCGGCCGTTACCAGCGTATCGTCAAACGCGCCGGTTTCCGCAATGATGCGGCCATAGGGATCGAGAACCATGGCGTTACCAGTGCGGATCTCGCCGTTATCCAGGCCGACGCCGTTGCTGAATAGGATAAATAGACCATTGTCATGGGCTCTGGCGGGCAGCCAGCGCATCAGCCAGCCGCGCCCGCTATCGCCATGAAACGCCGCCTCCAGGGCTACCGGATCGTTATGCCGGTTTTCCCAAAGCGTCACTGGTATGGGCTTCATGCCATACGGGCTGCGTGAGTGGGTCCCACCCGTCTGGTGCGGCGCCACCAGGATATCCGCGCCCAGCAGCGCCGTGGCGCGCACGTTCTCAACCAGATTATTGTCCCAGCAAATCAGTATGCCGACCCGTACCCCCCACGGGGTGTCAAATACGGTAAAACGGTCCCCCCTGACGAAGTCCGGGTGCTCAAACGCGTGCAGCTTGCGATGCACATGTACCTGGCCGTCCGGCATACATATCGCATAAGCATTATACAGCAGTCCGTTGATATCCTGCTCGATCAGCCCCGCGCCTATCGCCATCGCATACTTTTTTGCCAGTAAAGTGATGCGCGCCAGCGACGGGCTGCCGTCGATCCGCTCCGCCAGCGCCGTCACGTCCCGGGTGGTGAGGTCGGGAACGTGCCAGTAGCCGGTAATACACATTTCGGGGAAAGCCAGAATCTTGATGCCCTGACGACCCGCCTGATGAATAAATGCCTACATCACCGAAAGATTAAACTGCTTGTCACTGGCCCGGTGGCGGAACTGGACGGTGGCAACGCGAAGGCCCTGGTTCATACTCTCTCTCTCCTCACTGGAAACCGGTGTCAATTTCATCAGACAGATGCGAAACTGTATAATCACCTTTTTTCGGGATGTGATAACCAACGGGAATGGATATAAGGCTGTTGCGTGCTTTCGTTACCTTGGCTCAGCAGGGACGTTATCGCTCCGCTGCGGAAGTTCTGTGCCTGACACAACCCGCCCTGACCAAGCAGATCCAGACCCTGGAACACCTGGTCGGCATTACGCTGTTTCAGCGTGGTCGCCAGGGAACCGCGCTCACCGTCGCCGGCCGGCAGCTTTACGCCAGAGCCGAGGAATTACTCAAACAGCATGATGAGTTTCGGGAATACGTGAGCAAGGTGCAGAGCGGGGGGGCGGGCAAGCTGGCGCTGGGATTTGGCATCTCGTCATTTCAGCTTGCCCCGGCGCACGTGAGCGCTTTTCGTGAGCGGTTTCCGGATGTCGACGTTGCTCTGAACGATCTGCCTTCCGACATGCAGTGCCGCATGCTATTGGCCGGGCAACTCCAGGCCGGATTTATCCGTCTGCCGGCGCCTGAAACCTTGAAAACCAAGGTTCTGATGGAAGAGCGGCTGGTCCTGGTCACCTCTTGTGAGCTGCGCGCGGACCCGGAAGACATCCCGTCGGTGCTTCGGGCGCATCAGCTTCTGCAGATCGCTCCACACCGTGGACATGGCCTGGTCGCACAGACGTCCAGTTTTCTCCAAGAGCGCCACCTGAGCGCCAGAGTAGTCTGCGCCGCTGACGATATTCAAACCTTGCTGGCGTTGGTCGCGGCCGGAAACGGCGTGGCATTACTGCCCGCCGGCGTCAGCCATATTTTGCCCGCCGGCCTGAGGCTTATACGGCTCACCGGGAATTACACCCGCTGGCAGGTGGGGCTGGCCTGGAATCCTGCGGCGCAGGATCTTTTGCGGGATAATTTTGTCAAGATGGTGACCGGCACAGCGTGAGGCGGCGTACCCGCGGCCGTGCGAAGACCGGGTGATCCGTCGCCGCGATGGTTCGAAGGCGGGGCTTTGCTAGTGCTGTCGATTAAATCGATAGACCAGTGCCAAGGCTATAATCAGGAGAAAAGTCGGCGGGATAAGCGCCGTTAGCTGGGCATTTAGGGAAAATAACAATCCTAGGTTAACGATGATTTGGTCGCTGATGTACGTGAGAAGTCCGACAATGACGCCAACGGCTAAACGGCTTCCCAAACCTGGCGCACGGGGCATGCTAAAGGTAAATGGGATGGCCAGTGAAATCATTGCCAAGATTAAAATCGGCCGTCCCAGTTTTTGCCATAAGGCGAGCTGGTACTCGCGGCTGGGCTGATCGGTATTTTGTAGGTATTTAATGTAGTGGTTGAGCTGCTTAATGGAAAAGCTATCACGGGGAATGGTCAGCTCTTTCAGGCTCATATCCATGAAGATGGATTGCCATTGCAAACTATCCAGCGTTGCCACCGTCTCTTTCCCATTCGACCAGTTTTTTTGATGGACGCCATGTAGAATCCACATGCCATTATCAAGAATGGTGGCCTTTTCCGCATAAATGTAGGAAGCCAGAGAAAGATCCGGCTTGTAGTGAAATATCTCAATCCCTATAGGTTGATCATGTTCATCTAAAGTATTTACCGTGACAAATTCATCGTTTCGTCTGGCCCACAGGGCGTTAGCTCGGCTAACGGTCGTATCGGCCTGAGCGACGGCGACGGCCTTAAGCTGCGACGCGCGTTGCTGCAGGGGGGAAGCAACCCACTCATCGAGCGCGCCTAATGACAGGGTTAATATCAGACCTGAAAGTAAAATGGCCAAGGAAATTCTAAAAATCGAAAAGCCGGCGGTGCGCATCGCTGTTAATTCAAGACTTTTTGAAAGTTGGCCCAGCCCCACGATCCCGCCGAGTAATGCAATAAAAGGGCCCAGATCGATTAGGTATCTAGGCAATGTCATTAATACCACCAAAAGAGCCTGTGTCCAACGGTATCCGTTGGTGCTTACGTCATCAAGCTCGTTGATAAAGTCGAAGGTGGTGAACAGGGGGATTAATAATCCGGCGGCGGCGGCGAAACCTATAAAGACGTTACGTATCAAATAACGACTGAAAATGTTCATCGAAATAATTTCTGCAGTAATGAATATTCGCGAGCGATCAAAAGCAATACCCCAATCGACATGAGTAAGGGGACTGACCATATGCCAGGGATGGCGGGGAGGGTACTATTGGCGACCAATGTGCGACAGATGTTACCGCCATAAAAAATGACGGTAAACAAGATAGCCAAGGGGAGTAGCGTTGCAAAGCGACCTTGGCGTGGTTTGGTGCGGCTTAAGGGGATGGCCAGTAGCGCCAATAAAATAGCGGTTATACCGCGACTTTCCCGCCATTGCAGTTCCGCGATATCGGCAGAATCGGAGGAACGTGATAACTCCGCGGTTGATGCCGACTTACTCTTGACATCAATGTCCTGAGCGAGCGGCTTAAGATGCAGTTTAAGATTGGTATATATCTGCTCTTGGTCTTCGGTACCTTTATGGTCTAGCCTGTAAGCCGTTCCTGAGTGCATCATGACCGAGGGAGTGGTGGGCGAAGGATCAACCACCTCTACCGAGTGGGCTCGGTATACGGAGGTATTGTTGCCGGAGAGCGTATAAATCAGTGCGTCGGACAGACGGTTAGAGGTTGAGTCGATATGCCCGGCCAGGATCATTCTGCCGCTATCATTAATATTAAACTTTTTTGCTAGTAAATGACTGACATCCAGTTCGGATTGTGATTGCTGTTTTAACAGATAAATTTGTGCGTACGCCCAAGGCCTGCCGTACATGGACAGTACCGTTACCAGTATGCCCAGAGGAATAGCAAGGATCAGAACGGCTTTATAAAGTCGTAAGGGACTGGCCCCAGAGGCAAAAATGGCGGTTATTTCCGAGTCGTTATAAAGCTGGCCGAGAGCAATGGCGACGGAAACATAAAGCCCAACCGGTAGCAGCATCTCCAATGCAATCAGCACTTTGTAGCAAACAATATCAAATACGGCTTGCAAGGCCAATGTGCCATTGGCCGCATCGGTCAGATAGCGTTGGGCTGAATAACTAGCAAAAATAAAGATTAGGAAACCCACGATGAGCATCACTAACCGGCGAGTCTCGGCCATGATGTAGCGCTCAATCAAGTACATATGTTGCTGACATCCCACATGGCCAAGAAAGTATAGAGAATATCTGTTCAATAACGGCTGTTCACCCCTCGATAGGCGATGAGTAAGCGTGCAACCGGCTTATATATCCGGACAATCTCGCTAAGTACGGTTGATCATACATATAACGCCCATAGTACAGTCTTTCTGAAGCGTAAGCGCTTTCTGTCATAAGCACAAGCACAGAATTTTTACCCCGCACTGTGGACTGTGGCGTTCGGCTATGGACTGCCGGACTGCCCCTCAAACAGTGTCCATTAATGCTGGCCAGGATCAAAAGTCTTTAGGTCGGATGGGATTTGGTTTATCCTGATTCCCTCCCGTGTTGGCTTATCCCTGCTGAATTATTGATAACTGACCCTGGCTAATATGGCTGGTTTTTACCATGAAGCATTGGTTTTCCGATGGTGCCTTCCGTACTATCATACGTAACTCCGCCTATTTGGGCTCTGGAAATGTGGCCAGCGCCTTACTTGGTTTACTTGCGCTTTCTTGTGCGGGTAAGGGCATGTCACCCGAGATGTTTGGGGTACTCATCGTCATTCAATCGTATACAAAAGCGATCAGTGACTTTATCAAGTTCCAGACGTGGCAATTCGTGGTGCAATTTGGTACGCCGGCATTGGCGAGCCAAAACGTGCGGCGATTCCGTGATGTGGTTTCATTTTCTTTCGGCTTGGACATCGCAAGCGGAGCGGTTGCAGTGATTGGAGGAATGTTACTGCTCCCACTGCTTTCTCAATCTCTAGGGCTTGATGCGAAAAGCTTTTGGCTCGCGTTGCTTTATTGCACATTAATTCCGTCCATGACATCGTCTACCCCTACGGGCATTTTACGGGCGGTTGACCGTTTTGATCTGATTGCTATTCAGCAAGCCGTTAAGCCGTTCTTACTGGCGGTTGGAAGCGTCATTGCCTATTTTGGCCATTTTGGTTTTGCCGGTTTTGTTATCGCGTGGTATGCCTCTAATTTAATTGGTGGGACGCTGTTTTGGTGGTTTGCCGCACGTGAATTGCGCCGCAGGAATATTCATAACGCTCTACGGCCAAGCTTATTTGAGGCGGCGCGTCAAATAAAGGGCGCTTGGAACTTTGTTTGGACAACAAATATTGCGCATTCTATTTGGGCGGCTCGTAACTCGTGTAGTACGGTCTTAGTGGGTATTATCTTAGGGCCGGCGGCCGCAGGATTGTTCAAAATCGCGATGACTTTTTTTGATGCGGCGGGAACGCCGGCTAAGTTGCTGGAAAAAAGTTTTTATCCTGAGATTATGCGCTTAGACCCACGCACTAAAAGGCCATGGCTACTGGGACTGAGATCCGCAATCTTAGCCGGCGGCATAGGTATACTTGTTGCGCTTATCGTGGTGGTTGTAGGTAAGCCTTTAATTTCAGTTGTTTTTGGCAATAATTACTTGCAAGCATATGATTTGATAGAAATTATGCTGTGTGCTATTGTTGTATCCATGCTGGGCTTCCCTCAAGAATCCTTATTGTTTATGGCGGGTAAGCAGCGGGCTTCCTTAATTGCGCAGACGCTTGCTTCAGCTTTCTATATCGTGCTTCTGGTCGCGCTGTCTCATGCTTTTGGTGTGCTAGGGTCGGCTTACGCTTATTTCGGCGGGCAATGTTTAGATGTGCTGTTGTCTCTCATACCTACTTTATGGGCTTACCGTCACCGCTATTTACTCGGATTTAGTGTACCCATAGAGAGTAACAAATGATAAGTAGTAACCAATGGAAAAAGTTCCCCTCAGAAACGGTGCAGTTATTATTCACAGCGGTAGACGAAGATGACATCATTGATGAGCAGACCCATCTACCGCAGGTTATCGATTTACAATGCTCCCAAGAAAATATTCGGAACTACTATGCCTTATGTTTGCAGTTTTGGGAGGAAGGATTTACCCGCATAGAGTTGCTGCGCTTAGTGCATAAGTTGTTAAAAGGGAAAAAATTATCTACAACAGAGCGAATGCAATACAAATATATACGCTCACGCTATAAGCATCTACGCTTCGCCCAACGACTCTATAGTAAAAAACATGAGGCTAATCTTTGGTTTCGCCAAACGACCGTGTTTCTTGGCCACTTTCAAGATGCTTTTCGTAACGAAAAAAAAGGTCTTCTTACCTTCTACGGCCAAATTTTATGTTTCTATCTCAGCCTACCGGTTTGGATGCTGGTGCATTATGCTTTACGTCATACCCGCCTAGATAGGGAGAGTGGGTTTATTGCGTATCGTCAAGGGCAAATGCGAGCGCTAGGGGCGCTAATGGCCAAGCCGAGGCTAACAGGAACAGAATTCCATAATGTGCGTAAAATTATTAGTCAGCAAGTGTCTTATTATGACACGTTGAGATCTATTGATCCGAACAACCAGGATGCCTACCAGATATCTCGATTTTTAGCTAATATTAATGGATTAATGGGCGATCGGCATGACGAGATGGTGGCGGATAAGCTGTCGGGGCGAAAGCCGTATGATGAGCCTACATTGTTGGATATAAATATTCGCCAGCGTCTGGAGTTGTTCCTCGCCCGTTATCCATTGTAAATGGGCCAGCCGGTTAATTGGGGGGTAAAAAAGGAATATCATGATGTTGCGTAGAATACTGGTCATTTCATTTTTTCTGTTCCCATTGATGGCATCAGCGCATAACCTTGTCGACGGTCAACGTGTCACGCCGGTAGATATTGTGGATCGCGGAGAGTTAGTTCTTGAAAATAATGAATTTAGCTATACAAACTGGAATAGTGCGCAGTTGGCAGGAAAAGTTCGCGTCGTGCAGCATATCGCCGGGCGGACTTCCGCAAAAAAGAAAAATTCGATGCTGATTAAAGCCGTTGAGGCCGCAAATTTTCCGACTGACCGCTTTCAACCCACCACCATCGTCAACACCGACGATGCGATTCCAGGTTCTGGTATGTTTGTAAGGGGCAAAATCGAGAAAAACAAAAAGCATTACCCTTGGGCACAATTTATCATCGACAGCAATGGTCTGGTTCGTAAAGCCTGGCAACTGAACGAAGAGAGTTCAACCATTGTGGTGCTGGATAAAGACGGGCGCGTCCAGTGGGCAAAAGATGGTGCCCTGACTCAGGAAGAAGTGCATCAGGTGATCGCCTTGGTGAACAAACTTCTTGATGAGACGACATGATCTTACCAGCGCGCCCTTTGCTTTGGCCTAATGTCAGCCAGCTGATCATTAAAATATAATAACCAACCAAATTATTATAGTCATCACAACGGTTACTAACTGCGCCGCACCACCTAAATCCTTTGCTCGTTTTGATAAGGGATGGATATCTAAGGAAATACGGTCTACCACGGTTTCAATCGCGGTGTTAAGCAACTCAACCACCAGTAAAAGAAAACAACTGGAGATCAACAATAACCGCTCTATCTTCGTAATGTCCAAAAAGAATGCAATGATCAGTAATATTGAGTCAATAACAAACAGTTGGCGAAAAGCATCTTCTGTCAGCAAAGCATTAACAAGTCCAGCTAACGAATTATGTATACTGTTGATTAATCGTTTTTTTCCGCGCTTCTTTTCAAATGGCATAACAATTTGCTCTTATAACACATAAATGTGATCTCTAGCCCCCAGCTAATAAACGGTTAAGTTTTCTACTTTTTAGCGATCGAAACCATTCCATATAAACCACTAAATCATCGTTCACTCGGCAGCGCGGACTGACAATTAGCCAAAGACAGCATAGCCAAGGCGTTTCACTCTTTATGCACAGCCTTAGCATCATCTCGATGACTTGAAACACCAAGCGAATTATATACGCCTGGCTAGAGCTGCTTTTCGTACAAACGATAACGTTTATAGGGAATCGCACCGATCCGCTCCAAGATCGTACGCATCCCGGTATTAGACTCTAGGATCCAAGACATCTCCAAGGCATCTATATTCCGCTTAGCAAAGGGATCTCGTAACGCTTCTATTAACAGTAGCGCGATAACCGGCCCCATACGACTAAATTGATACTCTTGGCGAACCCCCATCAAAGGTACTCTGGCGGTACGCACACCACTCACTTTCAGACGCCATAGCAGCTTTGCCCAGCCAAAGGGAAATAAACGTCCATTTAAATCCGCGATAGCTTCGTTAATATTTGGCAAACCAACAATAAAGGCACAAGGGCGGCTATCTATTTCAGCAATATAAATCATGTCGTCCGGCACTAAGAACTTTAGTTGCTCACCCATGGTGGCAAATTCATGCTCAGTAAAGGGGACAAATCCCCAGTTATTCTGCCAGCCAGAGTTGAAAATCTGCCGCAGAATCTGCATTTCCTCGCTAAACTGCTTACGATTGATACGGCGAATGGTGACCTTTTTTCGCACCTGCGCCATAAGCTTGGTTAATGAAGGGGAAAAATGCAGGTCTGTTCGGCGCATCCAGTAGGCCAGCAAATCTATTCCTGGTGTATATCCTTGCTGCTCGACACCAGCGGCATAATAAGGCTTACCGTGCGTCATCATGGTAGACGGAGGCGTATCAAAGCCATCAAGCAGCAGGCCGCTTTCTTGGTTAATATTTAGACTAAAAGGCCCGGTGATTTTATGCGCCCCTTTAGACTTTAACCAGTCTTCCGCGGCAGTAAATAGAGCACTAAATACCTCCGGATCATCGATGGCATCGATCATCCCAAAGTGTCCCGTCTCATCGCCATAAAGCTCGCGATGCAAGGTGTCAATTTGTGCCGTGATCCGCCCGACAATCTTATCCTCTTTTTTGGCTACCCATGCCTGCCATTCAATATGCCCAGCACTGGGGTTTTTCTTGGAAAGATGCTCTGCACGCTCTAGATACAACGGATCAATCCAATTAGGATCATCGCGATAGAGTGAAGAAGGAAAAGCGATGAATGCATTGAGCTCCCGCTTATCCATGACTTTTTCAATGCGAATCATAGACTTTCTTAAATCCATAAAATTACTGAAAAAAAACAATAAACAAGCCTATATTAGCCAGTCTGCGATCTATTGGCTCTTACCCAACCACTGTGGGACAAGAGAAAGCCATTATTACCTAAGCTAGGTCTAGGCAAAATGAAGCCCTGGTATACTTTGATTTTGCGCCTCGGGACCTGTTAAAAAAAGGTGATGCCGAGTATATGTCATCGCGCGTTTAGACATATTATGCTGCGCATGATTAAGCGCAGCCCTAGCGAGCCCCCCAACATGCTCGTTAGTTTACTGACTTTATCTAGATAAGCGTTAATATCTTTTACCACTTAATGCTTTTTTCACGGAAAAACCACAACATTTTATGGGTGAGCCCCGTTAAAACCTAGACAGTAGGTGTGTCTTAAAATAAGGTATATCGCTCTACCTAGATTTGACCGGCATGCTGTTACGTGTTGTTAAGTGTGGCAAGCTTATTAACAGAGGTAATCCATGACAAAATCCACAGGTGTAAACATCATCCGCGTAATTAATACATGATTGAGTTTCGCGACTAGGCGTTAGCAGCACTGACCGATACTGTCGGCGTGGTTGATATGGGGCTTACGCGGTGCCGTTTTTGGATGAAAGCCTAAAGCGGGCGCGCAGAGTTTGTACCGTCAGGGGCGGCGGGCGCATGCGTCCAGGTTTTTAAAGCCACGACCAATAGCAATCGATCCCCGTTTGCCGATAGCGACCAACTTGCTGAATCAAGGCATTACCGATGAAACCGGATCAGAAGGGGCTGGGAGATATAACTTATTGGCGGACTGGACAAGCTTGGATGTATCTAGCTGTTATTGTAGATCTTTACTGAGCGTTAAGCTAATCGAAGAAGACCATTCTGCCCGCAGAAAATTAATGAAAAATGCGGGATTCAGCTATAAGCCGGTAATGTCAGCCGCTAGTTTTATCTTTAGTTTAGACCAATTTGGAATAAACTGATAAATATTATACCTATGGACGATAAAAAATGTAAAAACAATAAATATTGTCATACAAATTTTTACAAAAACAATAGCTCTCACATCAGTGGTTGCCGGTACTATTTATTGAGTTAAATCTATGGCTGTATTGTATATGTCTGAAACAAGCTCTACCCACGCTCTTCCCATGCGCTATGCGGATTTCCCGACTCTGGTGGAGGCATTAGACTATGCCGCTCAGGGCAGCACAGGCATGAATTTCTATGATCGACGTAATCAGCTCCTGGCCGCGCTGGAATATCGCATGCTAAGACGTCGCGCGATCATGGGGGCGCGGCGCCTGTTGTCACTGAACCTTAGCAAAGGCGACCGCGTTGCGCTGATCGCTGAAACGAGCGTCGGTTTCGTAGAAGCATTTTTTGCCTGCCAGTATGCTGGCCTGGTCGCGGTGCCGCTGGCCATTCCTATGGGTGTGGGGCAGCTTGCTTCCTATAGCGACAAACTCCAGGGTCTATTACGCAGCTGTAAGCCCGCGGCTATTATCATCAGTGATGAGTGGCTGCCGCTACTTAGCTCTGCCAACGATGATGCGCCGCCTACGCACATCCTTAGCCATGCAGATTTAAATGCGCTGCCGGAGATGGATGTTGAACTGCAACCACCGTCACCAGACGATATTGCCTATCTCCAATATACCTCTGGTAGCACCCGTTTTCCTCGCGGCGTAATAATTACCCAGCGTTCTGTTATGGCTAACCTGCAGGCTATCAGCCATGACGGTATCAAATTACGCGCTGGCGACCGTTGCGTTTCTTGGTTACCTTTCTACCATGACATGGGGCTGGTCGGTTTTGTGCTTACGCCTATGGCAACCCAGTTATCCGTTGACTATTTACGCACCCAAGATTTTGCAATGCGTCCGATGCAGTGGTTAAAGCTGATCAGTAAAAACCGTGGCACCGTGTCCGTTGCTCCGCCATTTGGCTACGAATTATGCTTACGTCGCAGTAATGACAAGGAACTGGCCGAACTGAATCTCTCTAGCTGGCGTGTGGCTGGGGTGGGGGCTGAACCCATTCCCGCGGAGCTGCTCAGTCAGTTCGGCGAGCATTTCAGCAAAATTCACTTTAATAGCAAGGCTTTTATGTCCTGTTATGGTTTAGCCGAGAACACGCTCGCGGTAAGCTTTTTCCAAGAGGCGTCAGGCTCGCGGGTCAACGAAGTTGACCGCGATATTTTGGAGTACGAAGGTAAAGCGGTGGCCCCTACCAAAAATACCCGAGCCATTGCTACTTTTGTCAATTGCGGCAAGGCGCTTCCCAACCATCGTATTGAAATTCGTAGTGATACCGGAACACCGCTGTTAGAGCGCGAAGTGGGGCGCATCTACATTTCCGGCCCCAGCTTAATGAGCGGATATTTCCGGGATGTTGCTTCACAACAACAAATTCAGGCTACCGGATGGATGGATACCGGTGACTTAGGTTACGTTCTGGATGGCAATCTGTACGTAACGGGCCGCAAAAAAGATCTGATTATTATCCGTGGCCGAAATATTTGGCCTCAAGATATTGAATATGTTGCGGAATCAGAGCCGGAAATCCGCTCGGGTGATGCTATCGCCTTCGTCACCACTCAAGAGCACGACGAGGGCGCCAAGATTATTTTGCAGATCCAGTGCAGGGTTAACTCTCAAGAGCGTCGGGAGCAAATCGTCCACTCCTTGACTGCACGCATTCAAAGTGAGTTTGGCATTGCGGTAGATATTGAACTGCTGCCACCGCATAGCATTCCGCGTACCTCCTCAGGGAAACCTGCGCGTGCCGAGGCTAAGAAGCGTTATCTTTCCGCATTAATCGGTCCGCAGATACAGTTAGGTTATGCGCAATGAGAAGAACGGCCGTCTTTTTGCCGGTGTGATGGGTTTTGTCGGTAAGCCCATCGTCGAATTTTTGCGCGTTCTTGTTTTTTACCGTGCGGACTTCAACCAGAACCGCACGTAAAGTTGCAACTAACCATTTAAGAAGCGTTAAGTTACATAATAATTAAGCTTACATTAAGCTTTCAGATTCGGTTAGTAGGTTATGCGCAATGACAAGAACGGTCGCAGTGACGGGTGTGACAGGTTTTATCGGTAAGCATATCGTCAAAAATTTGCTCGCGCGCGGTTTCACCGTGCGGGCTTTAACCAGAAGCGCACGTAACGCCTCAACCCACGATCTAGCCTGGGTTCATGGTGCGCTAGAAGATCAGAACTCGCTCTCGGAGCTGCTTCGCGGCGCTGACTACGTCGTCCATTGCGCGGGTCAAGTGCGCGGTCACAGCGAAGACGTTTTTACCCGCTGCAATGTGACGGGTAGCTTGCGCCTCATGCAGGCCGCCAAAGAAAGCGGTAGCTGCAAGCGTTTCTTGTTCATGTCTTCACTTGCCGCCCGTCATCCTGAACTGTCTTGGTACGCAAATTCAAAATATGTTGCCGAACAGCAATTACTGGCCATGGCCTCAGATATTTCCCTGGGAATTTTTCGCCCGACGGCGGTTTATGGGCCAGGGGATAAAGAGTTAAAACCCTTGTTTAGCTGGCTCTTACGCGGTGTCCTTCCTCGACTTGGCGCGCCGGAAGCACGGCTATCGTTCCTGCATGTGAGCGATTTAGCCCAGGCCGTTAGCCAATGGTTAATGGTCGACCAGCCGGCGGCGCGTCCCTATGAACTGTGCGACGGTGTTCCTGGTGGATATAATTGGACGCGTTTACAAGAAATAGGCGCCGCGGTGCGTAAGGGGACGGTGCGGTTAATTGGCATTCCTTTACCTTTGCTAAAATTTATTGCCGGTATCGGCATGCTATCAAACCGTTTAGCCAAAAAAGAACCGATGCTAACCCCCAGCAAAATCCGCGAATTAACACATCAGGACTGGTCTGCAAGCAATAAAAGCGTGTCCGAAGATATTAACTGGTTTCCCAAGATGAGTTTGGAACGCGCGCTAGGTGAAGGGCAATATTGATTATTTTAAATATATAGGTGGGTCAAAGTTCCTATGCAAAATCGTGAAATGGTGATGGATTACATCCTTGAATGCTTACAGGGTATGGTCGTAGGCGTTCAAGAAATAAAGCCAGATAGTGATCTCGTCAATGACCTTGGCCTGGAGTCCATAAAAGTGATGAGCCTGTTAATGATGTTAGAAGATAAATTAGATATTTCGATTCCTATAAATATCTTATTGAATGTCAGAACACCGGAGCAGTTGTTGGATGCCTTACTCCCACACTTGGAGAGCACCAATGGGTCTTTATGATAAATTCGCCCGCCTTGCCAACGCACGGGAGCAGTTCCAAAGCTCCGGCTTAAACCCGGTTGGCATCTGCTTTGATGAGATCTACTCGGCAACCGAAGGACGCATTGGCAATCAAAAGATTGTTCTGGCGGGCACAAATAATTACCTAGGCTTAACCTTTAACGCTCAAGCCATTGCGGATGGCCAGGCCGCATTAGCAGCCCAGGGCACCGGCACTACCGGGTCACGCATGGCTAACGGTAGCTATGGCTCGCACCTGGCTTTAGAGCAAGAGTTAGCCGCTTTTTTTGACCGGCCTACCGCCATCGTATTCTCTACTGGCTACACCGCTAACCTAGGCGTAATCAGCACGCTGGCCGATCCCAGCGCCGTCGTATTGCTAGACGCAGACTGCCATGCAAGTATCTATGACGCTTGTGCTCTAGGCGGCGCCCAAATTATCCGTTTCCGCCACAATGATGCCCAAGATCTGGAGCGTCGCATGGTGCGCCTGGGCGAGCGTGCGCAAAGCGCGATAATTATCGTTGAAGGTATTTATAGCATGCTGGGCGATGTTGCTCCGCTGGTCGAAATTGCCGATATCAAGCGACGCCTTGGCGGTTATTTACTTGTGGATGAGGCGCATTCTTTTGGTGTGATGGGCGCTACGGGCCGAGGCCTTGCTCAAGCGGTGGGCGTTGAAAAAGATGTCGATATTGTCCTGGGCACCTTTAGCAAGAGCTTGGCCTCTATCGGCGGGTTTGCCGTCGGCGCCAAAGCCATGGAAGTTCTACGCTACAGCAGCCGCCCCTACATCTTTACCGCTTCGCCATCGCCATCAAGCATCGCCTCCGTGCGCTCCTCTTTAAGAACCATTGCGCAACAACCAGAGCTACGTGAAAAACTCTGGAGCAACGCTCATAGACTCTATCAAGGTCTTGCCAAGCTCGGCTACGAGCTGGGCTCCCATATCAGCCCGGTTGTTCCCGTCATGATTGGCTCGAAAGAAGAGGGTATACGTTTCTGGCGCGACCTGATAGCCAAGGGGGTTTATGTCAACCTCGTGCTGCCGCCGGCAGCGCCGGCAGGCGTTACGCTATTACGCTGCAGCGTCAATGCGGCGCACAGTGAACAACAAATCGACACAATTATTCAGGCCTTTGCCGAACTGAAAAATTGATACCAAGGCAACGCCGCCGTCATGCTGCCCAGGGGTCAACCATGGGCAGCATCGCTCGCAAGCAAACTGAATTATCCCATGACGATTGAGTAACATAGGATTTTTGCATGTTACGGTCGTGGTGGCCTGCTAATGCCTGGCTTAAGATGATGCCGGCAGATCAATTGCCTGGATTTTTACTGGCATGATGTACTTTCATATCCCTATGAGCTGGCTTTATCCCTACGTTGAGAGGCTCCCGCAACGGAAGAAATGGCATCCAGCGCTTTTCCCAGCACTTCGCCATATGGCGCCGTAGCGTCCAGATCAAGAATTCTGGCGCCGTTGTAATGAAGCTTGACCATGACGGCAATTTTATCCCTTAACTCTTCATAGCTATGGTCAGGTTTGCGCGAAAAGGCGGTATCGACATCAATATCAAGGCGAATAATCAATTCTGGGCGATATAAAGCCATCCGCTGATACAACCGCCGCTCGCTTGCCGCTAAACGCGTCATCAGCCAGCCCGTCGCGCGCTCCACGCCAATGCCAGGCCCATCATAGTAAAAACCCGAGACATCCGCCTGCGGATAGCGATCGCTAATAACCAATACGCCGCTCTGCGCGAGACGCTGTACTTTGCGTAAATTAGCCATACGCAACAAGGAGAATCCGTACATAATCAACGCGGCCCATAGCGCTGGAGACTTGCTGCTCATGCTCTGGGTCTTCCCGGACTTGGCTGCCAGGCGTCGCTCGAGCCAGACGCCGATAACAGGCAAGCGTCGGATTTTAGCGCCATCCTCGCCGGAGAGGAGCCCTAAATAGCGACGCTCGGTTACCCAGTGTGTCCGCAGATTTTTTACCAAGTCGGCGGTCAGAGTAGACTTTCCCGTGCCATCACAGCCCACTACCGCCACAAGCCCGGCAATATATATGGATGAAGGATCGTTTTTTGTATTCAACCTATCTGTTTGCATTTATTTTAGTATCAAAAGGAAACCACAAGCCTAAACCCGTGTCGACGAAAGAGAGGCGCGAATCGCGCGTATTGATTCATCCAGAATCTTACTTGCCGGTTCTCGTCCATCCAAATCAAGAATCTTGGCGCCATTAAAAGTGAGATGAGGTATGACCATAATCTTCTCACGCAAAGCCGAAAGCTTGTGATCAGGTTTACGTTGGTGCGCCGTTTGTTCATCAATATCAAGCCGAATCAACAATTGGGGCGGATAAGAGGCCATCCATCGGTACAGTTCTTGCTCTCGTTTTCTCAGCGCGCGCACCCAACGGTTACCACCCACCGTTTTTGCGAGCTGGGGGCCATCAACGCGAAACCCGGCCACTTCAGCTTGAGGATAACGATCGGTAATCAGCAAATGCCCCTGTTTACTCTTCGTCAACATTCGCCGAAACTTGTAAGCTCGCCAAGAAGACAGTAAGAAGATCACCAGCGTCGTTACGTTGCCTGGGGGGGTAGAGGGACGATCGTGCACACGCTCGGACTTTGCCAGCAAATAACGACCGAAAGGAGCGCCAATAATGGGTAGGCTACCGATCCATTCGCCTATGCGTCCCGACGACTGTCCAAGATAAAGCAACTCCGTCGAGCCTTGCGAAGAGAGATGGTTGACCAGGCTAGCAGCCAAAGTCGATTTACCCGAACCATCACAACCCGTTATTGCTATCACGCGCACTGGGGGATGATTAGCCATGGGTCTAATTTGTTGACTCACACCTAAAATCCAATATCAAAAAAAGTATTGTATGCTAATCCACTCTAGGTTCAACATATTTGTTCCGCTTAGCCGTGACCACACTAATAGCAACGTTCCCCCTTTTCAAATGGTATATTATTGGGGGATTTTTAAGAAGAGAGTATTATTATGCCTTCAAAACTTCCACCGCTCATAGCAGTTATTGGCAGCGATGGGTCGGGTAAATCTACGGTCTGTGAATATCTCATCACTTATGTCAAAAAATATGGGCCGGCAGTCAGAGTTCACTTGGGTAAACAAGCGGGAAATGTCGCGCGGAAGGTGGTCAAGCTACCGGTCATGGGGCGTTCCCTTAACAAGGCTATTGAACGCAACAAGGTCAGTATAGCCAAGTCGCTTCCCGGCCCGGTACCGGCTTTAGTCATTATGTCTTTCGTGCTACGTCGATTATTGCGCTTTCGTCACATGCTGGCTTTGCGCCGACGCGGGCTAATCGTTTTAACCGACCGTTATCCACAGGTGCAGATCCCTGGTGGTTATGACGGCACGGTACTTCCCGCCAACGCGCCGGGCAGTCGCTTTGTCACATGGCTGGCGGGCCGTGAACACGCGGCTTTCCAATGGATGGCCGATCATAAGCCGGACTTGGTGTTAAAACTGAATGTTGATCTTGAGGTTGCCTGCGCGCGCAAGCCTGATCATCGTCAAGAATCGCTGGCCAGAAAAATTGCGACAACCCCGCTACTGACTTTTGGCGGTGCGGAAATTGTCGAAATCGACGCCGATAAGCCGCTTGATGAAGTGTTTAGTGCCGCTCAAGAGGCCGTATCGAAGTTTATGGAAGCTCGTGGGTATCGCTACGTTGATGAAGACCAATCCGTCGCCAACCAGGTATAACCAGTGTCATGACGCCACTCAAATCGAACGCCGGATTGTCTACCATGATCCGTTGCCGCACTGAGTGACGCCAGGCCGCGGCGCATCCTCCCCACGTGGTTATGGCGCCCCTGATCATCAAGGGCGTTGATTAGCGGTGCCCGATATCGGGTTTCGATCTCGGCAATAGTTGTCGCGCCAATATCAGGAGCGGCGCAGCGCCCTGGGCCGGTGATGATTTTCGATCTGGCCTGAACGTCGGCTTGACGGGATATATTGTAACTGATACGGTTCTATTTATGACGATGAACAGTAAAATGGCGAGCGCAGTCCATATCATGTGCTATATCGCTTACGCCCAAGACCCGATCTCCCGCTCGGAGGCGATTGCCGCGAGCTTAAAGACCAATCCCGTGGTGGTGCGTAAAATACTTAAGCTGCTTGAGCGTGAGGGGCTGGTTGAGCTGCGCCAGGGTAGGAAGGGCGGCGTTGCGCTCAGGCAGGCCCCGGAGGAGATTTCTCTTGGGCAGATCTACCAGGCGATAGAAAACGACAATGGCATTTTCGCGCTGCGCGGGCAGGTTCATGAAAAATGCCCGGTCGCCCGCAGTATGAAAACCTCGCTTGAACCGTTATTTGACGCGGCAAATAACGCCGTTTTGACGTCGTTGAACCGAACCACGCTTGCACAGTTGGTCAGTGCAATCGTGTAAATTTTTTCCCTTAAAATATAACTATAACAGTTATGTTTATTCATCAAGCATGCATGACGGTGAAGCGTTATCTTATGGCAATACTAGGCACGACGTTATCAGCAAGCCGGACCCGCGGTTTTTTAATTCTGCTCTGCGTGTCCGTGCCCTCGTTTATGATCAATCTTGACTCCAATATCATTGCGGTGTCGCTTTCGTCCATCTCGTCGACACTGCATGCTGATTTTGCCGGCGTTGAGTGGGTCGTTAGCGCTTACACCTTAACCTTCGCCGCCCTGCTGATGCCGGCGGGCGCCCTGGCCGATCGCTATGGGCGAAAACGGATGCTGCTGATTGGACTGATAATATTTACGGTGGCTTCGCTCTTGTGTGGACTATCAACGCGCATCGTGATGCTCAACCTCTGCCGCTCGTTGCAGGGCCTGGGGGCTGCTTTGCAGCTCAGCGCGGCGTTGGCGACACTGTCCCATACCTTTCGTGGCGCGGAGCGGGCGCGCGCATTTGCGTTCTGGGGATCGGTAATCGGTATTGCCATCACCTTGGGGCCGGTGGCCGGCGGGTTTATTACCCAGCATCTAGGCTGGCAGTGGGCTTTTTATATTAATATTCCGGTTGGACTGGCCATCTTGATTATCACATTGCTGGTCGTGGAGGAATCGCATAATCCACACGCCGGTTTGTTGGACAAGCCTGGTTTCGTCACATTTAGCGCTAGCCTGTCCCTGCTGACGCTGGCGTTGATTTCCGGCAACCATTTAGGTTGGGGCAGCGTGGTGATCATGGCCGAGTTGATTGCCGCGGCGTTGCTGTTGGCCGCGTTTATTTATCTTGAGCTGCATCTGGAACATCCGATGCTCGATCTACGTCTGTTGCGCAGCCGAACCTTTATTGGCGTTAGTATCGCCGGATTGGCGTTTGCCTGCGCATTGCTGACCATGCTGACCTATCTGCCGCTCTATTTTCAAACCGCATTAGGCGTAGACCCGCAGACTGCCGGCTTGCTGATGCTGCCGGTGGCGGTGCCATTGTTTATCGTGCCGCGCCTGGTGGTAACCTTGCTCACGCCACGCTATAGCGGACGCGCGTTATTAACCCTTGGGTTAGTGGTTGTCTGCGTCGGATTGTGTTGGCTGGCGCTTACCGCAACGCGGTTACATTACCTGGCTATGCTGGGGGGATTAATACTGATGGGTTGCGGCGCCGGGATTCTCAACGGCGAAACCGCCAAATCCGCCATGAGCGTGGTGCCCCCGGAGCGCGCGGGAATGGCCTCGGGCATCTCCGGCACCATCCGCTTTAGCGGTATCGTGATAGGATTCGCCGCCCTGGGAGCAGTCCTTTTTAGCGGGATTAAAAACGTCATCGCCATAAGCTTACCCTTGCTCGGCGTTGATCCTTTGCGGGATATGGCCCGGCAGATTGCCGCAGGCAATCTCGCGTCGTTTCATACCGATGAGGTCCTCCATGGGGTGGCCATCATCAGTTTTGCCGCGGGTTATCAACGGCTGTTTTTTTATGCCGCCGCCATGACCGGTGTCTGCGCCTGGCTTACGTGGCGGCTGGTCAGCCCGCGGGACACCGCGCCCGAGCCTTCGTAATCCAGCGCGTCGCCTTGGCCTGGCGGCACAGGCCATTCACCGGGGGACGGCCCAACTAATGCGAAGAAACAAATTCCGATGCCGAATGAACCGGTGGTACGGCAAAATTTTCACGCATGCGTTTGGTCTCTTCGGCCGGCGGCAGCCCGAATAATCGCTTGAATTCGCGATTAAATTGCGACGGGCTTTCATATCCCACGACCTGGCTCGCGACCGCCGCCGTGAAGCCTTGTCGAACCATCAGCAGCCGCGCCTGGTGCAGGCGTGTAGATTTCACGTATTGCATGGGCGATGTCCGTGTAATGGCCTTAAAATGACTATGAAAGGTCGGCACGCTCATGCCCGCTTCGCTTGCCAGCTTAGGAAGGTTTAGGGGTTGTGCATAGTTGGCATGAATACGGCGTAACGCTTTGCCAATTTTTCCGAATTGCCCGCGCATGGCTAAAGCTGAACGCATGGCATTACCCTGAGCGCCGGTGAAAATTCGAAAATAGAGTTCGCGCACCAGGGCGGGTCCGAGTATGGCGGCATCGATTGGCCGGCTCATTGCTTCAAGGAAGTGAAGTACTGACACTCTTAGTGCCGCGTCCATCGGGCTGGACATCATACTCTCGGGTATGACCGTGGGTAATGCCGCTCCCTGTCTATCTAACTCTATCAGCAATTCGGCGGCGAGTTGAAAATCCAGGTGTAAATATATGGCCAGTAACGGGTGCTCTGGCGAAGCATCCGTTTCCATCACGAAGGGCACCGGTACGGAAACCGCCAGATAATGCTGCTCGTCATAGACGTACGTTCGATCGCCAAAATAACCTCTTTTTGCGCCTTGGCACACAATGACGATACCGGGATCGTAAAGAACGGGCGTGCGCGCCAGCGGGCGGTCCGAACGGAGAAAACGGACGCCGGGAAGCGAGGTGAGGTTGTAGCCTTCCCGTGGCGCCAATGCCAATAGCAGGCTGGCCATGCGTTGCCGATCGCAAGCAAGGCTGGATGGCGCTGGCGTGGCATCCCTCATAAAACCGCTCCTCATAGAATTAGGCAATAAAAAGAGAATATTTGGTCTAAAAACCACACAGTGAAGAGAATAGTATGCCCATATCTCTTAACCAGTGGGTATTTTTATATGTCTTCATCTAAAATTATTTTTATCACCGGCGTCAGCAGCGGTTTTGGTCGTGCATTAGCTCAAGAGGCGTTAAACAGTGGCCATCGCGTCGTGGGAACCGTGCGTAACGCCTCCGCCAAGGCTTCTTTTGAGGCATTAAACCCTGCAAGAGCCTGCGCGCAAATGCTGGATGTGACGGACTTTTCCTCGATCGACGCCGTGGTCGCCGATGTCGAAGCCAATATCGGTCCAATCGATGTGCTGGTCAATAATGCGGGTTATGGCCATGAAGGCGTGATGGAAGAGTCTGGATTGGATGAAATGAAGCGTCAGTTCGACGTAAACGTATTTGGTGCGGTAGCGATGATAAAAGCGTTACTGCCCTATATGCGCGAGCGTCGTCGTGGACATATTCTCAACATCACGTCGATGGGCGGATTCATTACCATGCCGGGCATAGCCTATTACTGCGGCAGTAAGTTTGCATTGGAGGGGATTTCCGAGGTGCTGGGTAAAGAGCTTAAACCTTTTAATATTGCGGTAACCGCCGTCGCCCCAGGATCTTTTCGCACGGATTGGGCCGGGCGATCAATGGTGAGAACCCCACGTAAGATCCCCGATTATGATCCCTTGTTTGACCCGATACGGCGGGCGCGGGAGGACAAAAACGGTAAGCAACCGGGTGATCCCGCCCGAGCCGCGTGTGCCATGCTGGCAATAATGGATAGCGATACGCCACCGGCCCATTTACTGTTGGGAAGCGATGCGCTTGGTTTGGTGCGCGATAAACTGAAAACCTATGCCGCGGAAATCGATCTATGGGAAGATCTCACGCGTTCAACCGACGGTTAAGAAATGCAGACCTGCCGTCATTTTGATGCGGGCCAGAAAAGGAATAGCACCGGCGGCAGAAAGATTATCAGTAGAATGATCAGCTCTTCAATAACACCGTAACCGGCTTTGGTTATTCCCGTTATCATATTGGCGAGCGTAATGCCAAACCAAAACAGGGTGAATATGCCCGTAATCCATGCCGGTAGCGCGGGGTAACTGGTGATAAATAGTTTGATTAATAACCGGCAGGCGCCGGAGAATAAAAAACCGGTCAGTAAAAACAGTAAAGTACGCATAATAATTGTACCATGTTTATCATCAGCGTCGGGTGAATCCATCAATAAATCAGGGCATAACGGTACGCCGAAAACCATGAACCGGCTGGTCGGGGAATCATCCGGCCAGCCCCTGGCGATTTTCACGCTATCAGCACGTTATCGGGTATGGGGGCGTAATAAATCACCCAGGCCGATGCGCTGCAAGAATTCTTTACGGACCCGATCGGCCACCGCGTTGACGACCTCGGCGCCATCGTCAGACGGGTCAACATGCACACGGAACGGGCGTTTACCGTACGGGGTATTCACAATATCCACCATCGCGGCCGCCACGTCGGAGATATTCGCCTCTTCCGGCTCACACAACGCGAGACCCTTGAGCGAGTCTTCCCCCAGGCCGGCCGTCGGACCCGTTTCCGTGTACTCGCGTTCGCGATCGGTATCGGCGGGTCTCCCGGAGTTCAGGAAGTGGTGGGTTCCTTTGGTAAAGGCGCCCGGCACGATAATTGAAGACTCGATACCCCAGCGTGCAAGTTCCGCCGCATAGCTGACCGCCACGGCATCCATCGCCGCTTTGGCGGCGAAATACGGCGCCAGATACGGCGGCGTACCGCCACGAGTGCTGCTGCTGCCGACCCACAGCAACAACCCGTCCCCTTGCTTACGCAATTGCGGCAGGGCTGCGCGGTTAACCCGCTGCGTCCCCAGCACGTTGATATCGTAGAGTTGGGTAAACTGTTCCGGTAAGAACGCCTCGGTCGGCCCATATACCATATGACCCGCGTTGTGTACGACCACATCCAGGCGACCCTGCTGCGCGATGATCTGGGCGATGGCCGCATCGGCGGAATCCTGAGACAACACATCCAGCTCAACGGCGCGCAGGTCGACCTGATGTTCCCTGGCGTAATCCAGCGCGCTTTGCACCTGCGGCGCATTGCGTCCGGTGGTATCACGCATACTGGCGTAAACGGTATGGCCTGCATCAGCGAATGCGCGTGCGGACATGGCGCCGAAGCCACTGGAGGCGCCGGTGATCAGAATAACCTGTTTCATCATTTGACTCCTGAGCGGCGGATAGCCCGGCTACCCGCGTAGATAAGGATATTAGGCAAAACCACCGTTGACGCGGATCACCTGCGAGTTCACCCAACTGCCGTCAGGGCCGGCCAGGGTGGCGACGATGCCGGCAATTTCGTCTGGCTCGCCGATGCGCTCAAGCGGCGCCAATTTCGCGATGGCATTAATTTGTTCTTCGCTCTTACCGTTGAAAAAAAGATCGGTACCCGTTGGCCCGGGCGCCACGGCGTTGACCGTGATATTGCGGCCACGCAGTTCGTTTGCCAGAACATGTACCAAACCTTCAACGCCCGCTTTGGAAGCGATATACGGGCCATAAGCCGGGAAGGATTTTGCGATAACGCTGGTGGATAGCGCGATGATACGTCCGCCGTCGCTGACGGATTCCGCCGCGTTTGCCAGTACCAGGAAGGCACCACGCAGGTTGGTGTGGATCACTTTATCGAAATCCGTGATGCCCGCCGGGGTGATTTTCGCCATCGGCATAATGCCGGCGCTGTGTACTACCACATCCAGTTGGCCGTTGATGGCTTTTGCCTGTGCGAACAAACGGCTCACATCGGCTTCGCTGGCAACGTCTGCCTGAATGGCGATGGCGTTTCCGCCCTGGTTGACAATGGCCTGGACGGTGTCTTCGGCGCTCGCGGCATGACCTGCGTAGTTGACGATAACGGTGAATCCGTCTTTGGCCAGACGTTCTGCAATGGCACGGCCAATGCCGCGGGATGCGCCGGTAATCAAGGCTGTTTTTGTGGAGGTGTTCATCTGTTGCTCCCGATGTTGGATGGGGGCTTGCCTGGGCAAGCTGGGGTTCGATGTCTATATTAGTGTTTATAGCGGAGGGATAAAGACCGTTAATTTGATATCATAATTCCATATACATTAATAATAGGCTATGCCACGCGACCATGGACAAATTCAATACCCTGCAACTCTTCACCCGTATTGTCGAACTGGGGAGTTTCAGTCAGGCGGCTGACCAGCTTGGGATCCCGCGCGCCACGGCGAGTAACGCCATCAAAGAGCTGGAAGATTATCTTGAATGCCGCCTGCTGGAACGCACCACGCGCCATGTGCATACTTCGCTGGACGGTCAGGCATTCTATGAACGCTGTATTCATATTCTTGCTGAACTGGATGATGCGGAGTCTTCGCTACGCCACTTGACCGCCAGGCCGCGCGGGGTATTGCGGATCGATCTGCACGGCGTTCATGCCTCGCATATAGTGCTGCCGCGCATTGACGAATTTCATGCGCGCTATCCGGAGATTGATTTGGTGATCAGCAGCGGTGACCGGCTGGTGGATCTGGTCCGTGAAGGGGTCGATTGTGTGGTTCGCGCCGGCAAATTGCATGACTCATCGTTGGTGGCTCGCCATCTGGCGGTGATGCCACAGGTGATTTGCGCCAGCCCGGAATACCTACGGACTCACGGGATACCTCTCCATCCCGATGACCTAAAGTCCCAGCAATGCGTAAACTTTTTCTCCACCGCCGGGGGCGTAAATTACCCGATTGAGCTTATCATCAATGCCAAAAAGCATGAATATTCCCCCCAAGGTTGGGTGACGGTAAATGATGCGGAGAATTATGTGATTTGCGCGCTGCGTGGCGGCGGACTGGTGCAAGTGCCGCGTTTTCACGTAGAGCAAGCGCTACGGGACGGGCGGTTGGTGGAGGTGCTGAGCGAGTGGCAAAGTCCAGGGATGCCGGTGTCGGCGCTGTATCCGCATCACCGGCAATTATCGCCACGCGTACGCGTTTTTATCGACTGGCTGATTGGCCTGTACAGTGCCCATTTTCCGCCGGGACCGGGGAAACCTAAGTCCAATCGCGAGATATTTTAAAGCAAGAAACCCGCCCCTAGGCTGGTTTCTTTACATCTTAGCCGACGACATTACCACGGGGCGTCTGGTCAGGCTAATGTGCGATATCGCCACACCGGCATGGCCGCTGGCTCTGGTTCACTTGGCCGATCGGCGCATGACGGCCAAGCTGCGCCGGTTTGTTGAACTCGCACGTCTTTGGCTGGGGTGATTGCACACAACGCCAGTTGAACCAGCCGCAGAGGCATATGCCGGCACGGTGATCTATACCGACCACACCCATCCCGTATCCACGATGCCCTCCGATATCCCTATCAATCGCCCCGTACCGATACCTGGCTTAGATGGAGCATATTGGTATTCACGATGGCGATATTCACTTCAAAAGGCGTGCCGTCTTCCAGATATACCACTTCATACAACTCCATCATGGCGTCATTTGGCTTTATATTCATATGCTTGATCATTTCTTCATCCGTGGCATTAAACGCATGAAAATTTTGATCGCGCTTGTAGACCTTTTTGCCGGTAATACGTTCGATATAAGAATACTTGGAGTTTTCCAGCTCTTTGAATTCTATTGAGTTAAACAGTGATACCGGGAAATGGATATATTCCAGCGAGACGGGAATATCGTCGAAGCTCATCAGCCGCAGTATTTTATAAACCGAATCGCTGTTTTTGATGCGTAAAGCCTGCGCCATCGAGGCGTCGGGAACGGTGATAATACTGGCGGAAATAACTTTACGGCCGGCGCGATGGCCGCCTTTTTGCGCCTGGTAATCAAAGGGGGAAAGCGCATGAAATCTGCCGGATTGATTATTTTTACCGATAGAACCAATATAAATTCCTGAGCCCTTAATGCGATAAATCCTGCGCTGATCGATCAGGATCCGGGTGGCTTCACGCACCGTGGCCCGGGTAAGGCAAAGCAGCTTGGCAATGGCTATTTCAGTGTCCAGTTTATCGCCAGGCTGCAGATCCTCTTCCTTAATTTTGGCGAGGATATAGTCGATAACCTCTTTTTGTTTTTCCGTAATATTGTCGGTCATCTTGTTGTCTTCTCGCCGTATTATCAGGTTGCGCATACCAAAGGCATTGTTTTCGGACTGAGGAACAGAGGTCCACTTCCCGTCACTATGTTCATGATAAATGTGATCAAGTTAACAGCTTTATCGTAAAGCTATCATGTCTGCTCATCTTTCCCATCTTACCTCTTGTGTATAGTCACGTCTAGGAGCACTCTAAAGATGACTATACAAATTTAACATGTATGTACTACTCTACATATTTAGCCGGATAGGGGAAGATCGTGGAACAACAACAGCTCGCGAATGCCATACGTTTCCTGAGTATCGATGCCGTGCAGAAGGCAAACTCAGGCCATCCAGGCGCCCCGCTGGGCATGGCCGATATGGCGGCCGTGTTATGGAAAGATTTCTTGAAACATAACCCGGCGGATCCCCAGTGGATTAACCGCGACCGGTTTGTGTTGTCCAACGGCCACAGCTCAATGCTGCTTTACTCATTGCTCCATCTGACCGGTTATGACCTCAGCATTGAAGACCTGCGGAACTTCCGCCAGCTGCATTCCAAAACGCCGGGACATCCTGAATATGGCTATACCCCCGGCGTTGAAACAACCTCCGGCCCGCTGGGCCAGGGCATTGCCAACGCGGTGGGCATGGCCCTGGCTGAAAAAGCATTGGCCGCGCAGTTTAACCGGGACGGATTCCCCATAGTCGACCATTTCACCTATGCCTTCCTGGGCGACGGCTGTCTGATGGAGGGGATTTCGCATGAAGCCTGCTCGCTGGCCGGCACGCTTAAACTCGGCAAACTTATTTCCCTTTGGGATAACAACAACATTTCCATCGACGGACATGTTGACGGCTGGTTTACCGATGATACCCCGGCTCGTTTCCGCGCGTATGGCTGGCATGTGATTGATCATGTCGACGGGCATAATCCGCGGCAGGTGGCGGCAGCCCTGGAGCAAGCCAGGAATGAACGGCAAAAACCTACGCTTATCTGCTGTAAGACCACCATCGGTTTCGGTTCGCCCAACAAAGCGGATAGTCATGACAGCCACGGTTCCGCGCTAGGTAAAGAAGAGGTGGCGTTGGTCAGGGAAACCCTGGGCTGGACCCATGCGGCTTTTGATATTCCGCAGCATATCTACGCCCAATGGGACGCGCGGGAAAAAGGCGCCGCCGCCCAGGCTGATTGGCAGGATCTATTTAATCGCTACAGGGACAAATACCCTGAGGAGGCCGCCGGGTTATTGCGCCGCAGCCTGAAACACCTGCCGGACAACTGGCGGCATAACAGCCAGGATTATATCCGTCAGCTACAGGACAACCCGGCTAACCTGGCAACCCGCCAGGCCAGCCAGAAGGCGCTTAGCCAATTTATCCAGTGGGTACCGGAATTGCTGGGCGGTTCGGCGGATCTGTCGCCCTCCAATTTAACCCGTCACAGCCAGGCCCGCGATATCACGCCGGACGATGCGTCCGGTAACTATATCTCCTACGGGGTGCGCGAATTCGGCATGTCCGCCATCATGAACGGCCTGGCGCTGCACGGCGGTTTTATCCCCTACGGCGGCACCTTCCTGATGTTTATGGAATATGCGCGCAACGCCGTGCGCATGGCCGCGTTAATGAAGATACGCAGCATCTTTGTCTATACTCATGATTCCATTGGCTTAGGTGAAGACGGCCCGACGCACCAGCCGGTGGAACAGCTTGCCGCATTACGCCTGACGCCGAATATGGAAACCTGGCGCGGCTGCGATCAGGTCGAAGCCGCCGTGTCA
>JAATGH010000195.1 GCA_015654745.1 Enterobacterales bacterium
ATCAACGTGCGGCTGCGGGATATTGCCTTTCTGCTCGAGTTAACCCAACCGAATAAAGAGCAGGTGGCCTGCCTGCTGCACTACCTGGCGCAGGAGGCAAATACCCTTGACTCGGAGGCCTTTTTCCGTAATCTGGGGCAAAAGACGACCGGTTATCAGGAGGAGATAATGACCATTGCCGAGCAGTTGGAACAAAAGGGACGTAGGATTGGACTGCAGGAAGGACTGCAACAAGGACATCAAAAAGGACGGCAAGACGGATGTCGAGACATTGCCCGTAAAATGTTGGGTATGGGACTTGATCGATCCACGATTGAACTTGCCACCGGATTGAGTAGCCAGGAACTGGATGCATTGGCATAAGAAGCGTTTTTTCAATACGATTGACTGTGTGATCCATAGATATCTTTACTACTAATATGGAAAGGTGCGGGTTTGTCTGGATGGCGTTTGATGCCGCATTCAGCCAGAACTTCGCGCCCGAGATCTTGCTGATAATAATAAATGAATGAAAAGCGCGGCAGCGTTTCATTAAATTGTGAAACGCTTCTAAAAATATTTATGCGCTTCCAACGGCCCGGATGATGTTTAATGTTGGTAGATGTTGACGCTATTACAGTGCGCCAATGAAAACATCTCCGACACCTCATGACTTATTGTTCAAGAAATTTTTCAGCGATATTACCGTTGTGACCGATTTTCTGGCAATACATCTGCCGCTGGCGCTGCGTGAAAAATGCGATCTCGATACGCTGGCCGTCACCGACGGTAGTTTTGTCACCAGCGACATGCGTAACCGGCGCAGCGATATCCTTTACCGACTGCAAACCACGGCGGGACCGGGTTATATCTATTGCCTGATTGAGCACCAGTCCAGCGCGGATGCGCAGATGGCGTTTCGCCTGCTGCGCTACAGTATGGACGCCATGCAACTGCATATTGATCAGGGCAATAAACAGCTGCCGTTGGTTATTCCACTGCTGTTCTACCATGGCCGTCAAAGCCCTTATCCATACAGCACCCGTTGGCTGGACGGTTTTGCCCATCCGGCCGTAGCGCAAGTGCTGTACTCGCAGGCGTTTCCGCTGGTGGATCTCACGGTGATCCCTGACGAAGAGATAAAAACCCACCGCAAGGTGGCGTTGCTGGAGTATGTGCAAAAGCATATTCGCGAGCGGGATATTAACGTGCGACTGCGGGATATTGCCTTTCTGCTGGAGTTAACCCAACCGAATAAGGAGCAGGTAACATGCCTGCTGCACTACCTGGCGCAGGAGGCAAATACTCTTGACTCGGAGGCCTTTTTCCGTAATCTGGGGCAAAGGACGACTGGGTATAAGGAGGAAATAATGACCATTGCCGAGCAGTTGGAACAGAAGGGACGCAGAATTGGACTGCAAGAAGGACGACAAGAGGGACGACAAGAGGGACGACAAGAGGGACGACAAGAGGGACGACAAGAGGGACTGCAAAAAGGGCGTAGAGACATTGCCCGTAATTTGTTGGCGCTAGGTCTGGACCGCGTTATGGTGGAGCGCGCTACGAGTTTGAGTCGCGCAGAACTTGATGATCTGACGAACCCTGCGGTATAGACCAAAACCGTTATAGTTCAAGTTGCGGCTCATTAGACATAGCCAAGGTGGGTCGCGGGCTGAAAAATAGCGACAGCGTTTCATTAAATTGTGAAATTGTGAAACGCCTCGAAAGATCCTGATGTACTGCTGTTGGCCCTGATGATGTTTAACATCGGTAGATGCTGACGCCATTACAGTGCGCCAATGAATATATCTCCCATACCTCATGATCTGTTGTTCAGGAAATTTTTTAGCGATATCAGCGTCGTGACCGATTTTCTTGACATACATCTGCCGCCGGCGCTGCGGGAAAAATGCGATCTCGACACGCTGGCTATCACCTCCGGCAGCTTTGTGACGGACGACATGCGTAACCGACGCAGCGATATCCTTTACCGGCTGCAAACCACGGCGGGACCGGGTTATATCTATTGCCTGATTGAGCATCAGTCCAGCGCGGATGCGCATATGGCGTTTCGCCTGCTGCGCTACAGTATGGACGCCATGCAGCTGCATGTTGATCAGGGCAACAAAGGGCTGCCGCTGGTTATCCCACTGCTGTTTTACCATGGTCGCCAAAGTCCTTATCCTTACAGTACCCGCTGGCTGGACGGCTTTGCCAACCCGGCAGAGGCGCAGGCGCTGTACTCGCAGGCATTTCCCCTGGTGGATCTCACGGTGATGCCCGACGAGGAGATCAAAACCCACCGCAAGGTGGCGTTGCTGGAGTATGTGCAAAAGCATATTCGCGAGCGGGATATTAACGTGCGACTGCGGGATATTGCCTTTCTGCTGGAGTTAACCCAACCGAATAAGGAGCAGGTGTCCTGCCTGCTGCACTACCTGGCGCAGGAGGCAAATACCCTTGACTCGGAGGCCTTTTTCCGTAATCTGGGGCAAAAGACCACCGGCTATCAGGAGGAGATAATGACCATTGCCGAGCAGTTGGAACAGAAGGGACGCAGTATTGGACGGCAGGAAGGACGGCAAGAAGGGCTGCAAGAGGGACGCAGCGAGCGGGATAATGCAATTGCCCGCAACATGCTGGGGATGGGACTCGATCGCGCCACGATTGAACGGGCTACCGGATTGAGTGGCCGGGAACTGGATGCGTTGGCATAAGACGTTTTTTTCAGTCAGATTAACCCACGAATAAAAACATTATCTCAAATCTGCGGGCAACCCCACGCGATGGGTTGAGCGCCGCCGTTTCGGCGGCGCCCGGTCTTAGCGTCCGTGGATACAGCCTCTCTGTAGCATTGTCCCCGGTTAGTGTCGCGCCTTGGTCCTTGATGCCTACTTTAATTCCAAATCCTGCTGCAGGCTGCTGACCTGGCTGCGTAAATTCTCCAACTGCAGCTGTTTATCCAATACCGATTGGGATGGCTGCTGTTGTCGTGCCTGGTTCATGCGGGTTTGCAGCTCGCCGATCTGTTTTTGATATTTCTTTTGACCCGCCGCTTTTTGTTTAAGCTGCGTCAACAGGATATCCATGGAGCGGTTGAGTTGGTCGGCACTGGCCTGGCGACTCTTGAGCGAGCCGTTTGACTGGTTTTTTTCCTGTTCGATCGCCGCCAGCACCGCCTTGAACTCGCGGTTCAGGGCCTGCTCGTGGATTAACGTCTGCTGTTTGGCGTCAACGCGCCGATCGTAGGTGCCGGAGTAGCGACAGTTAAACTTGGAGACAATGTTGACATCGCCGGTAGTCGGATCGCACTCCGACATGCTGCTGGCACAGCCGCTCAGGGTGGCGGCCAGTACGAGCAGCGCAAGGGGTAGCATTCGCATCTGGGGTTCCCTTAGCTGACCTTGATCGCGGTACGTTGCGTGTAAAGACTATCCAGTTCGCCTTGCAGAGAGGCCACCTGGCTGTGCATTTTTTCGATTTCGCTATCCAGTTTGGCGGTGTCGTTCCCCTGGCGCTTGGAGGTTACGGCGATATCATCCCATTGCTTGGCATGGGTTTTCATATCGGCGACGGTTTTGCGCAGGGTGACGATATTCGCGTCAATTTCCGCCAGTTTTTTACCGGCAACGGCTTTATCGACGCGTTTAGCGGCAATATCCCGGTCCAGCTGGGCCATGGTTTTACGGTTGTCGGCAATCACCGCTTTGGCAACGGTGGAGGCGTTTTGCAGTTTTTTGTTTTCGGCCTGCACATCATTAATCGAGGCGTTCAGCTGCAGCTCTTTGCTGGCGTATTTTTGGCGCTGGTTATCCAGATAGGCGTTAGCGCCCATGCCGACGCCACAGCCGGCAACCGCGGCGGCGGCGATACATACTGCTTTATTGCTGCTGTTGCTGACCGCGCAGGCCAGCGTACCGAGGGCAGCGCCGCCGGCGCAGGCTTGCCAGCCCGATTTACTGAAAAATGATACGTCCGGATTGTTCTGTAGCCGGCTGTCGGCCTGGGTCGTGTTACTGGAACTGACGCCCTGGCCGGTGGTTTGGCAACCGGTCAGCACGAGGATGATACTCAAGCACAGCATTTTTGCCCATTGTGTGGTCGTCGTCATCGTAAATTTCCTTTCCCAATAAAAGTATCTAGTTGTTTTAATTATTGAATTGACTGGTTATTTTGTGTTTTTGCAGTTATCGAGCCATTCGCTGCGCGCCACTTTGCCGTCTTTCCAATAGCCTTGTAAATTTTTCCAGTAAACTGCAAGGTAATTGTTTAAATTGGTTTTTCCGCGCGCGGCCATTTGCTGCTGCACCACGTTTACCTGGGGTTTGACCTGTTCGATGCTATAGGTGGTGCCGTTATCCACCAGCGTGTCGGCGTAGTAGCTGACGATAAAATCGAGCGCCTTTTTATGCTCGTCGAGTTGTTCCTGGCGGCGGTCGCAGTTGGCGTCCACCGCCGCGCCGGCGGTTTTGCAGTTTTTGACATACAGAGCGTCGAGCCGGTCATAAAATTCGCCGTCGTCCTTGAGTTTGGTGCAAAGGAAGGCGCCCAGCTGGAGCGAGGAGCGTACGGCCTGGTCGCGTTGTTCATCGCGCAGCTGGCTGTTGGCGCGTATTTCGCCGCGCAGTTTTTCCAATTGTTGCTTGAGTGCTTCGTCCTGTACCTGTGCTGATAGGGTGTTAAGGCTGGTTAATGAGTTATCGGCCGCCTTGGCGGTCACTTTGGCGCTTTCGGCGGCGGTGCCGAGGGCTTTCCATTCCTGTTCTATTTGCTTGATGCGATCGCGGGAGGTCAGGGTGGGCGCCACCACTACCAGGCGCATGCCGATGGTTTTATTCTCGTTTTGGCCGGCGTTGGTATAATAGGGTTGTTCGGCGCGCAGCGAACTGCGCAGGTCGGTCTGGGGCGAGAGGAAGCTGCCGCCGCGCACCACATAACCACCGGCCTTGCCGTGCTGGCGGTCGAGCTTGTTCAGACGAAACGGCTCAAACATCATTTCCGCGGCATTGCCGAGCATATCGTGCAGACCGAGCGGGTTGGGTTTGAGCAGCCCCGCCAGTTGGAGTTTGCCGTTGGCCGACTGGGCGCCGGCAAACCAGCCGTAGCTGGTAGGTCCTTCCGGCATCGGGAACGTCTGGTCGCGGAACTCCGCCGGGGAAACCGCCAATCCGCCGCGCGCGGCAAATTCCCATTCGGTTTCAGTGGGCAGGCGCAGGAAACCCTTGGCGCCGTCCTCAGTGGGCAGGGCGTCGGGTTTTTCCTTGCGTAGCCACAGATTGTACTTATTGGCCAGATCCATCGCGTCAACCCAGCCGATATTGACCTGCGGCAGGCGCAGCGTGTTGTCCGGCACCGGGCAGGTGGCGGCGGTCAACGCCTGATATTGCAGCTGTGTCAGCTCGTATTTTGCCATTAGGTAGTAGCGGCTTTTGCCGTTTTTGCCCTCGGCAAAGCTGCCGGCGATATGCTCGGGGCGGGTTTGTTCCAGATAGCCCCATTCATCGCTGTCCTGGCCGAGGGTGATACTGTAATCATCCAGCGGCTGGGCCAGCGGGATCGCCACTTTGCGAAACGCCATGGCGCCATCGCAGGGCAGAGGCAGTATCACGTCGTCGGGCAGCGGTTTCGGGTTGAAGAATTTTTCGTCCCAGGCGGCATGGCCGGGTAGCGAGGCGCAGGCCAGCGTAAGGCCGGTCGCCAGTAGCAGCAGGCGCTGTTCAGATATCACGAAGGCTCTCCGCAGGTTGGATATGTATCGCTCTTGCCGCGCCGATGCCCGCCACGATCACGGCGATGGTCAGGGCGCTGGCCAGCGCCAGCATCAGGTGGGCGGGCTGGAGGTGGCAGACAAAGGTATTGCCGGGCAGATGGCGGCCCAGGATGTGGTTAAACAGCGTGCTGCCGGCCCAATAGAGCATTAGGCCGCACAAGAAGGCGACGCCGGTCAGCAGCAGTGCCTGCAGCATGATATACAGCGACACCGCGCGGCTGCGAAAGCCCAGGAGCCGCAGCACCGCCATATCCTTGCGTTTGCGATCGATATTGGCCAGAAAGGCGCCAATTAACGATGCGATGCAGCCGAGCAGCGATACCCAGGCAATCACCGCGAAAATAACCCCCAGGACATAGGTAATGGAACGGACAGATTCAATTTCCGCCTGTCGGGTGACGGTCTCGATATGCTGTTGGTTCAGCCATAATGCCAGCGGCGCCACCGCGTCGATATTGCGCGCATAGATCCGGGCCTTGGCAAAATTGTCGCGTAGCGGTGCGGGTTTGCCGGTGTCGACGCCAAACTGCGGGACCAGAAAGCCGTCGCGGAAATCTTCCATGGCGATCAGCAGCGGCAAGGTGACAAAGGCGGCGGGGCGGGCAAAACGCGCCGCCGACAGGATGCCGCTGACCGTCATGGTCGTGCGGCCTCGTTCACTGTTGCCGTCGAGTTTGCGCGCCACAAAAAATTGCAGTTGGTCGCCCACCTTGATTTGTAATCGCTCGGCCGCGCTGGCGCTTAAGACCAGATGTGCCGCATCGGGCGGTAGCGGGACGCCCGCCAGCAGGGGATCGCCCGCGGCGGTGGGCAAGACTTCCGCGTTGGCCACGAACAGCCGGCCGTCGCGGACCAGATCGCCTTGCGTATTCAGCGTCCGGGTCAGGGGTACGGTAAAGCCGACCTCGGGACGTTGCGCCAGTTCGGACAACCATGGCAGAGGATAATTGCCGTTGCCGATCATGCGGACTTCAAGGTTGGCCGGGTCGTTAAGCAGTTCGGTACGCAGTTGGCCGACGATGCCGGTTTTCAAGCCGAACAGCAGCAGCAGCGGCGCAATCACCGCCACCAGGGAAAAAATGATGCACAGCGCCACCTGGCGGTCATGAAGCAGATCGCGTAGCGCCAGGCCCAGCAGTAGGCGAAACCGTAGCGGCACGGCCTGGGCCCTATCAAGATCGGGGTTGCCGGTGGGATGGTCATCGCCCGCGAGGGTGCCGGGCCGCGTTTGCGCCGCATCCTGGCCGGTCTGCGGTTTATTGGGATTCAAAGACACTGCCCCGATCTCCCTGCGGCCTGCCGTGCAGGCGGCGGATATGGAATGCGTCCACCAGTTGCCAGTCGTGACTGACCACCAGAGCGCTGATATTTAGCTCACCAACCATTTCCAGCATGAGGGCAAACAGCTGGCGGGCGTTGTGCGGATCGAGCGCCGCCGTGGGCTCATCGGCCAACAGCAGCTGCGGCTGGTGGGCAATGGCGCGCACAAAAGCGACGCGCTGGCGTTCGCCGATGGATAGTTGGCGCGGCATCTTTTTTAGCAGCGGCGCCAGCCCCAGGTGAGCCACCGCGTTATCTACCCACGCCGACGCGAGCGGCATGTCCAGCATCCGGCGCGGCAGGTGGATATTGTGTTCGATGCTGAGGTAAGGCAGCAGTCCGCCGTTTTGCAACACAAACCCCAGCCGGCGGGCGCGCAGGGCCGATAGCCGATCCTGATCGCCTGCCAGCAGCGGGCGGGCCGCGTCGGCATGATCGGGACCGAGGCGATAACCGGCCAGCCGATCGGGACGCAGGATCAGGCCAATCATTTCCAGTAAGGTGCTTTTACCGCACCCGCTCGGACCGGTCAGCGCCGCCACTTCGCCTGGTTTAAGGCTTAGCGACGGCAGGCTGACCCCATATCCTTGCTGTTTGCCGCCCCGTTGGATGGCCATATCGGTGATCGTCAGCACTTAGGGTAAGTTTTCCAGTGGTACCGGGTAGACGTTGTCACGCGGGTCGCTGCCGGGCGCCAGGGAGATCCAGCGGTCGACATCCTGGTTGTAGCGTTGGTAGTACTGCAGTTTGGTGTTTAGCCGGCGAATAAATTTCTCCTGTTCCAGTCCGTCCCAGCTTTTCCAGGTCTCTTCGTCGAGACCCAATACTTCACTCAAATACGGCAGGCCGGCGATATATTCACCCAGCAGGCCCAGTTCGCCCAGCTTAGTGGCGTTCTGCTGTTTGATCTGGTTGGGATCGTTGCCCATGGTGGCGGCAATGGAGCGCAGGCGGGCAAACATATCGTCCGGCGAGATCATGCCTTCATTGGCGGCGTTGGCGATTTTTTTCACCACTTCGCTCAGATCGCTGAGTTCGCTTTTGGTCAGCAGTACCCTCACTTCGGTGGTGGGCAGGTTTTGTTTGATTAAATCGCGATCGCTGATCCAGGCTTTAAATACCGGCGGTGCCTTGGTGCCCTGGGTTGCGCCCAGGTAGGCCAGGCGCATGGCGTGACCAAGCAGCGCTGCGTCCTGCAGCATCGGCTGTTCCGGTTTGCCGTTGTAGGCCGGATCGGCGCCCAGGGCGCTGCCGGCGGTGGCCTCACCGCTGTAGGCGGTTTTGATCTGGCTGGTGATGGCGTCGGACAGGTGGTCCACCATGGCGCCGAAGCTATTGATATCGCCGGAATCTATTGGGTAATACAGCGGTTTGTGCAGGAATGGATTGAGCGTCAGATCTTCATATTGGGCCTGTGCCGAGGCGTGATCCTTGACCCCGGACGGGGTTTTCAGATGCAGCGCGTAGAGCGCCACGCCGCGATAGGCCGCTTCCTGGCGTACCTGCGCGGCGTCCAGGTGGGTGGATGACAGCGCGTCCGCGCCGGTTAGTGCGCCGGCATCGGTGATCAGCACGACGTAGCGCGCGCCGAAGTGGGTCCAATCGATGCTATCCAGCGCCTGCATGACGCCGCCGTAGGCGTCTTCATCCACCCGGCTGCTGGAGACGGTGGCCTGCTGCAGCGAACTGACCTTGGCCAGGAAATCCTTGCCGTCCTTGACCTTGTTCGGGTCGACAAACATTTTGCTGTCGTACTCCAGCCCCGGCACCGCTTTGACGTTGGAGCGGTAGGCCACCAGGCCGAATTTGACCTGTCCGAGCAACTTTTCTTTTTCAATGCGCTGGTAGACTTTTTCGATCGCCTGTTTGGTACGATCGATATACGGCCCCATGGAGAGGGTGGAGTCGATCACAAACACCACCGATGCTGAAAAGCCTTTCAGCATATTTTGCTCATCGGCCGGCGTGCCCTGGGGTTTGGCCTTGCCTGGTTCGGTAACCGACGCCACGTTCAGCACCCGGACCCGGAAGCCGTTATCGGTAAAGACTTCATCGGAATCCAGCACCGGCAGCAGATAAAAGTTTTTCAGCTGATCGATCATGTAGTTTGGCTCACGCGCCAAAACCTGCGGGTTATTTTTATGCGCGGCCAAATCCGCCTGCAAGGGTGTGACCAGCTTGGCCGGCTGTTTGCTGTTCAGGATCGTTTCCACCTGGGCTTTATCCTTGAAAAACAGCAGCGGATCCCGTCCCACCGGGTTGGTGAACGCCAGCGTCAGCTGCATTTTCCAGTCCACGGTGCAGGCGGCGTTCATCCAGCCGGAAACCTTGCCGAAACTGTCCGGGCCGATTTGCAGCCACTCGTCGGCACCGGCCTGCTGGCGTTGATAAACATAAAAGCGGCTAAAGGCGGGCTGGGGCTTGCCTTTGGCACCAACCTGGTCCGCCAGCTCGCAGCCGGGGGTGGTCAAGACCCGTTGGAACAGCGTTTGTTTTCCCGCCTGTAGCAGTGGCCGTTGGTCCGCCAGCGCGCCGCCGGTGAATATCAGGCCGCACAAAAATCCGCCTACCCAATGCAGAGACTTCATGGCACATCCCTATTTTTTTAACGCGCTCAGCCGGGTTTTCGCCTCGGCATTGTTGGCATCCCGGTGAATGACCGTTTCGTACCAGTAGACGGCGGTTTCGGCATCGGCCGCGAAACACCCGCCTTTCACCGCGGTCAGCGGATCGTATTCATGGGCATATTTCAGTGCGATGGCGGTATCACCCGACTGGGCTTTGTAGGCGTACAGTCGCTGGGCCACGTCGCAATGCTTTTGTTCTTTCGCCTGGCTGATAATCGTTAGTACCTGGGCGCTGTTTGGCTGGGACTGCAGGCAGCCTTTGACAAAATCCAGCTCGCCGGTGTTTTTCATGGTCTCAGGCGCGCAGGGGGCCGCGGTCTTCACGCCCGGGGCAGACGTGGCCGGCTCCGATGCTGGCGGCGCGGCGGGTGTCGCTGGAACCGGTGTGGCGGACGCCGATGTTGCCGGTGTGGCTTCTACCGCCGGCGAACCGGCCATGGGCGATGTCACACTGGTGGCCGGTCTGAGCAGTAGCCAGGCGCCAATCAGCCCGGCGATCGCCAATACCGCAAGCAGTAACCACAGCCAGGTTAACGGTGTTTTTTTTACCGGCGGCACGGGCCGCGGCGGTTCAATGACCGGCGGGGTAGCGACGACGGGCTGCGGGACGGATTCGGCCACCGGCGGCTCGGTGTGCGCTGCCGCCAGGGGTTGCAGCCGATTGGGAATGACATTGCTGCCGCCGGCCAACGAGCTGATGACGTCGCCGGCAATCACCAGTCCGCCTTGGTCCGTTGCGCCGCCGTCGGATAATCGCAAAAGATAGGCGTTTTCCCTGCTGGCCAGCAGGGGATCGACAATGTCCGGCCCGAGGCCGACCGAACAGCTGTCGCCATCCTCCCGCAGCGTGGGCAGGCTATGGCGCACTTCGCTGCCGACCCAGGCGCTGTCGCTGGCCAGGAAACATTGATCCTGGTTACGTTGCACGGACAGGGTGACATTGTCCGTATCCCCCGTCCATTTGCGGATCACCAGCCGGGCAAATCCCGGTCGGGCCGGATTTTCAGACCTCAGTTCTAGCTTTAACACGTGCGGTTACTCCGGCGACGACGGTTTAATCAGGTTAAGGATCTGGCCCAGGCGTTCATTCTGCCCGGCGCTGATTTCGCGTCCGGCGGAATGGCCCGCATTGTTTTTAATCATTTCGCCCAGCCCCACCAGCCAGTCGTAAATATATAACGCGGTGTACTTTATCGGCGGCGACGTCAATTTCATGAGCCGATCTGTTTCCATCCAGCCAACATCCATCTTGTCCGGCACGGCAAAAATTTTATGGCCGCGATGAAACAGGCTATCGGGACGGGCGGATTCGGCTATCGCCAGATACCCCAGCCAAGAGATAAAATCCCCCAGCACGGTGAGCACCCGCGCTACCTGACGTTCCACCCGGTTGTCGCGGCGCACGCCCACCTGCTCGGTGCCGGCCAGAGTTCTGATCAAGGCGCTTTCGACATCCAGGCGCATGCTGGCGGTAATGATTTCGTCCGCCAGCGTCGCCATCATGGGTTTCGCTATGCCGATCAGTTCGATAAACGGCTGGTTTTCCGGCAGGTTGCGCAGGTGATTAATCCAGTAGTGCAGTACCACCCGGGCGAATTCCACCTCGTAGCCGTTGCCGGCCGGCACCGTCGTCTCTCCGGCCTGCGGCAGCGCGGAGGGGGTGGCGCCGAACAAATCGATATCGCCGTCGATACCGAACGAGTTGACCGCCGGGACGAGATCTGCCTTGGGGGCGCTTGCGGCATTGACCGTTTCCTGTGCGGACGCCGGCTCCTGGAGATAGAGGTTGCGCAGCGCGTCGCGATCCGGCAACAGGCGATCAAGCAGTTCGCCGTGTACGCCGGTGCGCTGTTGCAGCACCTTGAGGATATCCTCGGCGATACGCTGTTTCTTGAGGTAATCTTGCGCGCCGTCGGGTTGATACCAGGCGCCCAGGCGGTTATCCACCAATTCCCGTTGCACTTCATGCAGTTGTTCTGTGATGCGCTCCAGCTTGACCTCGGGGCGGGCGACGGTGGCCAGGTAGTCCGCCAGGCGCCGCATGCCACCGTCGTCGAGCGTCAGCATCGCATCCCAAGCCTCGCCCGGCCGATCCACATGGCGTTTAACCAGGGCATCCTCGGTGAACATGGTGCGCATCAGCCCGATTTTTTCAGCGCTGCTTGCCTGCAAGGCGACTTCGCCCTGATGTTCGATACGGATAAATGAGACGGGATGGCGCGGCTTGCGTACCAGAAAAGTATTGTTAAACGGCTGGCCCGGTTGCCACTGCTGGAACCACGGGTACTGGCCGAAGCGTTCGATCATCGCCATCTTGATCAGGCCTTTCTCCCCCCACGACTCGCTTAGCATCGTATCGTTATAGCCCAGCGAGTTGGTGATACGCTGATCGAACATGGTGAGGGCCCATATCAGGCCGGACGGACGGCGGGCGCGGATCTCGGCGGTTTCGCCCTGGGTATGCTTGATCCATTGCTCCAGCACCCCGCCGACCTCCTTAACGTCGGACTGTTTGCTTGAGGCGGTGCACACCACCAGGACATTCATCTCCTGATGATCGGTATAACGGTCGAATAAATAGGCCACTTTGCCGCGCAGGATCAACTGCGCCAGCGGGTTGCTGGTTTCATTGTTAACGGCGCCGCGCACTCCGGCCATCGACTCGACGCCCAGGCGGCCGCGATAGCCGGGGAAATCCAGCATATCGACCTGTTCAAACAGCGTTTCACGGGTTGAGGCCAGCAGGGGGATCATCAGTTCCACCGTCAGGGCCGTCAGTTCCGCTAGCGACAGCTCAACCGGCGCGCCGATGCGGCCCGCCGCAACCGGACATACCTGTATGCGCTTATCGGCCGGGGTATTGAGGCGCTCGAGCATATCCACATTCATAATGCTGTCGGACTGTGCCAGGATACCGTTCTGTTCGGTCACCAGCGCGCCAAGGGGCGCCAGCACGCGCTCGGCGCCGCCTAATTGCTGCAGCGTGCGGGCGAAGCGGACGTAGGCCTCGGTCAGTTCGTCGATTTCGCCCCATAGCAGTGAAAACAGCTCAGCGCGGTCGTCGATAGCCAGATAAGGCGCCAGCCGCACCGCCGCCGGCCAAAAACGCGGTGCCAGCGGTTTTTGGCTGTTCTCCGCGTGACGGATCAGGTAGTCCCACAGTGAAACCACATCATCGCTGCCGAGGCCGGGCACGGGCGAGTCCTGCCGCCGCGCCGTCAGGCGATGCAGATGCTCGTCGATGCGGGCTTCGGTAAGGTCCGCGCTGGTAAATTTCTGCTGATTAAAATCATACAGAAACGCATTGGCCAGAATCTTGCCGATCTCGACTTCGCTGAACAGCTGCAGTTTAACCGGGTAGTCCGGATGGTCCGACACCGCCTGGCGGCTAAAACGAGTCACCAGTCCGGTGGCTTCCTTACCGTTGCCCGGCGGGTTGATATGGTCGAGGAAATCCAGCTGCCGTCCGCCGAGGGAGGTTTCCAGGCGGCCGTTGTCTCCGGCGGCCAGCGCCGAGATTAAATACGATTTTCCCGCTTGGGACAGGCCGAAAAAGCCGACGGTGACCGGTTTACACGCGGCGTCGGCCAGGCTTTGGGCCTTATTGCGACTGCGGCGCAGCTTAAACACCAGGTTATCCGCCTCGGCGTTCAGCCGCGGCGCCTGCGGCCGCGTAGCCTGGATCCAGTCGATCGCCTGGCCGGCACCTTGGTACACCGCCTGCCAGCGGGCGGCTAATTGTTCGGGCGTTAACATGTTCATTTGTTCAAGACGCTCCCGCTGTCGAGCCAATACTGGGTTTCGCCCAGGCCGGCATCGGCCAGGGTGTTGAGTTTCAGGCGCAGAGAATGCGGCGATACGCTGGCGCCATTCGCCTGCGTCACGTCGGCGATCTCGAAGCGCTCGGGCCGGCCCTCCCGTTCATTCTTTTCCCTCACCATGCGCAACTGTACCCGCAGTACCTGACCGGCGGCTACGTCTTTGGCCAGTTTGTCGTTAACAATGGACAGGGTATACAGCGGCGACGCCGGCCAGCGGTCATTGTCTAGCTGGCGAAACCCCAGGCGCAGCGTACCGCGCATCTCGAAGCCCCCGTTGGCATCCAGCTCTTCCTCGCCGTTGTCCATATCAATATCGCGGTAATAGACGTTGTCGTCGGTCACCGCGTTATTGCCGTCCAGCATGCACAGGTAGCGCACCGTGGAGTAGGGGCGGAAGCCGCTGGCGATAAAAAAGAAGTTTTGCAGCCGCAGGTTTAGCGCCAGCAGGCAAAGCATGGCGCCCACGGCGGCGGTGGATTTCGGATCGTCGATACAGCCGAGTTTATTAAACGGATACCAGCCGCCGGTGTGGTAGCCGTGCAGCGGCAGGATCCGGGACGGCGGCAGCGGTTGTAATTGCTTGAACAGCGCCTGGATCCCCGGCAGGCGTGATGGCCGGCCGGTAAGCAGCAGCACGTCGCAGGAATAGTGGTAAAGCACCTCGCACAGCGCGCGAATGCTCTGGGTGATATTCATGCGATTGGAAAAAAACTCGCCGTGCAGCTTGGCCAGGGCAATGGTGAGCGGTACCTGCAATATATCGAAGGTGCTGGTGGCGGTGCGCAGATCGCGCCGTACCTCGGCGTTAATATAGTCCAGCACCTTGGCCGTTGGTTGTTGTATAAGCAGCGCGCCAAAGGTGGTATCGATTTGCGCGCCGGCATCCAGCGGATCGTAGCTTTCATAGGTCTTGAGGATCGACAGGCCGATAGGGCTGAAGATCTGCAGGGTCAACTGCTGACGCAATACCTGCTGCTGCGCCTCGCGTCCTTCGCTGCCGAACAGGCGCGACATCAGCGCATCGGGCGCGGCTACCCCGGCCTGTTTGAGCGCCGTTCTCAAGGCGGGCAGCACATAGAGCTGGATCACGTCGAGCAGGATATCGTCGCCGGCGACTTTAAATCCTTCGCGGAACAGCTGATACGGCGTGATTTGCACATTGCTGCCTTGGCCGTCCAGCGAGTATTTGGTAATCACCAGGTCGGTGGTGCCGCCGCCGATATCAATCGAGGCGATTCTTAAGGTTTTACCGGCGGGTTCGAGGGCGGACAGGACTTTATCGGGCCGCGCCATGCCGGCGAAAAATTCCTCGGTATGGCCGCCAAAGTTGATCTGGGTTTCGTTAAACAGGTAGACCAACTGGCCACAGGTGGCTTCATCCCACTCCACATGGACGTTTGGCACCGGGATTGCGCTTTTGCGTTTGTCCTCATCGGTGATCATCTCGTCGTCCGCCGGATGCCATCCCATGGCTTTCCATACCAGCGCAATCGCTTGATGCATGCGCTGGCGAAAAATTTCCCGTTCCGGTTTCGGCATCGCCGGCGGTACGGTGAGAATAATGGTACGCAGCGTGCGGGCCGCTCTGGCGTGGTTCATTTTCAGCCGCTGCGCCGCGCTATTGATCTGCATCAGCGCCTGGGTCAGTACTTCGCACAGCATAAATGTCATCAGCGAGCTGCGGCTGTAGTTGGGCGAGAATACCGGCATGCGTTCATCAGCCGGCAGGCTATAAAGCGGTTGGCCGAGGTCGTTGAGCAGGTAGGTCAGCGGCGCGGCGGTGGCCAGCGGTTCGTGGTCTGATTTGACGAAGGCGCGATTAAAGCGCCATCCGGGAGCGTATTTGTCCTCATCCCACAGATAGCGTTTGGGACTGGATACGCCGGTGGAACCTTCGGTTCCCATGCGTTGCGCGCCCATGCGGCTGGCTTCATTGCCCACGCGGACAATGGTCGGCCACATAAAGGCATCGTTGCGCCCGCTTTTTACCGAAAAATCCTGTTTGCCGAATTCAGCCTGGGCAAACTCGATGCGGCTTTCAAACGGCTCGTTATAGACATAATGCGGCTCATTAAGATCGCGTAGCTGCAGTTCGTACAGCTGGGTTAGTCCCTTCTCTTCGCCTGGGTGATGCTCGACCAGAATACCGCAGGTGCGGGAGTTGCCTACATCCAGAATCAGATCCACCTGGATCGCCGGCTCTTGCAGGGTAATGGCGTTGATCTTGATCTCCGGCACCGTCAGCATGCGGCCCAGCATATCGAGCAGGTTCAGGTAGTGCGCCTGGTATTCAAACTCGCGCAGGGCCAGCTCAATATCCTGCGCGTGCATGCGCAGGCGCGAGGCGGCCTGTTCGGTAAACACTTCGCGCAGCCAGCCGTCGATCCAGCTGAGATCGAGGAAATCGCCGAGTTCGTTGCTGCGAAACGCCAGCGCAAAACCCACGCCGGATTTAATATCGTCTTCGCTGGGCGCCAGGTATTGGGTGTTGGCGCGGTCCGGGTAAATTTTGGTATCAAACGCCATGCTGACGCGATGCGTATGGCCTTCCTGATCGGGGGCGGCCAGCGATAGGATTTGCACCCTGGCCCAGTTCATCGGGCCGGCGCTGAAGGTGCGTGGCGGATTAAACCGGAAAAAAGGCAGCGGTAGCCAGAGGCCGTCCAGTAGCTTGAGCGACCGTTCGAGCGGGAAGCTGTATTCGGGCTTGGCCGGTTTGCGCGGCGTGTCCGCGGCGGCCGGCAGCAAATAGTTATCATCGCGTTCGTTGTACTCCAGGCGCAGCAGCGGGCCGTTGGCGCTTTGGCGCACAAATTCGCCGGCGCGCTCTTTGCGCAGCAACGGTGTAAGCGCAAAGTCGAGGAACTGGATGCCACTGTCGCGGATAAGCGTAATTTTTTCTTTATAATCAGTAAGGGTCGCCAACATGGTGTTAATCATCTCCTCGCTTCATGGACATCGGGAATACCGTTTTGGCGTCGTAACGTCCGGTGCAGTCGGCAGCGCTTTTGGCACCGGGCCGACAGGTTATTTCCGGCATTTTGTAGCTTGAGCCATCACTGCACTGCGCCTGGTTCTGGTTATTAATGGCCAGCCCTCCGCCGCTGATATGGGTGTTGATGTCGCTGCGGCAGATTACGCCGTCGCCGCGGGTTACCGCGACCGTGCCCTTGCCGTCCTTAATGTGATAATCCAGGCTGAGCGGTTTGCCGGTGCGCTGATCCTGGATACCGGCCCCGGCTTGCCAGGAGCCGTTAAGGAAATCGGTAGAGCCGTTCTGTAGCGCCGCCGCGGGAATGGCCAGCGGCGTTTTGCCCGCGGCCTGCCCGGGTTCAGCCGGAGCCTTGCCGCCAATCGGTTTGTCCGTCTTGGCGGGATCAATGCCGGCGGCGGGATCTTTCGCCATGGCCGGGTCAATGCCGGCGGCGGGATCTTTCGCCATGGCCGGGTCAATGCCGGCGGCGGGATCTTTCGCCGAGGCCGGGTCATTGCCGGCGGCGGGATCTTTCGCCGTGGCCGGGTCATTGCCGGCGGCGGGATCTTTCGCTGAGGCCGGGTCAATGCCGGCGGCCGAATCCTTGGCCGTTAGGGGTACTACGCCTTTGTCCGCGATCCCCAGCGCCGTTTCACCCGAGGCGCCGGGCAAGGTCGCTACCGTGCCTTCACCGGACGTCGTTACGCCGGTTGCCGCCGCCGGTATGCCGCCGATATTCACGGTCTGGTCATGGGTCGTTTCGACACGTCCATCCGGCAGGGTAACCGTGGGAACATGCGGCGCCAAGCCTGGCAAGGCAACGCCCGGTATACAGCCGCGCAGCAGCAGCGACAGCAGTAGCAGCAGCAACAATGGCAACAACAGCCATCCAAAACGGCGCCAGTGCCACCAGGGACGCACAATGGCCGCCATTGCCGGGGGCAACGCGGCGGCGACCGGCGTGACGACGGGCGCCACCGCGCGATATGGGGGCGTCACCGCGACCACGGGTGGACGCAAACAATCAAGGGGGTCGGGGCGGGATTGATGATTTGCGTTAACAAAACCCCAGAAGGTCAATACCGGTTTGCCATCAACCAGGAACACATGGTTGTGATCGGGAAATTGCAACGCCTTGTCCAACAACGCACTAAACAGCCGGTGCTCAGGTTTTTCACTGTCCCGCATATGCCGGCTTAGGTCTTGCAGGGCGCCATGGCGCTGTTCCAGTTGGCTGAGCGCCGAGATACGCTCCTCTTCGCTGGCCGCTGACCAGGGAATGACGTTGCCTTCGATGGGGGAATACCAATCGATGCGATCGCCGCCTTCGTTGGACTGCGGGATCGCCAGGCAATCGGCGATAGGCTGCTGGCGCCTGAGGCGCAAGGTTTCCCTGAGCTGTAGCGCGGAAGCATATACCGGCTGTCCGCTTTCCCCCAGGGCCAGGAAGTCTTCCCGGCTACCGCTGCGTAATAATGGTGTCGCCACGTAAAACGGTCCTTTTACCAAGTCCCTTCCCCAACAAAGCAGGGCGTGCTGTACAGCCGACAAGGGGTAATTTGGGCGTTCTTTGCCGGCGGACAGGCGGTTCCATACCTTTTTATTTCAGGAAATTAAGGAAAATTAAGTCGCATTAAAAAATTGGGCACTGACTCGCGCTCAATTCAGGCCAAAATAAACTTTCGAATGAAATTATTAGGATTGTAAGAAAAGCCTAAGATTATGTCCACTTATGTAAAAAATAAACCTTTTATTACGCTATGTAACCTAAGCCCAACGGGCCTTGTCTTGGCTTATGATATTTATTAGGGGGTTATCAAAAAGATGGAGCGCAGAATGAGGCCGCTGCCCTATTTCGTGATGGTTACACTACAATAGGGCTTGGAATATTCGGGAAATTTGACTTAATGCGGGCAATTTTTCGGAATATAGGATTCTATTGCCCGGTTCATCATGGCCGACATTTCATTGGCGCGATTGGCGGTAAACACCCGACCGCCGGTGCTTTGCGCTACGCAATTACCCGCGCCGGCACCCTGGATATCCACCACATTGACCACCAGCCGGGGTTTGGCGCGTTTTAACTCCCGCGCCACTTCGCACGGATCGCCGCCACAGGTTTCCGCCCCGTCGGAGACCAACAAGATAATCGCATCGCGATTAACGCCGTCCACCCGTTGGCCGGCTTGCCGCAGCGCGTCCGCCAGTGCGGTTTTGCCGCCCGGCTCAATACGGTTAATCGCGCGGATCAGCTCAGGACGCTGGCGCACTGAAAAGAAATCGCTGGCCCTGACCCGGCTGCAGCTTTCGGCGGTCACCATCGCCACGTTCATATCCGACGGCAGCCGGCTAATGATCTCGGTGGTTGCGGTGCGGGCGGCGGAAATCCGCCGTGGTTCGCGATCGATATTGGGCACCGGTATCTGGTTTTCCCACATCGCCTGTTCCAGTTCGCTCGCATCCATACTGATGGCCATCGAGCCGGATGCGTCAAACACCACCACCACCTGCGGCGCCAGCTCCGCCGGCCGCTCCTTCGGGCATAACGACTTGACGCTATCGAGAAACTGCGTCTTGCATTTGTTTTCGGCGTTGGCGGCCCGCCCGGCGTTTTTCTCATCGAGAATACATTGCTCGGTGGCGGTGAGTTTCACTACCGGTGCCTTTGGCGTTGGTGGTTTGGCCGGAGGAGTGGCGGGCTTGGGGGGCGCCGGCGGCGGCGCCACGATCGGCTTGGGCGGTTCCACCGGGGGTTCCACCTGTGGCTGCGGCGTTGCCGCCGGGGGTGGCTCCACTACCGGCGCGGGCGGAACGACCAGGGGGGCCGGCACGATAACGGCCGGAGCCGGCGGCAACGCGCGCGGCCACAGCCACCAGGCGAGCCATGCGCACAATAGCAGCAGGAGTAACAACAACAGCCACCACCACCACCGCCAACGGCGTGGCGCGGCGGCCAAAAGAGGAACGATCGGCGGCGGTACGACCGCGGGCTCGACCGGCGGCGCGCTTACTGGTACGACCGGCAGCGGTTTTTCGCCCCAACAGGTGATCACCGGTTGCCCGTTCAGCGAATAGACATTGGCGTCGTCGGGCAGGTTGGATGCCTGGCGCAACAGCTGGATGTCCGATTCATCATGATCCGGCCGCGCGGCCAGCGTATCGGCCAACTGGCTAACCGCCGTCAGTTTTTCCAGCAGGCTGTGGCGCAGGTTTTGCGCCTCGCCTTCCGCCAGGGACGCCAGCGGCTGCGGTTGCCCGCTGATCTCGCTCACCCATTCAATGGCCCGTCCCGTATCGCCGCCCGGCCGGGCGTAAAGCATGGCGATCCGCGCCGGAAGATGGCGGCGTAACAATGCCGTTAACCGGTCGTAACCGGCAAGCGCGCTTGCGGCACGGAGTAATTCTGTAGTCTGGCGAGCAATACGGTTCATGGGTTGTTTGGGTAAGGCCGGCTGACGGGTTGGGCGTGCTGCGGAATATAACACAGGTTTCGCAACGCCGTCGGTAGTCCACTCGTTATATTGATAACTGAGATCCCGATCGTCCATAACAGGATATTGCTGCCATATAGTTGGTAACCATGGCAATGAGCGGCATGTTTACCCCCCCGATTTTGCATAGGATCCGGCAAAGATGCCGGTTTTTTCCGCATTCGATGATGGCATTTGATGAATAAACCGGGCGGCCTAGGTCAATTTGCAACGGATGGGGTTAATAGAATGAAATTGAAAATAGGGGTTTTTGGTATTGGGTTAGATACCTATTGGCCACAGTTTTCAGGTTTACGGCAACAACTCGAGGGTTATTTGCATCAGGTGGTTCTGCGGTTGTCTCGAGAAGGGACCGAGATTATTAACGGTGGTTTGGTGGATAACGACGAAAAATCCGCTGCGGCGGCGGATTTTTTTAAACAATCACGAGTCGATGCCCTGGTGATTTATATTACCACCTATGCTCTGAGTTCAACCGTACTACCCTTGGTGCAAAAACTTAACGTGCCGGTACTGGTGTTGGCTTTGCAACCCGCAATGCAAATCCCTCTGGAAGAAATTAATAAGTCCAATGATAGGGGAACCAGAACCGGCCAATGGTTGGCCCACTGCCAAGCTTGTAGTGCGCCAGAATTGGTCAATGTATTCCAGCGCGCGGACATTCCTTTTGAATTGGTCGTGGGTTTTCTTGATGATGATATTGCCTGGCGTAAAATTGAACACTACCTCGCGGCCCTTCGGCTAAGGCAGCGGTTAGGGCAAACTAATGTGGGCGTGTTAGGGCATTATTATAACGGCATGTATGACGTCTATTCCGATATGACCCATTTGTCCGCCAAGCTTGGGGTAAGGTTCAAAATATTGGAAATTTGTGAACTGGTGGACACGCTGGCCGATGTCACCGTTGATGACATTAAACGCAAATATGACGAACTTCATTCGGTGCTTGACGTTGATGAAGCCTGTGAAGAATATGAGATTGCCCGGGCGGTGAAAACGTCGATTGTGCTGGATAAGTTAGTGGCCAGACATAAACTTGATGCCCTGGCCTATTATTATGAAGGAGCGCCGGGTTCGCAGCATGAAAGTATTATCACGTCGGTGATAATGGGTAATACGCTATTAACGAATAAAGGGATACCCGTCGCCGGCGAATGCGAAATAAAGAACGTCCTCGCCATGAAAATCATGAGTCTATTGGGTGCCGGCGGCAGCTTTTCAGAACCTTATGGCATTAATTTTGCCAACGACACTGTCCAGTGGGGTCATGACGGACCGGCCCATCCGCGGATGTCATCCGCGAAAGTAAAATTGGTGCCGCTGCCGATTTACCATGGTAAACCCGGCAAGGGTGTTTCGATTCAAATGTCGGTAGCCACCGGTCCAGTGACCTTTTTGTCGGTGATCGAAACCCGTGATGGTAATGTGGTTTTACAGTATGCCGAAGGTGAGTCGGTCGACGGACCGGTACTGGATATCGGTAATACCAACAGCAATTATCAATTTGCCTTATCGGCGCGGGAATTTACGGAACAGTGGTGTCTTGGTGGCCCCGCGCATCACTGTGCCATTGGTAACGGCCATCAGGGCGCAATTATTGCACAGTTGGCTAAGCTGCTGGGGATCGCCTCACGCAATATTGGTTAATTCTACTCGGTTCGCGGCGCCAGCGTAGTTGGCGCCGGCGATAGACCGTTTGCCATCCTCCCGCCAATCCCCCCACGCCATGATAAGTTTTTCATATTTTATCCATCAATGCCGCGTGTTGCCTGGCGTTGGCCGACGTTGCGCCCCAGATGGCGAATATTCCCCGGTAGACAATTGGTATACAAATAGAATACAAAAATAGTCCGGTTAAAAAACCTACGGCAGGAGGGCCAGTCACCATGAAAGCAACGGAAATTGTCCTGCCCGGCGATCGTTCGTTAACGCAAAACGCGTTTGACGCCGTGCTGCACATGATCCAGGTGGGCACCCTGGCCAACGGCGATGTGGTCAACGAGCGCCGCCTGGCCGAGCAGCTCGGCCTGTCGCGCACGCCGGTGCGCGAAGCGCTGGGGCGGCTTGAGGGTAGCCACTATCTGCGCCGTTCTGGCCGTACGCTGCTGGTTAACGGCGTGGAACTGAATGAAATTTTGGAAATCATGTCGGTGCGCATGCTGTTGGAAGCCGATGCCGCCCGCAGCGCCGCCGGCAAGATGGCAGCCGCCAAGCTGGCCGCCATCCGTCTGCGGCTGGTGGAAATGACCCGGGCTGAACAGGTCTCGACGCTACATCACTGGGAAGTTGACGACTTTTTGCATCTCAGTATCGCTGAAACCGGCGGCAATAAACTGTTGCTGCGGCTGATTGGCGAGCTGCGCACCCGTACCCGGATGTTTGGCAAGGAAACGGTGCCGGCGCGGTTCGAGCCGGGCCGTAACGAGCATCTGGCGATTATCGACGCTATCGAATCCGGTGATGGCGACGCGGCGGCCAAGGCGATGGTGCTGCATATCGAAGGCGCCCGCAACGCCATCGTACAATCGGTGGCCGGCGGCGGCTCGCGCTGACCCTTACCCGCCGGCCAACCGCCGCGACGGCCGGTGAATTCTGATGGAGAGACGATGATGGCCCGCAAGCGCTTGCTTTACTTACACAATGGCCGTTCCACGCAAACGATTGCTAAGCTGGACGATCGTTTTGAACATTGGGGCTTGAGCGTCGATCGCTACTGGGCGTATGGCAACGAGTTTCCACATGATCTGGCCGGATATGATGGCATCTTTCTATCTGGTAGCCCACACGGCGCGTATGAAGATATTCCGTTTATCCAACGCGAGCACCAGTTGATTAACCAGGCGGCGGCGTTAGGCATACCGATGCTGGGGGTATGTTTCGGCAGCCAGATTTTGGCCTCCGCCCTGTGCGGGCGCGACCAGGTGTTCCGCCGTAGCGTCTGCGAAATCGGCAATAAATGGCTGCAGGCGACGCCCGACGCCGCAGACGATCCCATCGCCGCCGGCATCGTCCCGCAGGTCTATATGTTTGTTTGGCATAACGATGAGGTCCGCGCCGGTCATCCGGATATGACCATTCTTGCCGCCAGCGATCGATGCCCCAACCAGATATGGCGTTATCGGGACCAGCCTATCTGGGGGATTCAGGGGCATCCGGAAATTACGTTGCAGCAGGCGCCGCTGTGGTTTGAGCATAACCGCGCAACGATGGAACGCGACGGGGCGGATATCGCCCAGCTTATCGCCAGCGCCGATGAGGCCGCGGCGGCGAAAACCATGCTGACCCGTTTCGCCGCGCTGTTGTAAAGCCGATTACCGTGGCGGCCGGAACCGCGGGTCTTGCGGCATTTACCCACTATTTTCCTCTGGCAGGCGGTCGGCGGCCGATAGGCGTCGCTGCTTAACCCAGTGATAGGGGAGAGCTTATCTTGTCAAGTCCCCTGCGACGAGAACGAAATAGACAAAGGGCATATCGACTTATCAGAGCGTTATCAATGGGGGGGAGAAAAAACATGACGGGGTTGCATATCAGAGTGTTCGGCGCGGTTGCCGTAATGGCGTCCGTGCTGTCGGCGGCGCTGCCGCTGTACGCCAACGCGGATGAACTGACGTTCGCCAGCTGGGGCGGAGCCTATCAGGACGGCATTCGAGCTGCCTGGATCAAGCCCTTTACCGGGGAAACCGGCACGCAGGTAATCGAAGATACCAACCCGACCATTGCCCGGGTGAAAGCGATGGTGGATACCCATAAGGTCGAGTGGGATGTGGTCACCGCCGGCGGAGCCAGCCTGATGCAGGGCGCGCGTAGCGGGCTGTTCGAGAAGATCACCCCTGAGATGGTGGATCAAGGCAACGTGCTAGCGCAGGCACGTAATGATTACGGCGTGCCGTCGGAAATATTCTCCACCGTTATCGGCTATTCGACCAAGGCCTTTCCCAACGGCGGCCCGAAAACTTTCGCCGATTTCTGGGATGTGAAGAAATTTCCCGGCAAGCGCACCCTGCCGAATAAACCGGATACGGTATTGGAAGCGGCGCTGTTGGCCGACGGGGTGGCGCCGGGCGAGGTGTATAAAACGCTGGATACCCCGGCCGGTATGACGCGCGCGCTCAATAAAATTCGCCAGATCAGGCCCGATGTCGCCATGTGGTGGTCGTCGGGCGCGCAGCCGGTGCAGGCGCTGGGCAGCGGTGAAGTGGTAATGGCGCTGGGCTGGAACGGCCGTTTCCAATCCGGCATTGACGATGGCTTGCCCATTGCCATGTCGTGGGATCAATCGGTGGCCCAGGTGGGCTATTTTATGATTGTTAAAGGCGCGCCCAACAAGGCGCAGGCGATCAAATTCCTAAACTACATCATTAAACCCGAGGTGCAGGCCCGCTTTAGCCAGTATGTCGCCTATGGCCCGGTAACGCCTCAATCCATACCGTTGATTGATCCGGCGCGGCTTGGACGTTTACCGTCCACCCCCGAGCGGTTGGCCAACGCGCTGTTCCTCAATCTCGACTGGTGGGCTGCCCACTCCCTGGCGGCGGGCGAGGCTTACGGCACCGCAATGCAGAACTGATGGCGCCCGGACGGCCGGTGCGTTAATGCCTTTAATTCAGGACAGACGGGAATCAACGATGGTGGATAAAAACTATTGGTTTGAAAAAGCGGAGTATGACCAGCGGCTGCGGAGGGTCCAGCAACGTCTGGCGGAGCAGGGCTATGACGCTTTGCTGGCGTTTATGCCGGAAAGCGTGACCTGGCTGACCGGCTTTTTTACCCGGGCCTATTCGTCGTTTCAGTTCGCGATCGTGCCGGTAAGCGGTGATCCCACGGTGATCTGCCGCGATGTGGAAGCCTATTACCTCGACAGTACCTGCCTATATCCCGATCGGGTGATGTGGAACGACAGCGATGATAAAAACGCCGTCGCGGTGCGGGCGATCCGTTCCCGGCTCGGTCATGCGCCGCGCCTGGCGGTGGAAATGGGCGCGTGGCCGCTGTCGGTGGCGCGTTTTAACGGTATCCGCGCCGGTTTGCCGGACGCACAGTTGCTTGATGAGAGCCAACTGGTGACCCAGATGCGCTTTATTAAATCGCCGGCCGAGATCGCTTATCAACGGCGGGCGGCGAGAGCAGCCGAGGCGGGCATGACGGCGGCCATCGGGTCGGCCAAGGCCGGCGTGAGCGAACGCGAGATGGCGGCGGACATCTGCGCGGCGATGATTCGCGCCGGCAGCGATCTGCCGGGGCCGGGGGTGATGTCGTCCGGTGAGCGGGCCTACCACTTACACGGCGGGTATAGCGACCGGGTGCTGGCGACGGGCGATATTGTGCAAATTGAAACTACGCCCAACGTGCGCCACTATCATGCGCGGTTTATGCGCCCGATTCGGGTCGGCCAGGCCAGCGACGAGGATCACCGCGCGGTGGAACGGCTGATTGATATACAGGATGCGGCGCTGGCGCAGGTGCGGCCCGGCGTGGCGGCGAGCGTGCCGGACGCGGTCTATCGCGAGGGGGTATTGGCCGCCGGGTTACGCGAAACCTATACCAACAAAACCTTCTATTCGGTGGGACTGCTGCTGGCGCCGAGCGGCGGCGAACCGCTGGAGGCGGCGCCCGGCTGCGGCTGGGCCTTTGAGCCCGGCATGACGTTTCACACCTATGTGCTGGCGCGCGGTTTCGGCATGTCGGAAACCATAGCCATCACCGATGACGGCTATGAGCGGTTAACCCAGTTCCCACGGCGGTTATTTATCAGCTGAGCGGGGGTGGGCATGATGATCAGCGCAGCGCCAGGCAGGCGGCGGTGATGCGCGCGCAGGCTTCGCTTAGCCGCTGGTCATCGATGGCGTAGGCGATGCGGATATAGGGCGATACGCCGAAGGCCGACCCGTGCAGAGTGGCCACATGGGCGCTTTTTACCAGATATTCGGCAACATCGCGATCGCTGGCGAGGGTGGTGCCTTCGGGCGTACGTTTGCCCAGCAACCCACCGCAGTTGGCGAATACATAAAACGCCCCTGGCGGCAGCTCCGCGCTTAGCCCCGGCGTCGCGCCTATCATGGCCATCACCACCGCGCGCCGGGCGGCCAGTACCCGCAGCCACTCGGCGAAGAACCCGGCTGGGGTGTTCAGCGCGGTAACCGCGGCCGCTTGGGAAATCGAGCTGGGATTCGACGTACTTTGGGATTGCAATATTTGCATGGCGGAAATGAGCCAGGCGGGACCACCGGCGTATCCGATGCGCCAGCCGGTCATCGAGAAGCCTTTGGACAGGCCGTTTACCGTTAGCGTTCTGGCCTGCAGGCGCGGTTCCACCTGGGCCAGGGTACAGAACGGTGTGTCGCCATGGCGCAGATGCTCATAGATATCGTCGGCCAGGATCAATACCTGCGGGGCGTCCAACAGCACGTTGGCGAGGGATTGCAGTTCGGCGCGGAAGTAGATCGCGCCGGTGGGGTTATTGGGCGAGTTCAGTATTAGCCAGCGGGTGCGAGGGGTAATGGCCGCGCGCAGATCGGCGGCCTGCAGCTTCCAGCCCGATTGCTCGCTGCATGGGATAATCCGGGCCTCACCCTCGGCCAGGGAGACCATGTCCGGATAGGATACCCAGTAGGGCGCCGGCACTATCACTTCGTCGCCTGGGGATGTCGTGGCCATAAAGGCATTAAAAATCAGCTGCTTGGCTCCGGTGCCGGCGATGATGTCCGCCGGCGTGTAGCTCAGGCCGTTTTCGCGCTGGAATTTGCCGATAATCGCCTGCTTAAGCTCGGCGGTGCCGGAAACCGCGGTGTATTTGGTGTCGCCGCGCCTGATGGCGTCGATGCCCGCCTGTTTAATCGGCTCGGGAGTATCAAAGTCCAGTTCGCCTTCGCCCAGATTAATAACGTCGATGCCGTCCTGACGCATGGCGCGTACCGTATCGGAGATTGCCGCGGTCGGCGAGGGGCGTACGCGCTGCATACGCCGGGCGATAAATTCTGCTGACATGACTTCCCCTTCCAAAGTGTTATACGGTAATTGTATTGTTTGCTACAAATAATTCAATTTTAACATAGCATGGCTTAGCGTGAATTTGTGTCTTTTTTCAGCGCCGGCCGCGATTTTCCCGCCCAAATCATCCAAACCGTTACCCGATGCGCCAATTGGGGCACTTTCCCGTCAATTTTTACCGCACCTTTGCCGGGTGGAACGCATATCAGCACCCGGAAGACGCTGAATCAGCGTTCTGACGGCATAATGTCGTCTAACCGATGGATATCACCCATACTCACAAAATAGTTGCTCTCAGTGATGCGGTTAATACAATAAAAATGACCACTCTTTGCTCATTGATGGTGCGGTAATGCACTACTTTTGGGCAATTAGCTGCAAAATTCAGTGCTATCTGTGAGTCATGTTATTGTATATTACATCACAATTAAAACATTATTTAGGGGGCTTACCCCATGCAGCAAAGTTCAACCGCCAGTGGCCGAAGATTAGCCAATCAGATCCTTGATTTGATCTGTGAGGCCAGGTTCGAGCCCGGCCATCATTTACGCGAGCAGCAGTTGGCGGATAGTATCGGCGTCTCGCGCACGCCGGTGCGCGCCGGTCTTAACCTCTTGACCAGCATGGGGATTCTTGAAGCCCGGCGCAATCAGGGCTTTTTTCTGTTAAAGCCCTATGACCAATTGCAGCGGGTTAAAATTGAAGTGCCTTCCAGTACCGATCAGGAGCTTTATGAACAACTGGTCAAAGATCGGATCGCCGGCATTCTACCCGAGTCGCTGACCCAAACCGAAATCGCCCAGCGCTATGACGCGGATCGCGGCGTACTCTCACGCACGCTGCTGCGGCTGTCGGAGGACGGGTTAATTGCCAGAAATCAAGGTCATGGCTGGACCTTCCAGACCACGTTAAACAGCGATGTCGCCCTGCGCAACGGCTATGGTTTCCGGTTGATGATCGAGCCGGCCAATTTGTTGACGCCCGGGTTCAAGGTGGATAAAGCCGCCGTTAAGCGGCTGCGCCTGCAGCATCTGTTTCTGATTTCCCATCCGGATATTACCTCGGTGGGCAGCCGCCATCTGTTTGATCTTGATGCCCGATTTCATGAAATGCTGGCCGAGTTCAGCGGCAATTTTTTCGTGGTTCAGGCTATCGAGCAGCAAAACCGCCTGCGGCGGCTGCTGGAGTTCGGTAGTTATACCAATAAACAGCGGGTGCGCGAGTGGTGCCAGGAGCATGTCGATATTATGGACGCGTTGCGCGACGGCAATAGGCAAAGCGCCGCCGACAAGATGCGCCATCATCTGCAATCCGCCTACGATACGGTGGCGGATAAGGTCAGCAAAAGCCGTAAATCACCGGCCTAGAGGCCGCTTAACCGGCTGATGGGGGTGATTGTCACCCCGGCCTGGGTGAGGGCGTGGCGGACCGCTTGGGTGATTTCCACGCCCTGCGGATTATCGCCGTGCACGCATAGGGTATGGATCGGCATGGCGATTTTTTCGCCGGTTTGGGTCCTGATTCCCTGCTCCTCAACCATTTGCAGCGCCCGTTGGGCCGCCCGTTGCGGGTCGTGTATTACCGCATCCGGCAGGTGACGCGCCAGCGTCAGCCCGTCCGGGCCGTAGCTGCGATCGGCAAAGGCTTCGCAGGCCACCCGCAGCCCGGCGCGGCGGGCCTCGCGTTCGCTATGGTTATGCGGCGTGGTGACCCAAATCAGCTCTGGGTCGACGCTGTGGATCGCCGCCGCAATGGCCGCCGATAATGCGCGATCGTTAAAGGCCTGGGTTGCCATGGCGCCGTGCAGCTTGACGTGCGTCATCCTGTGCCCGCAGGCCTGGGCCATGGCCCGCAGGGCGCCCAGCTGATATATCACGATTTTACCCACATCCCTGGGCGCGTCGCCTTGTATGCCGCGGCGGCCGAAGCCCCACAGATCGAGAAATCCGGGATGTGCTCCCACGTCCAGCCCCCGGGCTTTGGCCTGCGTCACCGTATGGTGCATCACCAGTGCGTCCCCGGCGTGGAAGCCGCAGGCGACGTTGGCTGACGACACCAAATCTAGCATCGCGTCGTCATTGCCAACGGTAAATTGGCCAAAACTTTCGCCCAGATCCGAATTCAGGTCTATTTCTTGCATGATTTTCCCTCGTTAGTCTTGGTATACCAAAAGTATGCAATGTGGATGCCAGTTAACCTCACGCGGAACCCAAGGGTATCAGCATCATTTAAACCGGATCAAAGAGCAGCGAGATTCGACCTATGAAGATAGTGCAGCAAGCAGGATATATGGCCGTCGGGCTGATGGCGCTCAGCATCAGCATGCAATCCGGCGCCGGCGAATTAAATTTTGCCAGTTGGGGCGGCGCCTACCAGGATGCGATTCGCGAAGCCTGGCTTAAACCCTTTGCCAAAGATACCGGCGTGAAAATCGTGGAAGACACCGATCCCCAGGTCAGTAAAATTCGCGCCATGATCGACACCAAAACCGTCGCCTGGGATGTGGTGACCGAAAACAGCTCGCGTCTGGCCCGGGGCGTTAAGATGGGCGTATTTGAAAAAATCACGCCGGAGATGGTCGATCAGTCGCAAACCATCCCGGCCGCCCGTAACGATTATGGCGTTCCCTCGGAAATTTTTTCCACATTGGTGGGCTACTCCACCACCGCGTTTCCCGACGGCAAACCTCAGCCGAAAACCTTTGCCGACTTTTGGGACGTCGCAAAATTTCCCGGCAAGCGCACCCTGCAGGATGAACCTGCCACCGTTATCGAAGCGGCGCTGATTGCCAGCGGCGTGAAGCCGCAGGATGTGTATAAGACGCTGGATACGCCGGCCGGCGTTGACCGGGCCATGGAACAAATCAAAAAAATCAAACCTTACGTCGCCAAATGGTGGAAAAACGGCGCCGAACCGGTACAGGCGCTGGCCAGTGGCGAAGTGGTGATGGCTCTGGGCTGGAACGGCCGCTTCCAGGCCGGGATTGATTCAGGCGCGCCGATCAAGATGTCCTGGGATGACTCCGTGGCCCAGGTCGGCTATTTCGCGCTGGTGAAAGGCGCCAATAACCGCGCCGACGCCATCAAGCTGCTGAA
>JAATGH010000210.1 GCA_015654745.1 Enterobacterales bacterium
GCACGCACGACCTGCTCCATTGCGGCGCTACGTGAACCTTTTACCAACACGGTAATAACCGCATGTTCGGACAATAACTGCGCCAGACGCGAAGTCAGCGACGCCTGATCCGAAAAGTGTTCGCCGCAACCGCTGGACTCGCCGATAAGGCCGCTCAGTGCGCCGACGCTCAATACTTTATCGATACCCGCCATGCGAATGGCCTCGCCCACCTGACGGTGGCACTCCTGCGCCTCATCGCCCAGCTCCGCCATGTCGCCTACCGCCATGACCCGGTAGCCCGGCATGTCCGCCAATACCTGTGCGGCGGCGGTCATGGAACCGACATTGGCGTTGTAGCTGTCATCAAGCAGCAGGCGGCCTTGACCTAGCGATATGGGAAATAACCGGCCGGGCACGGCGCTCAGGCAGGCCAGCCCCCGACGAACCGCCGCAAGCGTCGCGCCAACCGACAGCGCCAGCGCGCAGGCTGCTAACGCATTGGCGACATTGTGGCGTCCGGGCAGCGGCATGTTGACCGCACACTCGCCCAAAGGCGTATGCAGCGTAAAATCCAATCCAGACTGAGTTGATACGATGTCGCTGGCATAAAAGTCCACCGCGTCGCCAGGCTGCGGCGAAAAGCGCCATACCCGCTGGTGTTGCAGCAAGGTCTGCCAATGCGGCCAGTCATGGCTGTCCGCATTGATAATGGCGCGTCCACGCGGCGGCAAACCACCGAAAATTTCGCCTTTGGCCTGGGCAACGCCGCTAAGCGACCCAAAGCCGGCTAAATGCGCGGCGGAAAGGTTATTCACCAGCGCCGTTTCCGGCTGGACCAAATCGACGGTGTAGGCAATCTCGCCGATATGGTTGGCGCCCAGCTCGATCACCGCAAAATCATCGGCCGGCGTAAGCCGCAGCAGCGTCAGCGGCACGCCGATATCATTGTTGAAATTACCCTCGGTATACAACACTCGTCCGCATTGACGCAGTATGGCGGCGGTCATTTCCTTTACCGTGGTCTTACCCGACGAACCGGTGAGGGCCACCACCCGGGCGGGTACCTGCCTGCGCACCCAAGCGGCCAGCAGACCCAATGCCCGTCGGGTGTCGGTGACCAGCAGTTGGGGTACATCAAGAGGTAAGCGCTTGCTTACCACCACCGCCGTCGCGCCGGCCGTAACGGCCTGTTGAGCGAACGCATGGGCGTCGAAATTGTCGCCAATCAGCGCCACGAACAGGCACGACTCGCCGATATTGCGGGAATCGGTCGACACTGTACAAATGACTTTTTCCGCCGCCGGCTTGGCACCGATATATTCGGCATTCAGCACCGTCAACAGCGTGCTCAGGGATACGCTAATCATGCGATAGCCCCCAGCAAACGTGCCACGGTGGTGCGGTCGGAGTAATCCAGGCGACGCTGGCCGATCAGTAGGTAATCCTCATGGCCTTTGCCCGCCACCAGCACCACATCCTGTTCGGCGGCCTGCATCACCGCGCTTGTCACCGCTTCGGCCCGGCCGGGTATAACGCTTGCGGCGCCCGGGTTCAGCAAACCGGCCAAAATATCGTCAATGATGGACATCGGCATTTCACCGCGTGGGTTATCGTCGGTGATCACTACCCGATCGGCGTACTGTTCGGCAATGCTGCCCATAAGTGGGCGCTTACCTTTGTCTCGGTCGCCGCCGCAGCCGAAAACGCACCAGAGCTTGCCGTGACAGTGGCGTCGCGTCGCCGCCAGCGCTTTTTCCAAGGCATCAGGCGTATGAGCGTAATCCACCACTACCGTGGGTTTGCCGGGTGCGTGGAACACCTCCATGCGCCCACAAACCGACTGCAGCATTCCGGCGGTTCGCGTCAGTTGATTCAGCGGATATCCCAGGGCCAACAGCGTCCCCAGGGCCAGCAGCAGGTTGCTGACGTTAAACTCGCCAATCAGCCGACTTTTAATCTGCCCGGGGCCCCAACTGGAATCAAAATCGATCTCTACTCCGGTATGGTGGTAATGCACGCTAGTGGCCAGCAGCCAGCGTTCTGGAAGGGGTTGCGGCAAATTATCATCCATGGATACCGCCACCGCCTGCGGCAGTTTGGCCAACCAGCGTTGGCCTACTGCATCATCGGCGTTGATGATGCGCTCCGCCACCTGGTCATCGGCAAATAGCCGCCATTTGGCCGCTTCGTAGTGTGCCATGTCGCCATGGTAATCAAGATGATCCCGACTGAGATTGGTAAACGCGGCGGTGGCAAAATGAAGATCGGCCACCCGATGCTGTACCAGGCCATGTGATGAGACCTCCATGGCGGCAAACGTCGCGCCCTGCCGCTGCAGTTGGTATAGCGTCTGCTGGACGTCAATTGCCGAGCCAGTGGTATTCCCCACCGGAACGATGTGGCCGAACAGGCCATTGCCCACGGTCCCCATGACGGCGCTGGTTTCACCAATCAACTGCGTCCACTGGGCCAGCAGATGAGTGGTCGTGGTCTTGCCATTGGTGCCGGTCACGCCGACCAGCCGTAACGCCTGTGAAGGCTGGTGGTAAAAGCGCCCAGCCAGCGCCGAGAGACGCTGATTCAAATCACTGAGATAGATTACCGGGACGCCGTGCAGCTCACGCAGTTCGCCGTTTTCCGCCACGCCGTTCGCTTCCGCCACCACGGCGGCCACACCTTGCGCAATAGCCTGGGGAATATAGCCACGCCCGTCCACCTGATGGCCGGCGATCGCGACAAACAGATCCCCCGCGGCGGCCGTGCGGCTGTCGAGCGTCATTTCCCGCAGTTTCAGCTCCGGCGCCGAGGGCGTCCATGGAGCCAATAGTTCGCGCAAATTAAGATCGGTCACCTGATCCCTCTTTTAAAGTAGTTGCAATATCATTTTTATCTCCGGTGGGAAGTGCATCCGGTTCCACGTTCATCGTGCGTAATACACCGCCCATAATGGCGCCAAATACCGGGGCGGAAACCGCACCGCCGTAGTATTTCCCGCCCTGGGGATCGTTAATCACCACCACCAGCGCGAAGCGGGGTTGACTGGCCGGCGCGACGCCGGCGGTATAAGCGATGTATTTATTAATATATTGGCCATCGGGCCCGACCTTCTTGGCCGTACCGGTTTTGATTGCGATACGGTAACCCTTGATGGCCGCCTTGGTGCCGCCGCCGCCGGGTAGCGCCACGCTCTCCATCATGTGCACCACGGTACGCACCAGCGGTTCGGGGAACACCCGTTCACCCGCCACCGGCGGGTCCACTTTGGTGATCGACAAGGGACGCAGAATACCCATGCTGCCCACCGTCGCATAAACCCGCGCTAACTGTAACGGCGTTACCATTAGCCCGTAACCGAAAGAGAAGGTGGCCCTCTCTATGTCAGACCACCGTTGTTTATGAGGAAATAAGCCACTGCTTTCTCCGACCAATCCCAAATTGGTCGCCTTACCCAACCCAAAGCGCGAGTAAGTATCTACTAGCGCCGAGGAGGGCATCGCCAACGCCAGTTTTGAAACCCCGACGTTACTCGATTTTTGCAAAACCCCGGTAAGGGTCAACTCGGCATAACGGGCCACATCTTTGATTTCATGGCCGTTAATATAATAAGGTATGGTATTGAGAACACTGTTTTCCTTGATCACGCCACGCTGCAGCGCGGTCATGACCACCATCGGTTTTACCGTCGAACCCGGTTCGAAAATATCGGTAATCGCGCGATTGCGCATGACATCCTTGGTGATGCCGGTTTTATTGTTGGGGTTGTAGGACGGGCTATTGGCCATGGCCAGCACTTCGCCGGTATTCACATCCACCAACACGGCGGTGCCGGATTCCGCTTTATTGAACGCCACGGCGTTATTCAGTTCGCGGTAGACCACGGCCTGGAGCCGTTCATCAATACTCAGCACCAGGTTATGCGCCGCCTGGCTGTCGACGGTGGCGATATCCTCGATAACCCGGCCAAAACGATCCTTGCGCACCGTCCGCTCTCCGGGCTGGCCGGTCAACCATCGATCGAAACTTTTCTCCACCCCTTCGACGCCCTGGCTGTCGATATCGGTCACCCCTATCAGATGCGAGGTCACCTCGCCGGCCGGGTAATATCGGCGCGACTCCTTGCGCAAATAGATGCCGGGTAGCTTGAGCTTATGGATGTAATCGCCGATTTCCGTATTGACCTGGCGCGCCAGGTAGACAAATCGCCCTTTGGGGTTGGCATTGATGCGTGCCGCGAGTTGGTCGAGGGGGATGGCCAGCGTATCGGACAGCGCTTTCCAGCGGCTGTCCACCGAAATACCGCCGTGATCATTAATTTCTTTCGGGTCGGCCCAGATGGCGCTGACCGGTACGCTGACCGCCAGGGGACGTCCGGCCCTATCGCTGATCATGCCGCGCGCGGTGGGCACTTCCTGCACGCGCAGAGAGCGCATGTCGCCCTCGCGCACCAGCATGTCCGGATTAATGACCTGAAGGTAGCCGACTCGAAAAACCAACCCCAGCAAAGCCAGTAAAATACAGCCGCACAACAACGCAAAACGCCAGCTTACAAAGCTGGCCTGATCTACGTAGCGTTTCAATTTTATCGCTCGTGCGGCTTTCATCTAATTTATCAGTTTTCCATTGGCGTTTATGGTTGAACCACAATATTTTCCTGTGACGGATCGACGTGCTGCATCATCAATTTTTCAGTAGCGAAACGCTCTACGCGGCTGTGGTCTCCCAACGCATTTTCCTCAAGAATCAAGTTACGCCACTCGATATCCAAGGCATCGCGTTCCAAAACCAACTGCTCACGTTGCGCAGTCAGGCGTCGCGTCTCATGGGTGGTCGTCACCACCAGGATCGCCGACACCAATACCGACACCAGCAAAATCACCGGGATTTTGCCGGTACGTAGCAAATCCCCACCGATAACGCCTACCAGACCATGGCGTTCGGTGCCCATCATAGCGGCAGCTTCTCGGCAAACCGCAGTACCGAACTACGGGCCCGCGGATTGAGCGCGACTTCTGCCTCGGAAGGCTGCATTTTCCCAACCGGTTTCAAGCGGGCCTTCCCGCCCTGCTCCGCAATCTGCGCTTCGGTAAGCGGCATACGCGCCGGGACCTGGGGTCCCCGGCTCTGGTCGCGGATAAACCGCTTGACCAACCGGTCTTCCAACGAATGGAAACTGATGACCGATAGGCGGCCCCCGGGTGCCAAGACGCCCAATGCGCCGTCCAAGGCGCGTTCCAATTCTTCCAGTTCACTGTTGATATAGATGCGGATCGCCTGAAAGCTGCGCGTCGCCGGGTGCTTATGCTTTTCCCGAAACGGGCTGGCGTTAACGATAAGCTCGGCCAGTTCATGCGTGCGGGTCATGGGGGCTTGCTGGTTTTGTTCCACGATGGCCTGCGCGATACGTTTGGCGAACCGCTCTTCCCCAAAGGTCTTTAGCACCCAGGCAATATCATCCGCTCCGGCCCTGGCAAGCCAATCGGCGGCGGACATGCCGCGGGTAGTATCCATCCGCATATCCAGCGGCCCGTCGCGCATAAATGAAAATCCGCGCAGCGGATCGTCAAGCTGTGGCGATGAAACGCCCAAATCCAATAAAATTCCGTCGATCTGCCCGGTGAGTTCACGTTCGGCCATGTAATCCTCAATGGCGGAGAACGGTCCGTGAATAATGCTAAACCGGGGATCCTGGATGGCGCGCGCGGCTTCAATGGCTTGCGGGTCGCGATCAATAGCCAGCAGCCGGCCGTCCGTCCCCAATTGGGACAGTATCAGCCGGGAATGACCACCACGGCCAAACGTGCCGTCAATGTAAATGCCATTGGGCCGCAGGTTCAGTCCGTTTACCGCTTCATCCAGTAACACGGTGGTATGTTGGTAAGTTTCTGCCATAGCTATAGTGACAAGTCTTGTAGTCGCACAGAGAGTGGTTCCTGTGCCGACAGTTCAGCGTCGATATCTTCCTTGACTTGTTGATACCAGGTCTGTTCATCCCACAACTCAAATTTATTGAATTGCCCAACCAGCATCACTTCTTTGGTAAGTCCAGCGTGGACTCGTAAGGTCTGCGCAATCAGCAACCGGCCTGCGCCATCCATCTGGCATTCGCTGGCGTGCCCCAAGAGCAGACGTTGCACACGACGTTCAGCGGGATTCATGCTGGATAGCCGGGACAACTTATGTTCGATGATTTCCCATTCGGGCAATGGGTAAAGCAATAGGCATGGCTGGTGAAGGTCAATGGTGCAGACCATCAATCCCTCCGTTTCCCCGATCAGCTGCTCCCGGTAACGGGTTGGCACGGCAAGTCTGCCTTTGCTGTCGAGATTAACCAACGTAGCCCCACGGAACATATGCTGATTTACCCCTTAAAGACCCTTTTCACCACTAAACCCCACTTATTCCCACGCAA
>JAATGH010000365.1 GCA_015654745.1 Enterobacterales bacterium
CAGTCAATTCAATGGGCTATTGCAATCAACGCAGGACAAGGTAGTATAGGCGCCCATGCAGTCGGCATGTAGCGCAGCCTGGTAGCGCACCGTCATGGGGTGTCGGGGGTCGGAGGTTCGAATCCTCTCATGCCGACCAATACATCCCAAGGTTTTGTCCATAGATGTCCAGACAAGGCCAGTAAAAAATTAAAAAACAGCAAGTTATCATGACTTGCTGTTTTTTATTGTCCAATGCATTCCCCCTTGATACAGTAAAATCCACGTTTTTTAGGCATACCTTTGGGCATAGGCATGGCCGGATGGATGATTCGCTATGCCTAACCCGCAAGTCATTTTGCGTGGGGGAATGGCATATGGCTCGTCAAACCAAACCGCTGAACAATACCGAGATCAAAAACGTCAGGGCGACCACCCGCCCGCAGGTTCTCTATGATGGCGATGGCTTGGAGCTTCAGGTGACGCCAACCGGATCTAAACTCTGGCGTTTGCGTTATTACCGGCCCCATACCCGCAAACGGGCGATGATGAGCCTGGGCGCATATCCCGCTGTCTCCCTGGCTGATGCCCGCCAGCTGCGCGAACAAGCGCGTACCCTCCTTAGCAAAGATATCGACCCGCAGGAACATCAACGTAGCGAACAGCTACGGCAGAAACAGGCCCGTGAAAGTACCTTCGAGATAGTCACCGCTGATTGGTACAAAACCAAGCAATCCGCCGGGTTGGCAGAACATACCCTGAATGATATCTGGCGCTCCCTGAGCAAATATGTATTTCCGCATATTGGTTCTCTGGGCATCGCCAGCATCACCGCCCAGCAGTTTATTGGCGCACTGGAGCCTACGCGCGCCGCCGGCAAGCTTGAAACCGTAAAACGGCTTACGCAGCGCATCAACGAAGTCATGGACTATGCGCTGAATTCGGGACTGGTAACCACCAATCCGGCGGCCCGTATTGGCCGGGTGTTTGAAAAGCCCAAAGTCCGGCACCGCCCTGCCCTGCGTCCTGAACAAATGCCGGACCTGATGCGTGCCCTGTCTGTGGCCAGTATCCACCGTCAAACCCGCTGCGTGATTGAATGGCAACTGCTGACCATGACCCGTCCGGCGGAAGCGTCCAGTGCAAGCTGGCTCGATATCGACTTCACCGCAAGGGAATGGCATATCCCGGCGGGACGAATGAAGATGAAGCGCGAGCATGTTATTCCGCTTTCGCCGCAGGCGCTCCGCTTGCTTGAGGTCATGCGGCCTATCAGTCGGCACCGGGAATATGTCTTCCCCAGTAACCGGCATCCGCTGGAGCCGATGAGCAGCCAGACGGCCAATATGGCGCTCAAACGCATGGGGTTTAAGGATGTGCTGGTCGCCCATGGTATGCGGGCTATGGCGTCAACCGCGCTCAATGAGCAGGGTTTTCCCCCGGACGTTATCGAAGCCGCTCTCGCACATATTGATACCAATGAAGTGCGCCGGGCTTACAACCGGGCGCAGTATTTACAGCAGCGCCGGGAAATGATGGACTGGTGGGGAAATTATGTCGAGCAGGCCGCCATCGGCAACCTCAGCATCGCGGTGGCGCTGAGTGCATGAATATTGGGAGAGGCAGCGCCCTTGCGCTTACCATGCTCCCCATTTTTATACCCACTTTCATGGCGTCCAGATTATCCCCCACCGGTTTTTCGGTGATACAGGCTCAACCCAGGCAAAATGCGGCTTTCGGGGTGGTACCCCACTTTATGTCTATATATAGTCGTAAAGTGGGGGGAAATCGTGATTGATAAGCGGCTCTCCCCACAGGGTTCCACTTGGGTGCCACTTACTCCACCGCTTTATCCGAAGCTGACTGGGGTGTCTATTCATTGGTTTCGCCTGCGTAGATCTTACAGCCGAGTACAAGCACTACTTTAATGGTTTCATATAAAAGACAGCTATTATAAGAGCGGGCCTGCTGCTGGTCTGAATGACTTCAGAGAGATACATAGTCCGGACAATACTGCATAAGCGGGAAGGTCCAAACATGAGATTAGAAGCGTGTTGACCAGCGCCCTAACCGGTTCTACACTAGTGAATCTCAAATGGTTCAAATGGTGTAGTCCCGATGCCAAGGTTTCGGCAAACAATGCAGCCCTAGGCCACTAGCCAGGCAATATATATCAGATCTAATTTGTTCATAATCCTTAATTAGCATAGCTCATCAGCTATGCGACGGAGTCATAGATGGCTTGCTGATTGTTAAAGTTTTAGAAATGATGAAAGTCCCCAGCGTATTATTGGTGGCTTTGTATAAGGCTTTAAAATCCGTTACATTCATTTTGGCAAATGAGACCGATCTCGGGGATTTCATCACGGAGACGTCAGGCATTTTATAAGCATCTTAATAGCCAGCCTCATCGGTGACACATTGGCGAAACGCTTCGAAGAATTCCACGCCGGAGATATTAGCAGATCACTTGCTGTTTACCGATACTTGGTACTCATCAGCCGCCGCCAATATCGCCGACACTCTTCCAGCGTAGTTCGGAAAGAAATTGGATATAGCAGTGCGCCAGCCATCGATCTACTGACGAAATGGCGCTACTACTTTAAGGTTTAACAGTAATCTAAGCGAAAATTTTGTAGAGAAATATATTTTCGGTAAAAAGGAGGGTACGTGTTTTTTGAATTCTCCGGTCAGGATTTCACCAAGTTTAATATGTAAATCGGTGTATTCAACAATATCAGGCGTGACCAGATTAATTGTATTGACAGCGGATTTAATAAAAGAAAACTAGCCATCTTCACTTATGAACTTAGCATAAAATCGAAGTTCAAAAACCTAAAAAAATCTAAGTCAAACCTCGATTTTACTCTGTTTTTTTAGAGCATCTATACATGCTAAAGCCATTTTTTTTGCAAATAAGCAAGGTAAAGCATTACCTATTATACGGCACACACTATCAACGGAAGAAGCTTTGAATTTATAAGAAGCAGGGAACGTTTGTAGTAAAGCTGCCTCTCGTATAGAAATGGTTCTTAATTTATCAGGGTGCCCAAAACGACCTTTACTAAGAGTTGTGCATCCACCTGTTATTGTCGGAGATGGCTTATCCCAAGACATCCTGCCATAAACATTACTGAAACCTTCATTTTTACCTTTATGACAATCAGGTCTTAATCTATCAGGTAAATCAAATCGTGAACCACCTGCTTTAATAAACTTTAACCTATCAATTGTTATTTGGTTTAATGCCCTGGTAACATGCCAATTGTAATGTTGCGGACCGCCCAATTTATATGTCTCGGGCAACGGCAACGGTTCGGTTGGTAATGAAATAACATCGCGCACGGTGGCCCATTCAGATGTTCCAACTTCTTTACCATTTTCGCTATGAGTTTTTTTTGGAATTTTGATCTCAAATCCTCTTCCTGCTAATAAGACAAATCTTTTTCTAAACTGGGGAACACCATAATCAGCAACTTGTAATACACCATAGTTATAAATGTATCCTAACGATGATAATTCAGCCAAAAAAGAAGAAAGGTAAGAATGTCCCCTCTTTTCGATCCCAGGGACATTTTCAATCATTACTACTTTCGGCAAAAGATCTCTAACTAACCTTGCAACCTCCATAATGAGGCTATTTCTAGGATCTTCAGTTATCTGCGGTCTAGTTAATGAAGAAAAACCTTGGCATGGAGGGCACGCTGCCAATAAATCTAAACTTGCTCCTTTAAGAGATTTTTTTATTGTTGTTGCTGATACAAATTTAATATCATTAGATATTATCACGGTCTTGGGGTGATTCAGTTCATACGTATCTACGGCGTTCAAATCTAATTCAATGGCGGCATTTACGGAAAAGCCAGCATCAACTAGGCCTTGGGATAAACCTCCTCCGCCACAAAATAGATCAATTGAGGTAAATTTTTTTTTCATTTTATTTCGATTCTTTTCTTTTAATAGTTGCATCTGTTATTTCAAACAAATCCCTTAAAGGGGAATGAGCGCTTGCCACTTTGCTCAGGAGCTCCTTAGTTTGTTCTCCGCCCATCGCGAGAACATCTTGCACCCGAGCGTCGTCGTAATGCTCAGTCACTCCATGGAGCATAGCAGCAAGTAATTCGAGGTGATCCCTTCGTGACTGACTATATATTTGTTCCCAACTTAAGATCTCAACATTCGTATGTTTAGCTTCAAGATTCTGGGCATTTTGTCCGATCAAAATCCCTCTAATTTTCGCCCCATTGAACTGTCCTTCAAACCAATCTAAATAAGCCGTTAATTGGCCACGATGTTTAATTTCTAATGGTATTTGAGGGCTTTTTAATTCAACCACAACTATCTCGGTCTCACTCTCATTCGAGAAAAAAACGAAGTCTGGGCGTAACTTACCATCAGGATCTTTTGCAAGTTGATCTTTTGTGTAACCATGTGCGGGGACTAATCCACGCAAAGCAGCCTCAGCTATATTTTCTTTAAGTGATTGATTCGGCCTGAGATTTTCCATCTCCGTACCAAGTATCCATGGAAAAGTTTCCAATAACGCCTGTAGTTGATTTTCATTACCATTATTCTTTAGATTATATAATTTACTTAAAGCATAAATGCGTTGGGCTTGTATTACTGACATTGATAGTGACTCAGGTACTAAATGTTCATTAAGACATTTTAAACTATTAGTAAACGAATCGGTATCATCTTCACTAATTTCAAAAGCATCCCAAAGTTTTTTTATCAAGATTTGCATAGGCCTATGCGTCCATGAGGACGTCATAGCTTTTATGACCTCAAGTTGCACGGTTTTATCTTTATGAACTTTTGGCCCGAGTTTATGCACCAATTCAGCAATAGCGTCGCGTTCAGAGTCAGTAACTTTTGGGATATCGGGTGTATTCCTTATTATTTCTATTAATTTTTCTTTACCACCCGGGTTATTATCTTTTATGAATCTTTCAATCCATTTCTTAACGAGTTGCTGACAAAACTCATGCAATGGCTGCGTTTCATCCGAATCCCAATTTATTGTAGTACGGTCAGTTGATATAACATCTTCTTCTAACTCATCAAGCCAGTCAGCCTCTATCACAGCATACATATACCGGGAATATATTTCTTTTCCTTTTACTTTAAAGAAGTATGGTCTATCTTGTGCGATTTTTCCATGAGCATATACACCCACTCCAGCCTCTTCTTGAGGCCAATCAGCGGTTTCTACGAATCCAGCCCAATGCCTTATTTCTCTATCAATCCCATTAATATTTATAGTTTCTGTTTCAAATCCTTCTTTGGGATATCGAATATCAAATTTAGGTAATGACTCTTTTGCTTCAACCAATCTATCATTGATGTAAACATTGAAATTATATTCAGAAATTGTCACTGTAAATCTTCGGCCCACAGATTCAATTAAACGAATTGGCGATATTGAATTCTTGGTCTTTAATTTACTCAAAAAAATGGCAGTTCCAGTTAATTTTGATTCAATTTTTTTCTTGAAATCATTGAATTTAAATTTTTCAAGAACTGTAATATCAATATCTTCTAAAACCTCATTAAAATAAATCACTTCGGGGCTATAACTACTAATTAATTGTAAGCCAGAGTGATCATCCTTTAACATTCCATCAATATCTAAAGAAAATACAGATATCCTTTTAATATTATTAATATCATTGTAAATCGTCATAACGGTTAATCGACCAGCGATTCCAAAAGGTGCTAGCTTGCCAATACCTTTACGCCCCATAAGGAAACGGCCCTTAGTCGAGCTTTTTTCGGCGGGATTATCGAAACTTCGTTTTCTAAGACCAATCACAAGATATTTTTCTTTAATAGATATAGGGTCCATCCCATAACCATCATCGATCACACAAATATATTTTTCGCTATCAGGAATTTCAATACCATCTTTTATAACCAACCAGGTATTCCCTGCATCCGCGTCCCATGCGTTAGAAATGAGTTCAGCAATAACATTAGTAGGTTTATTCTGATATAATTTTAGACCTAAATGCTCAATAATATTGTGACTATACTCTAATTTTAGCTCACCTTTTTGTGTTTGATTCAGCATAACTACTTATCCCAAAGGTTTTTATTTTCCCTATTATGATCAACAATTTCATAATTTACAATGATGTTTTCATCGTATTTTGACAGACCATCTATTTAAAATAATTCTTTTAAAATCAATGGATTAAATGTATTTCTTACATTTTATAAACAACTTTAAACAGTAATGTTCCCTAGTCTCACTTCAATCCATTTGAAAACTGTGTTTGATTTTGGAAAACCGTGTTAAACACAATTTGCTTAATTTTTTACCACAACGATGACTTTTCAAAGCTCTTGACCGCATCCTTCGGCTAAATCGAAAGCCAGGCTACAGACTGACACTTGCTCACAGAGCTTGTTCAATCATCTGGTCCCGCTTTTGTTAGTTGCAGGCCTCACGAATGCCGTCGGCTGTTCCTTGAAACATCCCTATTGCCTTGAAGATAATGTCAAACAAATATTTTCGCCATCAAGCGTAATCAACCCCTCCTTTTCCAGCTTGAGCAGCCAGCGAGAAAACTTCTTATCGGCGCTGATACCCTTGGGGCGCAGTGCCTGACGAAGCTGCGCGCGGGTGCAGTCACCGAGATCAAGGAGTGCCCGCCAGACCGCGATATGATTGCCCGTCAGATGCGACACCCCGGCCAGCTCCGGGTAAACGGTGGCGGGGTCCTGTGCCGACCTGGGCTGGTCATGCAACACCAGGGAGTCCACCGGCTCGCCATCCTCATCGACATACACCGTGACCGGACTCAGGTCATACGCCGCTGGCTCGGGCGGCTCTGCGTCCTTCATCTTAGTGCAGCTCAATACCAAAGAATGCCCTTCGCCTTCGCGCCTGACGTTAAATTCCGCGTCCAGCGCCGCCTGAAACGCGCTGGAGCCGCGCGCGCCCCGGTCCTGGTCCTTGCCGGAGTGATGGACAATCAGCACCGAGGCCTGCGTGGCGGTGCGAATGGCGTCACAGCCCTGAATGAAAGCTCCCATGTCGCGGGCGGCGTTTTCGTCCGAGCCGCCAAAGCAGCGCGCCAGGGTATCGAGGATAATCAGCCGCACCGGCATGGCGGTCAGGCGGTTCACATCCGCCGCCGCCTGAATGACCTGACTCACACTTTCTGGGCTGGCGGGGAATACGGCACAGTCCACCCGGAACAGGCCGTCCACCGGGCTGTTACCGTTGAGCGTCTGTTCCCAGGCCCGGATACGGCGTGGGACGCCGATACCCCCTTCACCGGCCACGTAAACCACCGCGCCCTGATTCACCCGCTGCTGTGCCCAGGGCTTGCCGGTGGCAATATGGCAGGCCCAGGAGACCGCCAGGAAAGACTTAAACGAGCCGGCCGGCCCGTAGATGCTGCTGAGCGAGTTGCCGGGGATATGGCCCTTAATCAGGTAGTTCTGCGGCGTATCATATCCCTCCGAGCCCCGGTGCAGCGGCAGAGAGGTGGTGAGTTCAGGGGAATGACGGTCAACGGGCGTGATACCGGGTTTCATGGTGGCGCTCTCCAGGTGAAAATCAGAATGGGAAATGAAAAGCTGGCGGTAAAAATCGCGGTGGGTCTGTTCGGGGCCGTACCGGCGCAGGGCATCATCGTGGTCGGTGGCCTCACCCAGCGGCAGCACGACCACCCCGCCTACCGCGCGGGCGGCACGCTCTGCTTGCTGTTTACCGGGGTTATCGGGATTCCCCCGGTCGTTATCGGCGGCCAGAATGAAGTGGGCGGGTGGATAGGCCACGCGCAAGGCACAGGCCACATTGAGCAGGTTATTGGCTGACAGGGCGGCACAAATACGCATGCCGGTCATAGCCCGGACCGCCAGCGCGGTGGCGTAACCTTCAGTAATGGCAATGAATTGCGTCGCTAAGGCGGGGATGCCGCCCAAGGGGCGGACCGCGTCATCCGGCGGCAGCGCCACAAAGGCGCCTTTCAGGTGGGAGCCGGGGAGCAGATGTTTGGTACCCGCTGGGCTGATCAACTGGGCGCCGGTCAGTTGTCCGGTGATATCTTGCAACGCCAAGACCAGCGAGCCAGGGGGGAAACGGTCTCCGGCCACCGTGATGGTCTGTCCCTCCGGCAACACTGGCACGTCCAAGTCATAGCCCTTCGCCTTCAGGTAAGGGGACTCCCACGTGACACAGCGGGCCAGCAGGGCGTTGACCCGAGCGGCGATATTGACGGTCGGCTGAGCTTTTTCCCTGGCTGGCGGGGTTGACGTTGCGCCCTCCAGAGAGGACACCCTTTTGGCCGCTTCAGCAAGCGAGCAACGGTGGACGCGGGCCACCAGGTCCAGTCCGTCGCCGGCCCCTCAGCGATTGCAGTACCAGGTGCCACGCCCTTCCCGGTCATCCATACGAAAGCGGTCCTGCCCGCCACATACCGGACAGGGACCGTGCCGGTGATGTGCCGGCACCGGTATCGAAAGCGAGGACAGAATGGCGGGCCAGCGGTGCCGGGCCTGACGGGTGATATCGGAAACAAAGGTGCTCGTCACAGGCTCACCCCCTGGGCATACACCCGGCGGATATAACGCCCGCGTCCGTCACCGTGCCCGAGGTCGGTGGACGTCAGGGCACAGGCTTCCCGCAGACTGAATCCCATCGCCCTATAATGGCGAAGCGCGTCCTGTGCCCAGGCATAACGCAGGCTGTGGGGGGAATAGGCCCCGGTCAGCCCGGCGCGGGTAGCCTGTGAGCGCCAGTAGTTCATGGCGGTTTTCAGGTCGGGTTTGGGAATTAACCGTCCATGACGCGTGGCGGCAATATCCAGCGCCAGATTGACGGCGTGAGTCATGGCTTCACGATCCAGCACCAGGGTCTGGCGCGGACGTCCGCCCTTGGTACCGAAGACCACGGCCAGACGTTCATCACCGCGCGCCAGCGCCGTGGCCCAGGTCGGCAGCGACTGTGAACACTGCACGGCCTCCTGCGAACGCAGCCCCATCAGCCGGGCCAGCTCTAGCGTGGCGGCCAGTCCGGCATCTTTTTGCGTAAAGGTATCGAGGGCGGCCTGATAACGCGTCTGGCTGATGGCGACACGGGTGCCGGCCCGGCTGGCGCCCTGGAGCCCCAAAGCCTGATTGCCGAGGCGGTCGGCGTCGGCTAGCTTGTCCCGCCCGGCTTCGCGCAGCATCACCCGCACGGCGGCCATTTCATTGTGCAGGGTACGCAGACTGATGCCCTGCGCCTGGCGGTCAGCGATAAAGGATTCAATATGCTTGGCTTTCAAGTGACTGACCGATTTCAACTGAATGTTAAGGTCCAGCAGATGGCGGCTGAGACGCTCGGCCATGTGCAAACGGTCATGGACCGTCTTGTGACTGCCGCCGGCCTGGCGGGCCAGCTTTTGCAGTTCACGGCATAACGCTGTCATGGTGATACCCCTGTCTCCGGCGCGCGATAGTCCGCGACACGGGGGGATCCCGTGCCGTGCTGAACAATACCTGTGCGCCGGAGTGGCAGTGGTTGAGGTGTGGCGGGGAGTCGGTGATGCACTCGGTGCAACCGCCTGCGTCAGCAGGAAATCCCCTCAGGCGGTAAAGCCTGCCTCAGGCATTGATTCAGTCCTCCTTTGGTGAATGGATGAGAAGAATTGACGCAGAAAAGCGTGCGTCAGATGACAGGGATGCTCAGTCAGGCAGCATGATTTCAGCGTTGGCGCGGTGGTCGGGTGCGGCGTCACTTTCACCCGTTAGCACGGGAAAAGTGACGCCGCTGCCTCATGGAAACATCAATTGAGGCAAAAAAGGCCACGGCCACAACGAATGCGCCAGGGTGGAACGAGGAATAACACACGCCAGCCAGGGAAAGGGCATGGCATTGGGGATACATCAGATAAATGACCGCCGGCAAAAGCCAGGCATCCGTGAGAGATGAATATCAGCACCGGATTGGCGCAGAGGGAGAAACGAGCCACCACCGCCGAAGCGATACCCGCGCTGCCGGTGACGAAGCGGGCTAGGGAGTGACCACTCAGGTTATCCCTGAGCGTTGCCTTAAAGGTCATGGCAACCTGGGGTGTTGTCCTCAGACAACAGGCACAAAATAATCCTACACCGGCAATTATCCGCTGGCAAGACTGACGCGCTTCGCTTGTCGTCTCCGATCTGCCCATGCAAACAAGTTGTATGGACAGACCGGAGATTGAAATGATTTCATATGATGTCGCCCTATACAACATTATGTACTTTGAAACACATGGGCCAGACCAATTTGTGATGATTTCTTGATATTTTTCAATCTATGTTTGAGACGTTGATTTAGGTATATCTTCATAATGTTTTATTTTTAATTACTTATAGAAGGTTAATGCTTTAATATTAACTATCTTCAGCAGGGTTTGAAATATTGTTGTGTATTCAACCATACTTAGCTTGCAGGAAAACTTACGTGCTTCTATTCAATTATTTGCAGACACTCCTTCCAGAGTTAACGCCATCAGAGGCGAAAGTACACCTCGCTAAATTCAATGGTCAGGACGATCCACTAGATGTCTACGTTTCAGGAACATTTGATGAATGGCAGGAATGGCAGAGTCAGAAGAATTTTAAAAGACGATTCGTTGTCTCTTTGATTCGGGCAGGACATTTACAGCGATGGTTATATGCGGGTATGTTCACGGTAGAAGGTTACGAACCCCTTAAGGTCAGATCTGGCTGGGACAAGGCATTTTATCGATACAGACTCAGCAGGATTGCTGTAACTGACGAGTATGCAGGACGAATGTATGTACACTCTAACTATAAGAGCAGAGCAGCCTATCTCAAAGGAGAGACATTGGTGGATGATTTGCGTATACAAGAAATCTCGCCAGTTAAGCTTACTTTTGGAGAATTTCCAGGTTACAGGCAACTCACTTTGACACGTGATCAGTTGCGTCTCATCATTTTCAACAACCTTCCCACCTGGCGCACAGCCCTCTCCACCGTTAAAGGAATTTATCTACTTACAGATACCTTAACCCAGCAACTTTATATCGGTCAGGCAAACAGCCTTGGCGGATTTTGGAATCGATGGTGTGATTACTTTAAAACCGGCCATGGTGGGAACAAAGGTCTTATCGAGGAACTTGGGACTGCCGATGAGGAGCGACTAAGGGGAATCAATTTTTCCATACTTGAAGTAATGGACCCGAACGCGACAGAGTCGGAAATTAACCAGCGCGAGTCTCACTGGAAAAAAATTCTGCTCAGTCGCGTGGTGGGCTATAACCGTAATTGATCTCCCAAGAACCATAACCTGCTTTAACCTAGGGCTAAGGACTTTACTGCAGTTTTTCGCTCGTATGGGATTACGATGATAGCAGAGATCAGACGATCTACTGCTGTCTCTGGCCGGAAGCGGCGGGATTTGCGACTCGCCTAGAAATCTTGTTTCTAGCTTACTTAGGCAAGCAGACATTAGGCTCAATAGCTAGCCCAATGCAAATGCCCAAAATTACAATGCTGGCTGATGCTGGTTTGAAGATAATATAGCCGTCATTAGTATCTGGATGCATAATCTTAGCTATGAACCAGCTCCTGCTAAAACGTGGGTCATCCGATACGTTGCACATGGACAAGGAGCAAAAGTTAGCTTTATCAATAAGTCGTACCAGAATATCGTCGTTCCAAACCTGCCATTGCCGGTCAGTTCGTAAATTTAAATCATTTTTTTAGGCATAAAATTAGGCATATTTTCATGGTGGTAAATTTATATTTTCATTATTATACAACCAGTTAATATTTAAATTTTAACTCTCTCATGCCGACCAATCATCCTGAAGAAAACCAACCACTTGTGGTTGGTTTTTTTTCGCCTGCGTTTTGGCGCGGGTAAATGATGGGTGAAATCCACCCTGACATTGACTTTGGCGAAGCGGCTGAATAAAAAGACCCGC
>JAATGH010000344.1 GCA_015654745.1 Enterobacterales bacterium
AATGTGTGGATAACTACGTATTTCCATATGCTTTGTAACAATTTTGCTTAGAATATACACCTGAAACCGCTGTCAGTGCCGTACAGGTTTCTGAACAATACGCTTACGGGCGTATCGCCTTTGGAGAAAGAGAATGCAAGAGAATTACAAGATTCTGGTGGTGGATGACGATATGCGTTTACGGGCACTGCTGGAACGCTATCTGACCGAACAGGGGTTTCAGGTGCGCAGTGTTGCCAATGCGGAGCAGATGGATCGGTTATTGACCCGCGAATCGTTTCATTTGATGGTGCTGGATTTGATGCTGCCCGGCGAAGACGGCTTGTCTATTTGCCGCAGGCTCCGCAGCCAAAGCAATCCGATGCCGATCATTATGGTGACGGCCAAAGGCGAGGAGGTGGACCGCATCGTTGGTTTGGAAATAGGTGCGGATGACTATATTCCCAAGCCGTTTAATCCCCGTGAGCTACTTGCGCGTATTCGCGCCGTGCTACGCCGCCAAGCCAATGAACTTCCGGGCGCGCCGTCCCAGGAAGAGGCGATTATCGCCTTCGGTAAGTTCAAGCTTAACCTTGGCACCCGTGAGATGTTCCGTGAAGATGAACCTATGCCGTTAACCAGCGGCGAATTCGCGGTGTTAAAAGCGCTGGTCAGCCATCCGCGCGAACCGCTGTCCCGGGATAAATTGATGAACCTGGCGCGTGGTCGCGAGTATAGCGCCATGGAACGCTCCATTGACGTACAGATTTCCCGTTTGCGCCGCATGGTTGAAGAAGATCCCGCTCATCCCCGCTACATCCAGACCGTTTGGGGCTTAGGTTATGTCTTCGTGCCGGACGGCAGTAAAGCATGAAGCGATGGCGTTTCTCTCCGCGCAGTTCGTTTGCTCGGAGTTTGCTGTTAATCGTTACCTTGCTGTTTGTCAGCCTGGTGACGACCTACCTCGTGGTGCTGAATTTCGCTATATTGCCTAGTTTACAACAGTTTAATAAGGTGCTGGCATACGAAGTCAGGATGTTGATGACCGATCGCCTGCAGCTTGAAGACGGTACGCTGTTGGAAGTTCCTCCGGCCTTTCGCCGCGAAATTTATCGCGAGCTGGGCATTTCCCTTTATACCAACGCCGCGGCTGAAGACAGTGGTCTGCGTTGGGCGCAGCATTACAAATTCTTAAGCCAGCAGATGGCCCAACAGCTGGGTGGTCCCACCGATGTGCGGGTCGAGGTGACCAAGAATTCGCCGGTGGTCTGGCTAAAAACCTGGTTATCACCCGATATCTGGGTGCGCATTCCGTTAACCGAAATTCATCAGGGTGATTTTTCACCCTTGTTCCGTTACACCCTGGCCATTATGCTGCTGGCCATCGGCGGGGCCTGGCTGTTTATCCGTATGCAAAATCGACCCTTGGTCGATTTGGAACATGCCGCGCTGCAGGTGGGTAAAGGCATTATTCCCCCGCCGTTGCGGGAATATGGCGCCTCGGAGGTGCGTTCCGTCACGCGGGCATTCAATCAGATGACCTCCGGCGTCAAGATGCTGGCCGATGACCGAACCTTGCTGATGGCCGGCGTCAGCCATGATTTACGTACCCCGCTAACGCGGATCCGCCTGGCCACGGAGATGATGAACAGTGAAGACGGCTACTTGGCAGAATCTATCAATAAAGATATTGAAGAGTGCAATGCAATAATTGAACAGTTCATCGATTATTTGCGCACCGGCCAGGAGATGCAGACGGAAATGGCCGATCTTAACGGTATCTTGGCGGAAGTGGTGGCCGCCGAGAGTGGCTATGAGCGAATTATCGAAACCGCGATGTGTACAGAGGAACTGATCGTCAACGTCAATCCCTTGTCCATCAAGCGGGCCGCGGTGAATATGGTGGTTAACGCCGCCCGTTATGGTAACGGGTGGATTAGGGTAAACAGCGGCCAGGAAACGCATCGGGTGTGGTTTGAAGTGGAAGATGACGGGCCGGGTATTGAGCCTTCCCAGCTTAAATACTTGCTACAGCCCTTCGTGCGCGGGGACAGCGCGCGCAGCACCAGTGGAACGGGGTTGGGCCTGGCGATCGTACAACGTATCATTGACGCGCATGACGGCGCCTTGGAAATAGGCAGTAGTGTCCGGGGCGGTCTACGTATTCGCGCCTATCTGCCGCTGCCGACGACCTTACCGGATATCCCTCCTGGCAACGTCCAGCGTAAATCCGCCTAAACGTTTTCCCGCGTGGCAATAACATGAATAACATGCCCCTGGCGTCCGGAAAAAGGTGATTTTTCTTCCGGGTGCCAAGGGCATGTTGACGTGTGCTGCATTCAATTAATGCATCTTTAAAGCGAAACTATAATGCCGGGCCGGCCTTGACCATGGCTTTCCCCGCGGGTGTGTCGGTATATTTATCAAAGTTGGTGATAAAACGCTGAGCCAGATCGTTGGCTTTGGTTTGCCACTGTTGCGGATCGGTATAGGTTTGGCGCGGATCCAGGATATGATCGTCCACTCCGGTCAGATGCATAGGCACGGACAAGTTGAAAACCGGTAGGGTTGTAGTTTCCACGTCATCGATTTCACCGCTCAGAATGGCGTTGATAATCGTGCGGGTATCTTTGATGGAGATACGTTTTCCGGTTCCGTTCCACCCGGTGTTGACCAGGTAGGCTTTAGCCCCGGCGGCGTTCATGCGTTTCGCCAACACTTCGGCATATTTTGTGGGATGCAGCGATAGAAACGCCGCGCCAAAGCAGGCCGAGAACGTAGGTGTCGGGGCGGTAATCCCGCGCTCGGTACCGGCGAGTTTGGCGGTAAAGCCGGATAAGAAATGATACTGGGCCTGCTCAACGGTAAGTCTGGCCACCGGCGGCAGTACGCCAAAGGCATCAGCGGTGAGGAAGATGACTCTGGAAGCATGGCCGGCTTTTGAAATCGGCTTAACAATATTTTCGATATGATAAATCGGGTAAGACACCCGAGTATTTTCGGTCTTGCTGGCGTCATCATAATCCACGCTGCCGTCGGCTCTGACGACCACGTTTTCCAGCAAGGCGTCACGGCGAATGGCATGATAAATTTCCGGTTCGGCCTCTTCGGACAGATGGATGGTCTTGGCGTAACATCCTCCTTCGAAGTTGAAAACACCATCGTCATCCCAGCCATGCTCATCATCGCCAATAAGCCGGCGCTGCGGATCGGTGGAAAGCGTCGTTTTGCCGGTACCGGACAAACCGAAGAAAATGGCCACATCGTCATCATTGCCAACATTGGCCGAACAATGCATGGACGCAATGCCTTTGAGCGGTAGAAGGTAGTTCATCATTGAGAACATGCCCTTCTTCATTTCACCGCCATACCAGGTGCCACCGATGAGCTGCATTTTTTCCGTGAGATTGAAGGCGACAAAGTTTTCCGAATGCAGACCCTGTTTTTCCCAGTCGGGATTAGTACATTTGGCGCCGTTCATTACCACGAAGTCCGGCGTAAAGTCCGCCAGTTCCTCTTTGGAGGGGCGAATAAACATATTGATGACGAAATGCGCCTGCCAGGCGACTTCGGTAATAAAGCGTACCTTTAGACGGCTGTTTTCATTGGCACCGCAAAAGGCGTCAACGACAAACAGGCGTTTGCCCGATAACTGGTTGCCGACCAACTGCTTTAGCTGGCTCCAGGTTTCCTGGCTCAGGGGATGGTTATCGTTGTTGCCTTTCCCCTGATCGGACCACCAGACGGTGTCGCGGGTGATTTCATCACGCACCAGATATTTATCTTTCGGCGAACGACCGGTAAAAATACCCGTGTCAACGGCCACGGCCCCTGACTGAGTAACCGTACCGCGCTCAAAGCCTTCCAATGACTTGGCGGTCTCTTCCTGGAAAAGTAATGCAAAACCCGGATTGTAAATGACCTCACTGCTATCGCTGATACCATAGCCGACAAGGTCTTGCGCGGTTATACCATGACTTGCCATCTGACGACTCCTTAGCTTTCAATAATTACCTGTAGCGATTGTAGGGGATACTCAGGGGTTCACTGAGAGGTGGGTCATGAATTAACCCAAGTGAGTATTTTTTATGCAAGGATGGGAGCTGACGCATAAAAAAAGCGTCAGCATGCGCTAACATAGGCACGATTCTGTGCCCATGAATTAACCGCGAAAAATTAATGCAATTGTACGTCAGGCCCCGTGCGGCCTTGCTTGATGCTGGCTATATCACCTCGATCGAATACATAATGGCTACCGCAAAAGTCACAGTGCATATCAATAGTTTCGTCTTGAACCAGCATCTCCTCCAGCTCATGCTCCGGCAGCGTCAGCAACGCGTCAGCACAACGCTGGCGTGAGCACGTGCATAGGAACTGGACGTCCTGGGACGGATAAAGTGATACTTCATCCTGATGATAGAGCCGGTACAGCACTTCATTAGCGGGTAGGGTAAACAATTCTTCCGCTTTGACCGTGGACGTCAGCTGCGCCAAATGGTCAAAATCATCCGGATTGGCATCCTGGGCCGGCAATACCTGCAGCAGCATACCTGCGGCGGCTACCTGTCCATCCACCGCACCGGTGCGGATAAACAATCGGGTGGGAAGCTGTTCAGACTGCATAAAGTAATTTTCCAGGCAGTCGGACAGATGTTCACCTTCCAAGCCCACCACGCCCTGGTAACGCTCGCCCTGATCCGGGGTGAGCGTAATGACCAAATATCCATTGCCGACCATCTCCTTGAGCGAACTGTTTTCCGCGATGGCGCCGTCAATACGGGCCACGCCACGCATATTCTGTCGATCGTCGCCGTTGATGACCACCAGGCGCAGCGGACCATCGCCCTGCAACTGCACGGTAATTTCGCCGCTGAACTTAAGCGTGGCGGTCAGCAAACTGGTTGCTACCAGCATTTCGCCCAGTAGACTGGCAACGCTTGGCGGGTAGTCGTGCTGCCCAAGCACCTGCCGATAAGTGTCATGCAATGAAACCAGTTCACCGCGCACGGCGTAATTTTCAAATACATAACGGTGTAGCTGGTCGTGGATGGCCATAAAAGTCTCTCTTCCCGGTGCAAGGGGGAGGTTACTCCCCTGATTCACCATATTTAAATTTAATCAGATTGCGGCGTTCTTTTTTATCCGGCCGCCGGTCCGGATGGGGCATGTTATGGGCATTTATTTTACGCGCGGCGGCTAATTTCTCCCGTTTAACCACGCTTTCCGGCGTTTCCTGATACAACAGCCGCGCCTCGTCCGCGGGGCGCCGTTGCACCGTCAATGCCAAGGCAACCACCGTGCGTTCATCATCGCCTTGACGCAGCGTAATGTGCGCGCCGCTTTCCATGATTTTACCGGGTTTGGTGCGTTGCCCGTTGTAATGCACCTTGCCGCCTTCCACCATTTCCCGCGCGATGGCGCGGGTTTTGTAAAATCTCGCCGCCCAGAGCCATTTATCAAGCCGGATAGGCTCCGCGTGCTCGTCGTTATCCTTCTGTTTCATCCTACCTCCAGAATAGGTCGCGCCGGCTGCCTGCGCCGCGAAATCTATAGGGTTTACCCGTTATCTCCGGGGTCTAGCGTAGCGTTTTTACCGTCGCGTCGGCAAGGTTGGGATTGAAGCAGCTTTCATAATAACGCTGTATGTCGCGGCCACGATGCCGGCTTTTGGCCAGGCGAACGGCCAATAACGCTGCGTTCGCCAGCGCGCTGGCGATCAACACCAGCAGGAGCAGCGTGGTGCCGAGATAGCGCCAGATGGTGATGACATCCGGCTCGCTGTGCAGCGAAATATGGCGAGTACCGTTGGCATCAACGCTGATATTGGTAATAACCCCCTGCGCCTTGAACGGGGTATGTAACAGCATAGAGGAAAGGCGCTGCAGTTCGCGCCACTGGACCAGACCGGCGTAATCATACAACGAGCCGGTAGGCAGTGGATGGTCGACGAGTAATTTTCCCTCATCGCTTTGGATTAAAAAGCCGCCTGGGGAGGGGCTGTTGAGCGCATTGATCGCCAGCCGGGTTTCACTGGTGAAAAAGGACGCGGCGGCGTTGGCCGCAAGGTTTTCCAACGTTTCGGCGCTCACCGGCCGCAGCAGGACGTTAACGCCTTTCAAGGTGCCATTACGTGCCCGCTTAACCAGCGTCGGCCAATCCTTGGCGTTGGCCAAATTGACCAAGGCGGTTTTAAGCCGGATGCAGGCGCCGTCATCGCGGCAGAGATCCTGCGTTTTAAGTACAATCTCCGCAAAATCGTCCAGCAGGATCATGCCCGATTTTTGAATGGCGCTCGCCAGCCCGGGATTGATTTTGGGGTCGGCGGCCAGTTCCGGATGTAGCTGTGTATTGATGGTATTGAGCAATATTACCGCTTTATCCACCGCTTCCGATTCCGGTAAGGGAAGCGGAACCGCGTTATTCCAATAAATTCTGGCGCAGTCGAACGGGACAAACGGATCTTTCGAGCCCGGCGCTAAGGATGTATCAACGTAGCACATGCCCGAGCCCTGGGCGCGAAGCGTATCACCGACGCGCAGCTGCGCGCTTTCCAATGTGTTGACATCCACTGCCTGAATATTTTGTGCGCCCTTAAGCCATGCCATGCTCAACGTCAGCGGTAACGATAAGGGGACATAAACCAGCAGCAGGCCGAGCATCAGCAGCGAACTCGCGAACAGCACGGCGTTTTTTCCGAAGCGTTGTACCGGGAAGTTTACCATCTCGTCATGCAGCGAAAGATACCTGCCCTGACGCACGACCTGGCGATTGACATAAATATCCACGTCGGTTTTTTTACCCATATCGTGGCCGATAAAGGATAGCCAATGCGGGGGGTAGGTCAAATCGATGATCCCCAGCGAGATAGTATTGATTCGATTTTGATCAGATTCACCAAACAGTCCCCAGCGCTTGGGGGTACCCCGTAGACAGTGCACATCCTGGCGGTTTTTCTCCGCTGGACGATGCAACAGGAGCCACCCACTGCATAGTATCAGCAATACGGCGATGGCCGCCAACCAGGGGACGGCCAGAACCGGTGCCAGCAGGCTGATAAATAAGAATAGTAGCGCCGCGCTCATCATGGCGGCCTCGCGCATCCCCGAGGGTCGTCTTGCCGCGAACTCCTGCGGTGTTTCCTTGCGAATATTGAGCAGTTCCACCTGTTCGGTTTCCTGCTCGCGCATAGAGGAGTTTTGCACGATTTGGGGTGGGCCGGCGACCGGTGGCGCGGCGTACATATAATCAACAAGGGAATGACCGTTAAGCGCAATAACCAGCGGGATGGTGGCGGTTTTTATCAGCTCAACGTGATTGTCTTCGGCAATGTATTGTTCCCACAACGGCGGCAGATGCACCTCTGTGCTATCGAGATAATAGCGCCATTTATAGGGGGCGTCGGTGGCCAGGCCGTAACGGGTGATGGCATGCGTTACCCCATAGACATTTTCACTTTGCGGCGTTAGCGCCAAGGCGGCGGAAATTTGCGCCGGCGGGGGGGCGAGCGGCGAGCTGCTCTGTAGGTGTTTATTTAATTGGAAATAGTGTTCTACCGCTTCGTGTTCTTCGGAGGTCATTTTACGCGGCACCGGCTGCAGCAGCGGCAGGTGTTTAATCGCGGCGGGTATCAGATGCCGGCGGTACATTCGATAGGCGAAAAACAGGATCGCACAGGTCAAGCATACGGCCAATACAATAGCTATTGCGCTCATCCCATCCCCATCGACCTGCGAAGCAAGAAATTACGACACATCGGAATTATCTAAGCGATGGACAAAGCTACCCGGCAGATCGCGTTGTGCCTGATTTTTCACCCATCACCTCATAGATACACGAAACGTTTGATCGTTTGGCTGATTTGCCCGGCGTGAGCCGTCACGGCGATTAGACAATGGTCAGCATAAAAACAGAGTAGCAACCCAAGTCGGGGTGATATATCGGCATTTTCCTATTTTAATCCTTATTCTTTTTTTTTCTTGCCATCAGCGATAAAACGACGGGGGTTTAAGTGCAGATTCTCATTTATGTGCTATGCAATCAAGTGCATTAGCCGATTTCGGTCACCCTCTCACTGCGTGAGTCTCCGTACTAAATGGGGGACCTGGTGTTTTTGTGTGATGCTGTTGTTTCCCTCAATAGCCGGTTATGCTGGTAGAGGTATTGGTTAGCCTAGGATCCCTATGGACAAGCATCTGCAAAAACCTAAAATTCATAAAATCGAGACCGTTGCGCGCTCCCGACTGTTCAATGTGGAATCCGTTGACCTTGAATTCAGCAACGGGGCGCGGCGGATTTACGAGAGAATGCAGCCTTCCGGGCGCGAGGCGGTGATGATCGTGCCGGTGATCGACGATCACATCATCCTGATCCGCGAATATGCGGTAGGTATCGAAGATTATGAGCTGGGGTTTCCAAAAGGTTTGATCGATCCTGGCGAGGATATTTTGGAAGCGGCAAATCGAGAGTTGATGGAAGAGGTGGGGTTTGGCGCGAGGCGCATGGAGATCTTAACCAAACTCACGCTGGCGCCCTCCTATTTTTCCAGCAAAATGAATATCGTCGTGGCCCAGAACCTCTATCCGCAACGGCGCCAGGGAGACGAGCCGGAACCGCTGCCGCAGGTGCGCTGGCCCATTGCCGAGATGATGAAATTACTCAATGAGCCGGACTTTCGCGAAGCTCGCAACGTCAGCGCCCTTTTTCTGGCGCACGCCTGGCTGCTGCAAAGATAAAAAAACGGATGCCGCCAGGACATCCGTTTTTTTTACACACCTCAGAATAATTCGTGCGATTCGCCGTTATCCATCATGGTCGTACCCACCTCGTGGACCACTCTATCCTTGGGCTGGGTGCCGTCGATAAAATATTCCTCGCGGCTATTGCCGCCGCCATCGGATAATTTGCCGCTGCTCTTATCAATGCTAACGGTAACGATGCCCGGAGGCGGAGTGGTTTTTTGCTCGGGCAAGCCCTCCAGCGCGACCTTCATATAGTCATCCCAGGCCGGCTGTGCGCTTTTGGCGCCGCCTTCGCCACCGCTTATCTGATCGGCAATGGCGCCTGACGCCGTGGCGCGGCCAAGGTTGCGGCGATGATCGTCAAAGCCGATCCATACCGAGGTGACGGTTTGCGGACCGTAGCCGGAAAACCACGCATCCTTGGAGTCATTGGTGGTCCCGGTCTTGCCGCCGATATCATGGCGTTTGAGATCCTTTCCGGCTCGCCAGCCGGTGCCCATCCATCCCGGCTCGCCAAAGATATTACTGTTCAACGCATCGTGGATTAAAAACGCCAGCGGCGTACTGATAACGTGCGGCGCATATTTTTGATCGCCATCCGCGGCGGCCTGGGCGGGGGAGACGGTCTCCAGCCGCGGCATCGGCACGGCGGCGGTGTTATCAGCCTGGCGCGATATCGCCACATTTTCCATACTGTCATCGGACAATACCGCGGATTTATTGGTGTCGCCATAAATCACCGGTAAGTTGCAGGTGTCGCACACCACTTTCGGTTTTGCTTCAAATAAGGTATTACCCGCCTCGTTCTCGATTTTGGTAATCAGGTACGGATCGACCAGGTAACCGCCGTTGGATAGCACCGAATAGCCCCGAACCATCTGTAGCGGAGTAAACGACGCGGATCCTAACGCCAGCGACTCGGTATGCACGATGTTTTGCGCGGGGAAGCCAAAGCGCAGCAGATATTCCGCGGCATAATCCACGCCCATGGCACGCATGGCGCGGACCATCATCACGTTTTTCGACTGTCCCAGTCCCTGACGCAGACGGATCGGCCCGTCATAGGTCGGAGGCGAATTCTTGGGCCGCCAGTCTGACCCGGCGCCGGCATCCCAGCGGGAAATCGGCACATCGTTCAGGATGGTTGCCAGCGTCAGACCTTTGTCCATGGCGGCGGTATACAAAAAGGGTTTGATATTCGAGCCGACCTGCCGCAGTGATTGGGTCACCCGGTTGAATTTGCTTTGATTGAAATCGAAACCGCCCACCAGGGCTTTGACCGCGCCGTTTTCCGGATCGATGGACACCAGGGCGGAGTTCACGTCCGGTACTTGTGCCAGCCACCAGCCGTCGTTGACTTTACGTACCCAGATTTGCTGGCCGGCCTGTACCACATCGGTGACTTTTCTTGGCGAAGGACCTTGCAGCGTATCGGTTTTAAACAGCCGGGCCCAGCGCATGCCGGCCATCGGCAGTGAGATATTACTGCCGTCCGCCATGACCGCCACCGCCTGTTCCGGATCGGTTTGGGTCACCACGGCCGGAAACAGCGGGCCGTAAACCGGCAGGGTTTTCAGCGTATCGACAATATGCTTCTGATCCCAAGCCATTTCCCCCACTTTCCACAGCACATTGCTCGGTCCGCGGTAGCCATGACGCATGTCATAATCGATAACGTTGTTACGCACCGCATCCTGCGCCGCCAGCTGCAGCTTTTTGGTGACGGTGGTATAGACCTTGTAGCCATCGGTATACGCATTTTCCCCATAGCGTTTTATCATGTCCTGCCGCACCATTTCGGCGATATAGGGGGCTGAAAAACCCATCTGCGGCGCGTGATAGTTGGCGACCAGTTCGCTGTTGCGCGCCTGTTCGTATTGCTCGCGGGTGATAAAGTTCTCGTCGAGCATCCGGGACAAGACGAAATTGCGTCGCGCCAGCGCCCGATCGTGCGAAAACAGCGGATTAAAGGTGGACGGGGCCTTGGGTAAGCCGGCGATCACCGCCATTTCGCCCAGGGTTAGCTGGTCGACATCTTTACCGAAATAGACCTGTGCCGCGGCCCCGACGCCATACGCGCGGTAGCCGAGATAAATCTTGTTTAGATAGAGCTCGATGATTTCATCTTTCGTCAGCATCTGTTCGATACGGATGGCCAGAAACGCTTCCTTGATTTTGCGGATCAGCGTCCGTTCCGGGCTGAGAAAGAAGTTACGCGCCAACTGTTGCGTAATGGTACTGGCCCCTTGCGAGGCATGGCCGGACATCAGCGCTATCGAGGCCGCGCGCATTATCCCCACCGGGTCTACGCCATGGTGTTCATAGAAGCGGCTGTCTTCGGTGGCCACGAAGGCGTGCACCAGTTCGGGCGGCATTTGAGCTAGCTTTAAGGGGATGCGGCGTTTTTCGCCAAATTGCGCAATGAGCTCGCCGTCAGCGCTGAACACCTGCATCGGCGTCTGGAGCCTTATGTCTTTCAGGGTTGCAACGTCGGGCAGCTGCGGTTCGATATATTTGTACATGCCAAATATCGAGGCGGCTCCCAATAACATGCAACACACTACAAAGATAAAAAAATATTTTACGAACTTCACCTGAGATTTCCCATTTCATGTCGTTTGGGCAGTTTATAAACAACCGCGCGCTAGTATAAAGGGAAGCCAGCACGTTGGATACGTACTTTTCATGACGGATGATAGGGAGATC
>JAATGH010000168.1 GCA_015654745.1 Enterobacterales bacterium
ACGCCGGTTATTATGCTCACGGCGCGCGGCAGCGAGCTGGATCGCGTGCTGGGACTCGAACTGGGCGCGGATGATTATCTGCCCAAGCCGTTCAACGATCGGGAACTGGTGGCGCGAATCAGAGCCATTTTGCGTCGTTCCCAATGGACGGAACAGTTGCAAAACGGCGATAACGGCACGCCATCGCTGGAAGTTGATTTTCTGCGCCTCAATCCCGGCCGGCAGGAGGCGACCTTTGACGGCGTTCCCCTGGAACTGACCGGGACGGAATTCACCCTGCTCTACTTACTGGCGCAGCACCTCGGCCAGGTGGTTTCACGGGAGCACCTCAGCCAGGAAGTCCTGGGTAAGCGCCTGACGCCGTTTGATCGGGCAATCGATATGCACATCTCCAATCTGCGGCGTAAATTGCCGGAGCGCAAAGACGGGCATCCCTGGTTTAAAACCCTGCGGGGCCGGGGTTACTTAATGGTATCGGCCGCATGATCAACAGTTTGACCGCGAGGATATTCGCCATCTTCTGGCTAACCCTGGCGCTGGTTTTGATGCTGGTGTTAATGGTTCCCAAACTGGATACCCGCCAGCTGACCCCGTTGCTGGACAGTGAACAGCGACAGGGCGTGATGCTGCAACAGCATGTCGAGGCCGAACTGGCCGCCGATCCGGCCAACGATCTGATGTGGTGGCGCCGCCTGTTTCGCGCCATCGACAAATGGGCGCCGCCGGGCCAGCGTTTGATTCTGGTCACCAGCGAGGGGCGTGTTATCGGCGGTCAGCGTAATGAAATGCAGGTTATCCGCAATTTCATCGGCCAGTCCGATAACTCGGATCAGCCGCAAAAGAAAAAATATGGCCGCATGGAATTGGTGGGGCCCTTCGCGGTGCGGGATGGAGACGATAATTATCAGCTCTATCAAATACGGCCGGCGGGCAATTCGCAATCGGATTTTATCAACTTGATGTTTGACAGGCCGTTCCTGCTGCTTATCGTTACCATGCTAATCAGTATACCGTTGCTGCTTTGGCTTGCCTGGAGCCTGGCGAAACCGGCGCGTAAACTGAAATACGCCGCGGATGAAGTTGCCAGGGGCAATTTACGCCAGCATCCGGAACTGGAAGCTGGTCCGCAGGAATTCTTAGCCACCGGCGTCAGCTTTAACCAAATGGTCAGCGCGCTGGAAAGAATGGTCACCGCACAGCAACGGCTGCTGTCGGATATCTCCCATGAATTGCGCACCCCCCTCACCCGTCTGCAGCTGGCCACGGCGCTTATGCGGCGCAAGCATGGCGAAGGCAACGAACTGGCGCGTATTGAAACCGAAGCCCAGCGGCTGGATTCCATGATAAACGACCTGCTGGTATTGTCGCGTAATCAGCATAAAAACGAGTTGACGCGGGAGTTTATCAAAGCCAGCGAATTATGGAACGATGTGCTGGATGACGCAAAATTTGAAGCCGAGCAGATGGGCAAAACGTTGGAGATTACCGCGCCTCCCGGCAATTGGGTATTGGTGGGAAATCCGGCGGCGTTGGACAGCGCCCTGGAAAACGTCGTGCGCAATGCGTTGCGTTATTCCCATCAGCGCATTGCGGTAGCCTTCAGCGCCGACGCGCAGGGCGTCACCATCACCGTGGATGACGATGGACCCGGCGTGAGCGACGAGGATCGTGAACAGATCTTCCGTCCATTCTATCGCACCGATGAAGCCCGCGATCGTGAGTCCGGCGGCTCCGGCCTGGGCCTGGCTATCGTTGAAAAAGCGGTTGAGCAGCACCATGGCTGGGTCAAGGCGGAGGATAGCCCGCTGGGCGGTTTGCGCCTGGTAATGTGGTTGCCATTGCAGCATCGTTGACCTTGTGATGCGGCAGCGCTGGCCCTTTAGCGCCGCCGCCGGCGAGGAGTTGCGGCACGCGGGGCTTTTTTTTGTTATTCTGCGCCCTCTTCAAGGGGGCAGTATGCTAGATATTGTTTTATACGAACCGGAAATCCCGCCTAATACCGGCAATATTATTCGGCTATG
>JAATGH010000197.1 GCA_015654745.1 Enterobacterales bacterium
AACCGGTGCCCTTTGCGGTAGGCTCTCCAACAATTTGTCACGATAGTCGATTAAACCATGACACAAGAAACCTATAACGCCGACGCGATAGAAGTGCTCAGCGGACTGGAACCGGTGCGCCGCCGTCCCGGTATGTATACCGATACCACGCGTCCTAACCATTTGGGACAGGAAGTCGTCGATAACAGCGTCGATGAGGCCCTTGCCGGTCATGCCAAGCGCATCGAGGTGATCCTTTATGCCTATCAATCCCTGGAAGTGACCGATGACGGCCGCGGCATGCCCGTGGATATCCATACGGAAGAGGGCGTGCCGGCGGTGGAATTGATCATGTGTCGCCTGCATGCGGGCGGCAAGTTCTCCAACAAGAGCTATCAGTTTTCCGGTGGCCTGCACGGTGTGGGGATCTCGGTGGTCAACGCGTTGTCCACCCGGGTGGACGTCAAGGTGCGCCGCGATGGGAATATCTACGCGATCGCTTTCGAAAACGGCGATAAGGTGGAAGACCTGTCGGTGATCGGCACCTGCGGAAAACGCAATACCGGTACCAGCGTCCATTTTTGGCCCGATCCCTGCTTTTTCGATAGTCCGCGTTTTTCCGCTTCCCGACTGGCTCATTTGCTTAAGGCGAAGGCGGTGCTGTGCCCCGGCGTGGAAATTGTTTTTAACGATCAGGTGAACAATACCGAGACCCGCTGGTGTTACGAGGCGGGTCTGACGGATTATCTCAACCAGGCGATCAACGGGCTGATTACCTTGCCCGAGGCGCCGTTCATCGGCGCTTTTGCCAGTGAAACCGAAACCGTGGACTGGGCGCTGCTTTGGCTGCCCGAGGGGGGCGAACTGCTCACCGAAAGTTACGTTAACCTGATTCCCACCCCGCAGGGCGGTACCCATGTCAATGGGTTGCGGCAGGGGCTGCTGGACGCCATGCGCGACTTTTGCGAGTACCGCAATATCCTGCCGCGCGGCGTCAAGCTCTCGGCGGAAGATATCTGGGAGCGCTGCGCCTACGTGCTGTCGGTGAAAATGCAGGATCCGCAGTTTGCCGGCCAGACCAAAGAGCGACTATCGTCGCGCCAGTGCGCCGCTTATGTGTCGGGCGTGGTGAAGGACGCCTTTAGCCTTTGGCTCAATCAGAATACGCAAATTGCCGAACAGCTGGCCGAACTGGCCATCAACAGTGCCCAGCGGCGTTTACGCGCCTCAAAAAAAGTGGTGCGCAAAAAAATCACCAGCGGCCCGGCGCTGCCAGGCAAGCTGGCGGACTGCACCGCGCAGGATTTAGCGCGTACCGAGCTGTTTCTGGTGGAAGGGGATTCCGCGGGCGGCTCGGCCAAGCAGGCGCGGGATCGCGAATATCAGGCGATCATGCCGCTCAAAGGCAAGATCCTCAATACCTGGGAAGTCTCGTCGGACGAAGTGTTGGCCTCGCAGGAAGTTCATGATATTTCCGTGGCCATCGGTATCGATCCCGACAGCGACGATCTTAGCCAGCTGCGTTACGGCAAGATCTGCATCCTGGCGGATGCCGACTCGGACGGTCTGCATATTGCCACCCTGCTGTGCGCGCTGTTTGTACGCCATTTCAGCGCGGTGGTGAAGGGGGGCCACGTTTATGTCGCCATGCCGCCGCTTTACCGCATCGATTTAGGGAAAGAAGTGTTTTATGCCCTGGACGAGAGCGAGAAGGCCGGCGTTCTGGAGCAGCTTAAACGCAAAAAGGGTACGCCAAACGTTCAACGGTTCAAAGGGTTGGGCGAAATGAATCCGCTGCAGCTGCGCGAAACCACTCTTGACCCCAATACCCGCCGGTTGGTGCAGTTAACCATCGCCGATGAAGACATGCAGCAGACGCTGGCCATGATGGATATGCTGCTGGCCAAAAAACGGTCCGAAGACCGGCGTAACTGGCTGCAGGAAAAGGGCGACGAGGCGGAAATCGACGTCTGATCCCCCGGCGGCAAAGCGCCGGAAGTGCCCCGATAGCGGATCTGCTGCCGGGGCGCGCATTCGCTATTGCCCATATCTTGCCGCGGCCTTTGCCACCCCCCCCGCATCCTCTTTCGCTCTCTTTTTAGGCTCTCCAGCCGCTCGACCTTGCTAACGTGGTGTTGCCGGCGCATTAACCTGATGTTACTATTTCGCTATAAAGCCATATGGATGTTTAAACGGCTAAAACAAAGCAGGATCATTATTGTTGCCGGGGAGAAAAGCGTTATGGCAGAAGAGGGGCAATTAGCCGCGCTGGTGGCTGCGTGTCATTGGATCGGCTCCAGGGGATGGTGTCCGGCCACCGGCGGTAATATGTCGATCCGTGACGGTGAGCAGCGCTGCCTGATCAGTGAATCGGGTAAAGACAAGGGGTCGCTGCGGGCGGAGGATTTCCTGGCGGTGGATATCGCCAGTAATCGGGTGGACGATGTGCGGACGCCTTCCGCCGAGACCGGCCTGCATACCCTGATCTATCGCAGCCATCCGGCCGTCGGCGCCGTTTTGCATACCCATTCGGTAAACGCTACCGTCCTGTCCAGGATCGAGCCGGGACCGGCGCTGCATCTGTCCGGGTATGAAATGCAAAAATCCCTCGCCGGGGTCAGCAGTCACCTGACGCCGCTGGCAATAGCCATTTTCGACAACGATCAGGATATTTCGGCCCTGGCGGCGCAGGTCGCCGGGCGCAACCAGCGCGATCCGCTGCGTTTCGGGTTTCTGGTCCGCGGCCACGGGCTGTATTGCTGGGGCCGTGATGTCCAGGAAGCGCGGCGTCACGTGGAGGGACTCGAATTTTTGTTCCAATGCGAGCTGCAGCGCCGGGTGTTGGAGGCAAGATGATTAAGGCGATTGTCACCGATATTGAAGGTACCACCAGCGACATCCGTTTTGTCCACCAGGTGCTGTTCCCCTATGCACGTGAACGGCTAGCGGGCTATCTACGCCGGTACCAGGGACAGGCGGAGGTGGCGGCGGCCCTTGGCGATTTGCGCCGCGAGATCGGCCAGCCCGCCGCCGATCTGGAAAGTCTGATCGGCACGCTGTTCAGTTTTATGGATCAGGACCGCAAGTCCACGCCCCTAAAGGTTCTGCAAGGGATGATTTGGCGTGATGGGTATCGGCAGGGAGATTTTCGCGGCCACCTTTATCCCGACGTGGCGCCCAGGCTGGAAACCTGGCGGCGCCAGGGCATACGGCTGTATGTCTATTCCTCCGGGTCGGTGCAAGCACAGCAGTTATTGTTCGGCTACAGCGACGCCGGCGATTTGCGGGTTTTATTCAGCGGCTATTTTGACACCCGTGTTGGCGCCAAGCGGGAAGTTGACGCTTACCGCGTCATCGCCGGCGAATTAGGGTTGCCGCCGAAGGAGATACTGTTTCTTTCGGATATCACGCAGGAGCTGGACGCCGCGCACGAGGCGGGCTGGCTGACTTGCCAATTGGTACGTGAACCGCCGGGGCTGGACACCGTCTCCACGCATCCCCGGGTTAACCGTTTCGACCAGATTGACTTACAGGAGATTGCCCAATGAGCGCGCTAACGATTTTTACCGATACCGACGCCGGCCAGCCGGTATGGCAAAGCCGCGATGTCGAAGCCATTCGCCTGCAGCTTGACGCCATCGGCGTAAGATTTGAACGCTGGCGGGCCGACCGCGACCTGGGCGACGATCCACAGCCCGCGGACGTGCTGGCGGCCTATCAGCACGCCATCGACCGGCTGGTGGCGGAAAAAGGGTACCAAAGCTGGGATGTGATCAGCATGCGGGCCAACCATCCCCAGCGAGAAGAGCTACGCGCCAAGTTTTTGTCGGAACACACCCATGGCGAAGACGAAGTCCGTTTTTTTGTGGCGGGAGCCGGTCTATTTTGTCTGCATCTGAACGGAAAAATCTGGCAAATCCTGTGCGAAAAAGATGATCTTATTTCGGTGCCCGCCGGGACGCCCCACTGGTTTGATATGGGCGCTGAGCCGAATTTCACCGCGATCCGGGTTTTTGACAATCCCGAGGGGTGGGTAGCGAAGTTTACCGGCGACGCTATTGCCGATAACTACCCGCGTCTGGTGTGCTAGGCGCGGGCCAACGACCGAAGTCTGCGTACCGCCGCCAAAGCGTGCGCACTTGCCGTCGCAGGTCATTGCCAACGGCGGCGGCGGGTTGAATTTTTAACCTATTGCCGTCGCCAGTTTGCGCCGAAAAATGCCCGCGGCGGCCATCGCCGGGCTGACGATACCGGTATCCAGTACCCAGGCGCTAATCAGCGCCGCCGGGGTGACGTCAAAGGCCGGGTTGTAGACCTGGGCCTGTTCCGGCGCCCATCGGCAGCTGCCGAAACTGCCGCTGACGCCGGTCACTTCCTCCGCCGGGCGTTGTTCGATGGGAATGGCGTCGCCGTCCGGACAGTGGGGGTCATGGGTAGTATGGGGCGCGGCGACATAAAATGGAATGCCGTGGTAATGGGCCAGCACCGCCAGACTGTAGGTGCCGATTTTGTTGGCAACGTCGCCGTTCGCGGCAATGCGATCCGCCCCCACCCAAATCGCGTCCACTTCTCCCCGAGCCATCAGGCCCGCGGCCATCGCGTCACAGATCAGCCGGTAGGGTATCCCCAGCTCTCCCAGTTCCCAGGCGGTCAAGCGCCCCCCCTGAAGCAGCGGGCGGGTTTCATCTACCCAGACTTGATGCACTTTGCCCAGGGCGGCCGCCTGGCGAATCACCCCCAGGGCGGTGCCAATGCCGGCGGTAGCCAGCCCACCGGTATTACAATGGGTAAGCAGGCGGCTGCCAGGCGTGACCAGACTGATCCCATGGTCGGCGATGGCCTGGCAAAGGGCCCGATCCTCTTCCACCAGCCGCAGCGCCTCCGTGACCATGGCGGCGGCAAAATTTTCTCCATCCAACGCCGCCGCCATGCGCGCCAGGTTATTCATCAGATTTACCGCCGTAGGCCGGGCCTGGCGCAACGTCTCCAGCGCCGTGCGCAGCCGGCTGCATCCCATGCCCTGCTCCGCCAGCAACGCCAGCAGCAGGCAGGCGGACAGGCCGATCAGCGGCGCGCCGCGAACGCGCAGCGCGCGGATATGATCCACCAATTGCGCTACCGTATCCGCGGGGCACCATAGTTGTCGCTGCGGCAGTGCCTGTTGATCCAAAATCCATAATCGGTTGTCGCGAATTTGCATGCTGGTGGTGTTAAGGTTTTGCATGAGATGTTAAGTCCTTTTGGGTGATTGCAACTTATTCCTTATTCTGCCAACATGGCGTAAAGAAGTATAGACGTCTAAACGTTTGAGGTGTTGATATGTCGGAATACCATACCCTTACCGCCGCCGGCGCCGTGGACTACGCCCGCCAATATGCCGGATTGGCCGATCCTCAATCCTTGGTCGATGCGCTGGAGGTCGGTGATGGCAACTTGAACCTAGTGTTTAAAATTCTCGATCGGCAGGGGATCAGCCGGGTTATTGTCAAGCAGGCATTGCCCTATGTGCGCTGCGTCGGTGAATCCTGGCCGCTCACGCTCGATCGTGCACGGATCGAAGCGGAAACGCTGTTGATCCATGGACGTTATTGTCCACGGCACACGGTACGCATCCTGCATCACGACCCCGCGCTGGCGGTCATGATTCAAGAAGATCTTTCGGATCACGCCATCTGGCGGTGCGAGCTGTTGACGGGGACCTATTATCCCCATGCCGCACGCCAACTGGGAGAGTATTTGGCGCAGGTGCTGTTTCATACTTCCGATTTTTACCAACCTCCCCAGCGTAAGAAGGCCGACGTAGCCCGGTTTACCAACCCTGAAATGTGCCAGATCACCGAAGATCTGTTTTTTACCGAGCCCTATCGGATCCATGAACGCAATACCTATCCAACGGCGTTGGAGCCGGAGGTGGCGGCGCTGCGCGCGGACGGGCAGCTTAATCTGGCGATCGCCGGTCTCAAGCACCGCTTCCTGAGCCAGGCCGAGGCGCTGCTGCATGGTGATATTCACAGCGGTTCGGTGTTTGTGGCCGACGGCCGCTTAAAGGCGATTGACGCGGAATTCGGTTTTTACGGCCCAATGGGCTTCGACATGGGTACCGCCATCGGTAATTTACTGCTCAATTATTGTGGACTGCCGGGGCTGCTGGCGCTACGCGAGGCGGCAACCGGCCGTGAGCAGCGACTACAGGATGTGCGTGAACTCTGGCTGGCGTTTAGCGAGGGTTTTCTGGCGCTGGCCGCGGAGAAAACCGCTGATGCCACGCTGGCAACGCCTGGCTACGCCCGGTTATTCCTGCACCACGTTTGGCACGATACCCTAGGATTTTGCGGCACCGAGCTGATCCGCCGCACGATTGGCTTTGCCCACGTGGCGGATCTTGACGGCATCAGCGAAGAAGCGATGCGTCTTGATTGCCAGCGTCATGCGCTGAGCCTAGGGAAAATGCTGATTATGGCCGCACCGCATATCGGCGACGTCGATGCGCTCATAGCCCGCATTCGACAAAACGGATAATCGCCGTGCCCCGGCGTTTTTTTAACGCCGGTTTCCTGCATTTTCCCGCGGTTCTTCTATACTGATATAACGATATCATCGAGTTAAGTTTGAATAAAAACAACCCATGAGAAGGAACAGGGAATGAAAATATTTCTGTGGATTATTGCGATTATCTTTATTGTCGGATTGCTGACCCTGACCGGGGTGTTTAAACTTATCTTCTAAGATACCCGTCATACTTCGAGCCGCAGGCGTGTTGGCCGCGCTCGTTTACCCGAATCACTTACTTGAGTAAGCTCA
>JAATGH010000288.1 GCA_015654745.1 Enterobacterales bacterium
GTTTCAATCATGACTGCACACTGGTATTAACCGGCGCCGACATCGACGCGACCCTTGATGATAAACCGCTCCCCATGTGGCGTGTCCGCCAGGCACGCGCCGGTAAAATATTGACGTTGGGCAACGTATACGGCAACGGCTGCCGCAGCTATCTGCTGCTGGCGGGGGGATTGATCTGCCCCTCCTACCTGGGCAGCCGCAGCACCTTTACGCTGGGCCATTTCGGCGGTCACGGCGGACGTCAATTGCGCAGCGGCGATGTTCTTCATTTTACAGCGCCGGACATCGACAGGGTCAAGCCGGACAGCCTGCCCATGGATCTGCGTCCGGCCCTGGCGGATATTCGTTCGTTGCGGGTGATCTATGGCCCCCAGGGCGCGCCGGACTTTTTTACCCCGCAGGATATCGACCTGTTTTTCGGCGCGGTCTGGCGGGTTCACTACAACTCCAGCCGGACCGGTATCAGGCTGATCGGCCCGAAACCGCAATGGGCGCGGGGCGACGGCGGTGAGGCCGGTATGCATCCGTCCAATATTCATGACAACGCCTATGCCTTCGGTACTGTGGATTTTACCGGCGATATGCCGGTGATCCTGGGACCCGACGGGCCGTCCCTGGGCGGATTCGTCTGCCCGGCGACGGTTATCCATGCCGACCTATGGCAACTGGGTCAATTAAAAGCCGGGGATCGGGTGCGTTTTATACCGGTTTCTCTGGAACAGGCCGACAAGCTGGCGCAACAGGCGGAAGAGGAAATCGCGGCGTTAAGGAGGACTGAACCGGGTGCGGCGGCCGATTGCCGTACTTCACCGGTTTTATGGCATCGACCCGCGCAATCGCCCTTCCCCGCCGTGAATTACCGCGCCGCCGGCGATCGCTTCATTCTGGTGGATTACGGTGAACAGATCGTGGATATTTCGCTGCGTTTTCGTGCCCATGCGTTAATGCAGTGGCTGGAACAGCATATGTTGCCGGGGATGCAGGAGCTTACGCCGGGGATCCGCTCCCTGCAGATTCACTTCGACAGCCGGCTATGTCCAAGAGACGTCCTGATGGCGCATTTGCGGCAAGGCGAGCGGGCATTAGGGGATTTATCGCAGGTCGACGTTCCCTTGCGCACCGTTTGGCTCCCCTTGAGCTGGGATGATGACGCCTGCCGGGAGGCCATCGAAAAATACAGCCAATCGGTACGTCCGGGCGCGCCCTGGTGCCCCAGCAATATCGAATTCATCCGCCGGATTAACGGACTGGATTCGGTGGAACAGGTCAAGGAAATCGTCTTCAATGCCCGTTATCTGGTCATGGGACTGGGGGATGTCTATCTCGGCGCGCCGGTTGCCGTCCCTCTCAATCCTCTCCACCGGCTGGTGACCACCAAATATAATCCGGCACGGACCTGGACGGCAGAGAATTCGGTGGGTATCGGCGGCGCCTATCTCTGCGTTTATGGTATGGAAGGCCCCGGCGGTTACCAATTTGTCGGACGTACCCTGCAAATGTGGAACCGTGACCGCCAGACCGCTGATTTTACCCAGCCCTGGCTGCTGCGTTTTTTCGATCAAATTCGATTTTATCCGGTGAGCGCCGCCGAACTGCAGGATATCCGCCGGCGTTTTCCTTACGGACTTTATTCGCTGCGTACCGATCCGGGACATTTCCGCCTGGCGGACTACCAGCGATTATTAGCGGAACAGCATCAAGACATTACGCAATTCACCCAACGGCGCCGGCTGGCGTTCGACCGGGAACTGGCGCGCTGGCGCGCCGAAGGCCAGTTCACCTTTGACAGCGCCCCGCCGGAAGAATCCGCCCCGGACACGGACATACTGCCGGAAGGATGCCTGGGCGTAGACAGCCAGGTGGCGGGCAACATTTGGCAGTGGCAGGTAAAACCCGGCGACCGGGTGAAAGAGGGCCAGACCCTGGGAATTCTTGAATCAATGAAAATGGAAATCCCCATATCGGCGCCCGGCGCCGGACGGGTGCGTACTGTGGTACGCCCGGCCGGACAGCAGGTCCATGCGGGCCAGCTCCTGCTGGTACTCGAACAGGAACCGGAATAACCCACCATGGTGAAGAGCTGAACCTGGACCCGATCACCGGTTACGGGATAGTTTTCCACACACATTACAGGAATCGGATAATGCGACACATTGCCCTCGGCACACTGCAAGAATGGCGGCAACATTACCGGAGCAATCCGGACAGCGTAAAAGAAACCCTCACCGCCCTGGTAGCCGGGTTCAGCAAAAACGACACGGCATGGCTTTATCTGCCCGGCGCCGATGGGTTGGCGCGCCAGCTGACCGAACTGGATCGGCGATTGGCGGAGCTGGGGGGCGATCCGCTGTCGCTGCCGCTCTATGGCATTCCCTTTGCGGTCAAAGACAATATCGATGTGGGCGGCTGGCCCACCAGCGCGGCGTGCCCTGATTTTATTTATCAAGCGGAACGGGATGCGGAAGTGGTAGCCCGGCTGCGGGCATGCGGCGCCATCGTCATCGGCAAAACCAATCTGGATCAGTTCGCCACCGGGCTGGTGGGTACGCGATCTCCGTACGGCGCCGTACCCAACAGCTTTAATCCCGCCTATGTCAGCGGCGGTTCAAGTTCCGGATCGGCTTCAGCGGTGGCTCGCGCTCTGGTTCCCTTCGCGCTGGGGACGGATACCGCCGGCTCCGGTCGCGTGCCGGCCGGCTTCAATAATATTGTCGGCTTGAAACCCACCAAAGGCTGGCTGCCCAATACCGGCGTGGTGCCGGCCTGCCGCCTGCAGGACTGCGTCTCCGTTTTTGCGCTGACCGTCGACGATGCCCAGCGGATAGCCCATCTTGCCGGCGGCTATGATGAGAAGGATGCCTATTCACGCCGCAATCCCCGCACCGCACCGGCGGCGATGCCGGCCACGCCGCGTTTCGCCGTACCGGATCGCCTGGAATTTTTTGGCGATGGAAACAGCGAACGCGCTTTCCGGCAGGCGTTGCGACAATTGGAAGCCGGCGGCGCCACGCTTGAACGCATCGATTTCACCCCCTTCAGCCAATTGGCGGAGCAACTCTACTCCGCCGCCTGGGTGGCCGAGCGCACCGTGGGAATAGGCGAACGGTTGCAAACGAAACCCGATAGCCTGGATCCGGTGGTGCGCACCATTGTCGCCAGCGGCTTTAACTATAGCGCCTGCGACGCCTGGCGGGCCGAGTACCTGCGCGCCGAACTGGCACGGACTATTAACCGGGTACTGGCGGGATACCATGCGCTGGTGGTGCCCACGTCACCGACCATTCGCACCCTGGAAGAGATGAAACAGGAGCCGGTTCGTTATAACTCGCAGTTCGGTACCTACACCAACTTTGTTAATCTGGCCGATCTCTGCGCCCTGGCGCTGCCCTCTTTCTTGCGGGATGACGGTTTGCCGGCCGGCATTACCCTGATAGCCCCCGCCTGGCATGACAATGCCCTGGCGGATTTCGGCCGGCGCTGGCAACAAACGCTCGGTCTCGCTCTGGGCGCCACCGGTCGCCCATTACCGATGCCGAATGCCGGTCTATCCGTTCCGTCGGCCCATCAGGTGCGCATTGCAGTGGTGGGCGCCCATCTCAGCGGTATGCCGCTCAACGTCCAGCTTACCGACCGGAACGCGGTACTGGTGGAAAAGACGCAAACCGCGCGGCAATACCGGCTCTATGCCTTAGCGAACACGCAGCCGCCCAAGCCCGGGCTGGTAAAAACCGATGACGGCGAGAGCATTGAGGTGGAACTGTGGGATATCCCGCTGGCACGCTTTGGCGAATTCGTCGCCGAAATCCCGGCGCCATTGGGCATCGGCACCCTGGCGCTGGCGGACGGTCGTCATGTCAAAGGCTTTATCTGCGAACCCCTTGCGCTGCGGGACGCGAAGGATATTACCGCCTTTGGCGGCTGGAGAAACTATATCGCCGCAATTATCCCGAAGTAAGGCCGAGTTTGCGTATCCGGTAAATAAGCTGGCTCAGGGTCAGGCCCAATTTCTGCGCGGCACGGGACTTATTACCGTCCGACTGGCTGAGCGCCTGCAATATCGCCTGCGCATCATGGGGTTCGATGCGCGCTGTCGGCCCTCCCATCCATTTTTCCGCTGATTCCGGTGCTGGATTTTCCGCCGGCGCGGGGGGGCCCTCTTCGTTTGCCTGAATGAGGGCCACGTCGGCCGCGTCAATCAGCGACGACTCGGACAGCAAGACCAAGCGGTTAACCACATTCTGCAATTGGCGAACGTTCCCCGGCCAGGAATAGCGAATCAGGGCGGCCAAAGCATCCCCCGAGCAGTGGACCCGCCGTTGAAAAGCAACATTGGCTTCCTCGATAAAATGCTGAATCAAGATCGGTATATCTTCTGGCCGTTCCCGTAGCGAGGGCAGAAAAATCGGCACCACATACAGCCGGTAGAACAGATCAAGCCGGAATTGGCCTTCGGCTACTCGCTGGCGCAAATTCTGATTAGTGGCGGCGATGATTCGCACGTTCACCGAACGCTCCTTGCCACCGATGCGCTGTATGGTTTTCTCCTGCAATACCCGCAGGAGCTTTGCCTGCAA
>JAATGH010000289.1 GCA_015654745.1 Enterobacterales bacterium
AGTTGCTACAAAGAAGGCAACAATTTCCGCCGGGCCAGATCGCCTTTTGTGCCGAAAATCACCAGATCGCATGCCTGGGCTATGGATGTTACCGCCATGTTCCTCTCCTCGTGCAGGATGTTTGTAATTTTATTACAGATTAGATAGTTTTTTTTTGATTCCAGCCAGTAAATCGCCATAAAAACGGCGTGACAAGCGGATTTTTTAGTAAAATAGCCGAAATATCCACCGGTGAAATGTAATTAATCAACAAAATTGTCAATATATTACAATTCTGAAAGTTAGACACGGGTCATAGTATGGCAAAAAAACCCGCGGGCACGCCGGATTAACTGCCCTTACATTACGGCTCGTAGTATATTTCATCAAATCAGTAATGATTTCTCCTTTGTGTGAAATCGGTCAAACCCATGAGCTATTTACTTATGAACATGCTGGACAAGATCAACAGTCATATGGAATTGCTGAGTAAATCCGAGCGAAAAGTGGCGGAAGCGATACTTGCCGCACCACAAATCGCCATTCATTCCAGTATCGCTATACTCGCCAGGATGGCCGACGTCAGTGAACCCACGGTTAACCGATTTTGCCGCCGTCTGGATACCAAAGGCTATCCTGATTTTAAATTACACCTGGCCCAGAGTTTGGCTAATGGCACGCCATATGTAAACCGCAACGTTGACGAAAATGATGGGGTTGATTCCTATACGGTGAAAATCTTTGAATCCACCATGGCCAGCCTGGAACAAGTGAAGACCCATCTGGACATTGCCGCGGTCAATCGCGCCGTGGATTTGCTGACCCAGGCGAAAAAAATCTCATTTTTTGGTCTGGGCGCGTCGGCGGCGGTGGCGCATGACGCCATGAATAAATTTTTTCGGTTTAATATTCCCATCGTCTACTCCGAGGATATCGTGATGCAGCGCATGAGCTGCATTAACTCCAGCGAGGGTGACGTCGTGGTGCTGATTTCCCATACCGGCCGGACCAAAATGTTGGTGGATTTGGCGCGGTTGGCGCGCGAGAATGATGCCACCGTTATCGCCATCACGTCGCAATATTCACCCCTGGCCCACGAAGCATCGCTAACGCTGGCCCTGGATGTACCCGAGGATACCGATGTCTTTATGCCAATGATATCGCGAATTGCTCAATTGACGCTGATCGATGTCCTGGCCACCGGCTTTACGCTGCGCCGTGGCGCTAAATTCAGGGATAACTTGAAGCGGGTCAAGGAAGCCTTGAAGGAATCGCGCTTTGATAAAGCCGATATAGCAACATACAAATTCGATTAATATCGTATTATATGAAAAATAACGTTTACTGAGTTTCCGAAACTGCGCGGTTAACCGTAAAGATGAAGAACGATTTCACACAGCCGGACTAGCGCAAACGCTTACCGAGGCAGGATTATCGGCAGGCGGGATCGAAAGAACCGTGTTATTGCACCACCTATATATCCAAGTCAACGGAGTTATCAATGTCCAGACGGCTCAGAAGAACCAAGATTGTTACCACCCTCGGGCCAGCCACCGACCGCGACAATAATTTAGAAAAAATTATTGCCGCCGGCGCTAACGTGGTACGCCTTAATTTTTCCCATGGTACGGCGGAGGATCATTTCATCCGCGCCAATAAGGTACGGGAAATTGCCGCCAAGTTGGGACGGCATGTGGCAATTTTGGGAGATTTGCAGGGACCAAAGATTCGCGTTTCGACATTTAGGGAAGGCAAAGTGTTTCTCAGCGTGGGGGACAAGTTTTTGCTTGACGCCAATCTTGCCGTCGGAGAAGGCGATCGGGAGCAGGTCGGCATTGATTATAAAGGGCTACCCGGCGATGTGGTACCCGGTGATATCCTGCTGCTTGATGATGGTCGGGTACAGTTAAAGGTACGTGAAGTTCAGGGCATGAAGGTATTTACCGACGTGACCGTCGGCGGCCCGCTGTCGAACAATAAAGGCATCAACAAAATGGGCGGAGGGCTCTCGGCGCCGGCGCTTACGGAAAAAGATAAAGCGGATATCATTACCGCCGCCAAAATCGGCGTGGATTATCTGGCGGTGTCATTCCCCCGTACCGGTGAGGATTTGAACCTGGCGCGCCGTTTGGCCCGCGACGCCGGCTGTATTGCCAAGATCGTCGCCAAGGTGGAACGCGCCGAAGCGGTCGCCAGTGATGAAGCCATGGATGATATTATCCTGGCCTCGGACGTGGTCATGGTGGCGCGGGGAGATCTTGGGGTGGAAATTGGCGATCCGGAGCTGGTCGGCATCCAGAAAAAACTGATTCGCCGTGCGCGCAAGCTGAATCGCGCGGTGATCACCGCCACGCAAATGATGGAATCCATGATAACCAATCCTATGCCCACCCGCGCCGAGGTGATGGATGTGGCTAATGCGGTGCTTGACGGCACCGACGCGGTGATGCTCTCCGCAGAAACCGCCGCGGGTCAATATCCTGCGGAAACAGTGGCCGCCATGGCGCGGGTCTGTTTGGGCGCCGAGAAAATCCCAAGTATCAATGTGTCCAAACATCGCCTGGATGTGCAGTTCGATAATATTGAAGAAGCGATAGCCATGTCGAGCATGTACGCGGCAAATCATCTTAAAGGCGTGAGCGCCATTATCACCATGACCGAATCCGGCCGAACGTCGTTGATGATGTCGCGCATCAGCTCGGGTCTGCCCATTTTTGCCCTGTCGCGCCATGAGCATACGCTGAACCTTACCGCGCTGTACCGTGGGGTGACGCCGGTCTATTTCGACGGTGACGGCGACGGCGTATTGGCCGCCACCGAAGCGGTCAATCTGCTGCGCGATAAAGGTTTCCTGATGTCCGGCGATTTGGTGATCGTTACTCAGGGCGACGTGATGAGCATGGTGGGCACAACCAATACCAGCCGTATCCTGCGGGTCGAGTAAGCGTTCGAGGCCGCGTCAAGACTGCTGGTTAATCTTGGCAGCGGTCGGCGCGGGGTCGGTAGACAGTGAAGTAACGACCCGCGCCGTCGGCGTGGCCAGCTCCGCATAACCATCAGCGCCGATAGGGATCGGGGTCGCCCGGTTTGCGGGTTTTTAGCAGTTTGAGAATCCAGGTATATTGTTCAGGGTTCGGCCTCACCAGATTTTCCACTTCCTCGTTCATCCTGCGGGCAATATACTTATCATCCGCCCCGGCAATGTCGTCCATCGGCGGGCGCACGTAAATATCCAGCCGGCCGGTTTTCCTGTCATAGACGGGGAA
>JAATGH010000125.1 GCA_015654745.1 Enterobacterales bacterium
GACATCCTTAAATGACTGCTGAATGGCCTTCTCGTAATTTGCCACTTCAATTCGTTTTTATACGTTGGCAATATCCAAATTGGCGCGATTCACCCCGCCATCAAAAATCGGGACACTCACTGAAGGAACGAAGGACCAGTTAGCGCTTCCGGCGCTAAAGAGATGATCAAGGCTACTGCTTGCCGATCCCCCCGAGGTCGTCAGGCTGATACTGGGGAAGAAAGCGGCTCGCGCCGCGCCTATATTGGCATTGGCTGCTTTCAGCGTATGTTCGGCCGCGATAATATCCGGGCGACGCGCCAATAGGTCTGAGGGCAGGCCAACCGGCGTTGCCGGGAATTGCCAGTTATTATCCAATTTGGCGTTTTGCATAACGGATGCCGGTAATGCCGTTCCCACCAGTAGCGTCAGCGCATTCAGATCCTGTTTCACCTGGCGAGTATATTTCGCAACATCCGCCTGTGCGGCCCGTACCGTGGTTTCCGCCTGGGCCAAGTCCTGCGATGTACCGGCGCCAAGGTCATAACTGCGTTTAGTGAGATCGTAAGACCCCTGCTGGCTTTGCATCGTTTGTTCAGCCAGTTTGAGCATGTCGTTGTCAGAACACAGCGTCAGGTAGCCCGTGGCTACCTCTGAAATCAGGCTGATTTGGGTTGCCTGCTGCGTGGCGGCGCTCGACAGATAACTTTCGAGTCCCTCGTCTTTCAGGCTACGCAATTTACCGAAAAAATCCAACTCCCACGACGTTATCCCCACCCCGCCTTCATATTGATGATACGTCGCCGGACCGGTGCTTTGGGTACTGTAAAGCCCACCCGGCAAATGTGCCGACGTTTGGCTCGCGGTAGCATCAACCGTGGGAAGCAAGGCAGCCCGGTCTATCTGGTATCGGGCGCGGGCGGTTTCCACATTCAGCGCCGCGACCTTGAGGTCGCGATTATTGATTAACGCCAGGTTAATCAACTGGCGCATCTCAGGATCGGTGAAAAAATTTTGCCATCCCGTATCCACCACGCTCGGCGTCGACTGCTGACCACTTGCCGATTGATCCCAACGATTAACCACCGGCAACGCCGGTCGATGGTAGTCCGGTTGCAGGGTACATCCTGTGAGTAATGCGGTGACAACCACGGCGCTCGCTGATAAAGACCAGACAGGATTACTCATCGGCGGACACCTCATTTTGACGATTTGTGGATAACGTTTTGTGGCGCGTAAACAGGCGCACCACGACAACATAAAACATCGGTACAAAAAATATGGCCAGGAAGGTGGCGCTAATCATACCGCCGATCACCGCGGTCCCAATGGAATGCTGACTACCCGCGCCCGCACCATGTGAAATGGTGAGCGGCAGGACGCCCAAAATAAACGCCATCGAGGTCATGATGATGGGACGCACCCGAAGTTTGGCGGCGGCTATTGCAGCTTCGACGATATCTTTGCCCTCTTTTTCATGCAGATCTTTGGCGAACTCAACGATCAGAATGGCATTTTTCGCCGCCAGACCCACGGTGGTCAGCAACCCGACCTGGAAAAAGACGTCATTCTCCAATCCCCGTAATAACACGGCACCGATGGTTCCCAACACGCCTAACGGGACCACCAGTAAAACCGAAATGGGAATGGACCAGCTTTCATACAGCGCCGCAAGGCAAAGAAACACGATTATGACCGAGATACCGTACAGCGCTGGCGCTTGGGAACCGGAAAGTTGTTCTTCATAAGATAGGCCATGCCATTTCACTTCAAATCCCGGCGGTAGCTTGGCGGCAATTTCCATTACAGCCTTGCTCGCGTCGCCGGAGCTATAACCCGGCGCTGGCGATCCCATGATCTCAACGGAGGAGACCCCATTAAATCGCTCCATCCGGGGAGAGCCGAAGACCCATTTACCGCTGCCAAACGCGGAGAATGGCACCATCTGATTACTGCTATTACGGAAATACCATTGTTTCATGTCTTCCGGGGTGACCCGCGAAGACGCGCGGCCTTGGATATAGACTTTTTTGACTCGTCCCTGATACAGGAATTGGTTGATATAGCTAGAGCCCCAGGCCGCTGAAAGCGTATCGTTGATATCATCAATACTTAATCCCAGCGCCCGCGCCCGTTCATCATCAACAATGAGTTGA
>JAATGH010000459.1 GCA_015654745.1 Enterobacterales bacterium
TTCATCTCCCGCATGCCGCAGCGCCAGATGATTGCCGAAGTGGCGAAAGCGCTGTCCGGCGAAATCGAACGCCACCTGGCGATCGAGGCCCCGACCGGGGTAGGCAAAACGCTTTCCTATTTGATCCCCGGTATTGCCATCGGCCGTGCGGAGGAAAAAACGCTGGTCGTGAGCACCGCCAACGTGGCGCTGCAGGATCAGATTTTCAGTAAGGATCTCCCCTTACTCAAGCAATTGATTCCGGATTTGAAATTTACCGCCGCCTTTGGCCGGCGCCGGTATGTCTGCCCGCGTAATCTGGCGGCCATGTCGGCCGACGCGGTATTTCAAGGCGATCTGAAACTGTTTCTCGATGACGATCTCACGCCGGCCAACGGTGACGAAAAAAACCTGTGCGGCAAGTTGCTGCAGGATTTACAACGATTTTCCTGGGATGGACTGCGCGATCATTACCCAAAATCCGTTAGCGACGGCCTATGGAGTAGGCTGAGTACCGATAAAGCTAACTGCCTGGCGCGTAATTGCCACTATTTTCGCGAATGCCCCTTTTTTATCGCCCGCAAGGAGATTGAAAATGCCGATGTGGTGGTCGCCAACCATGCGCTGGTGATGGCGGCGCTGGACAGTGAATCGGTGCTGCCCAGTCCGCAGCATATGCTGCTGGTGCTGGATGAGGGACATCATCTGCCGGATGTGGCGCGCGACGCGCTGGAGATGTCCGGCGAAATCACCCTGGGGTTTATTACCCATCAGCTCGAATTGTTTATGCGGCAAACGGAACAAATCCTGGCGCAGTATAAGCCGGCCAAGCCCCCGCAGCTTAGCGGCGGCGAGCGTTTAAAGAACCATTGCGCCGAGATTCAGGCGCTGGTGCAGGCGTTCGAGGTTCAGGTGCTCACCTTGCTCCCGCGCGATAGCGTAGCGGGCGAATTCCGTTTTATCATGGGCCAACTGCCGATCGAAATGGCTGAAATTGCCGCTCGTTTGCATAAGCTTACCGATGGGTTGCGGATGCTGGCGGAGTTTTTACTTAACGATCTGAGCGAAAAAACCGGTAAACAGGATATCGTCCGCCTGCATCAAGCGCTGCTACAGACTAGCCGTACCCTGGGTTTTTGGGAATCCAATAGCCGGTTATGGAAACTGGCGGCACAGGAAAAGGCCTCCAACGCGCCGATTTCAAAATGGCTGACTCGCGAAATGCACGATGGCGGTGCCCAGATTTTTCTACACTGCGTCGGCATCCGCGTCAGCGATCAGCTGGAAAAACTGTTGTGGTCGAGAATTCCCCATGCCGTGGTCACCTCCGCCACCCTGCGTTCACTGAACAGTTTTGCCCGCTTGCAGGAGCTCTCCGGCCTGAATGAACGCGCCGGCGATCGTTTCGTTACCCTCGGCTCGCCGTTTGACCATCAACGGCAGGGCAAATTGGTGATCCCCCGCATGCTTAACGAGCCGATTATGGCCAGGGAAGCGGAGCATCTGGCCGAAATGGCGCGGTTTTTTCGCGCCAGTCTGGCCAGTGGCGCTCATCGGGGGATACTGGTACTGTTTGCCAGCCACCGCGCCATGCAAGGCTTCCTGGCCAACGTCACCGACCTGCGTCTGCAACTGCTGGTGCAGGGGGATCAGCCCCGTTACCGGTTGATTGAGGAACACCGCAGACGGGTGGAACAGGGCAAAACCAGCGTTCTTATGGGACTGCAATCCTTTGCCGAGGGGCTGGATTTAAAAGGCGTGCTGCTAACGGCGGTGCATATCCATAAAATTGCCTTCCCTCCCATCGATAGCCCGGTGATCGTGACCGAGGGCGAATGGTTAAAAAGCCAGAAGCGCCACCCATTCGAGGTACAAAGCTTGCCCAGCGCGTCGTTTAATCTGATCCAGCAGGTCGGGCGGTTGATACGAAGCCACGAGTGCACCGGCGAAATCATTATCTACGACCGGCGCTTATTGACCAAACCCTATGGCGCGCGTCTGCTGGCGGCGCTGCCGGTCTTTCCCATTGAACAACCGGAGATGCCGAAGTAAGGCGTTATCATTGAGCCCGGCGGCGAACCCAGCGCAATCGCCGATCGCTTTTCATGGCACGACCGGGTTTAGCCCGCGGCGATCGATTGTCCAATCACCCGTTCCGCTGAACCAACCACCCGCTCAATCTGACCCGGGCAATTGTAGATAATCTCGTAAGTCCGGTGACTGATATCGGCGATCAACTCGGTATTGGTTATCTTATTTAACGCCATATAATTCATGGTGGCATGGGTAATAGAGGGTTGAGCTTTGTCGGCCAAATTTCTTACCTGGCAGAAGGCTTGAGTTAGTCCGAGATCGGCCAATGTATCCTGGATGATTTTTTCCTTGGCGGACTTATCGCCCAGCAACCTTTTTCCTTGTATATCAAGCTTAAGGGCTGCGGAATCGATGGCTCGATTGATTTGGGCAGGGATATAGCTCTCAAACTCTTGCGCCTGCCACTGTAATTTATCTGCCTCGTTAGGCATGACGTTTTTTTGTAAATCCTGTACGATATTTTTGGCAATATTTTCAATAAAAGCGGCGCGGGACACGTCGGCATCTTCAGTATTTTTCAATAGAGTGAATTTGGTTAATATAACGGCGGATTTCTCATCGAGATGAGTCGATTGGTTTTTTACATCAGCTTGATTTTTGAAGAGTGAAACATGTTCCCGCGCTTCTTTATTATATGTCACACCGTTGATGATTTTACCCGTAGCGGTAATCTTAGCGGTATTCTTTTCCCGACTTGTCTCTTGCGAGTCCTCATGATCTATTGTGATTTCAACGGCTTTCATACTGGTTTTTCTGGGCAGTTTTGCTGCGCTGTTGGAGATGCCGATGGTTCTTTTAACCAGATATAACGATTTACACATCATTTTTTTAACGTGTTCAAAAGCGGTCATTTTAACGGAGGGCGTCAGCGCGGGGTGTTGGTTAATGGATGGCATACTCTGTCCTATTCTATAAATTAAATAATAAGCATTACCTTGCGGTCAGCAGGTGTACTGTCGGTATATCGCGACCCACACACGTCATTTGTATAAATGTCGGGGCCGTTTTTATCCTGAAATTACGGTTATGCAGGGTTCTGGAGTAACTAAAAATCAATTTTTGATCTTATATCATAAGTTAATATTGGGTGGGAGGCCGCGGCAGCACAATAAGCGTTATATGCAAAAGAGACCATCGAGCCGGCCTCTTTTGTAAAGTTACCTGTTTTATCTTCAGCGGAAAATTAAAGTCATTTTTAAAAAGTTAAATTATTACTTTTAATACTTGCGTATATAAACGTCGTCGTCTTTTTAGTTGGGGGTATAACCGCACATCAGGGGTATAGCCTAAATAATTGGCGTTGCAGGAAGGCGGCAAGCGAATGCATGCCGATGAGCTTACCTGAGTCAAAGATGCGGGTAAACGAGCGCAGGTCACGCACCTGGGGCTCGAAGTATGACGGGTATATAGCCTGTTGCTTGGCGTTAACCCGGTGAAGAGGACAATGCGATTCCTGATACCAACGCCTTTATTAGTGCGCTAATGAAAGGTATTGTTGTAGCTAACCGATTTGGCGTTTGGCCTCCTTATCGCGCGGTGACGATTGCCAGCCTGGCGTTGGCATCAGCGCCGGGCTAAAAGCAACATCACACTAAAATAGCGGACGAGCAACGAGCAGCTATGGATTACAGCAACATTATTAAAGAAGTGGGGCGGGGTAAAAGCCACGCTCGCGATTTGGATCGGCAAACGGCCGTAGAACTTTATCGGGCGATCCTGGCGGGTGAGGTACCGGATCTGGAACTTGGCGGGTTATTGATCGCCTTTCGCATCAAGGGCGAGGCCGAAGGCGAGATGCTGGGGTTCTACGAAGCCATGCAGGAGCAGGTGATGGCGCTTCAGGCGCCGGCCGATATGCCGCCTCCCGTGGTTATCCCCAGCTATAACGGCGCGCGCAAGCAGGCCAATCTCACCCCCTTGCTGGCGCTGGCGCTGGCGCGGCTTGGTTTTCCTGTGGTGGTGCACGGTGTTACCGACGATCCGATGCGGGTGACCAGCGCTCAGATCTTCCATGAACTGGGCATTGCGCCGCAAGTGTCGGTACTGGCGGCGCAAAGCGCGCTGGTCATGGGCTGCGGGCCGGTTTTTATCCCGGTGGATCAACTCTGTCCACCGCTGGCGACGCAGCTAAAGCTGCGCTGGCGCATGGGCGTGCGAAATAGCGCCCATACCCTGGCCAAACTGGCGACGCCGTTTCATCACCATTTGCATTGGCGCCTATCGAGCGTTTCGCATCCGGAATATATCACCCGCGTTGCCGGTTTTTTCAGCGCCATCAATAGCAGTGCGTTACTGATGAGCGGTACCGAAGGTGAAACCTACGCCAATCCACAGCGGCTAGCCCGTATTTTTGGCTTGCATCAGGGTGAACAGCGCCTATTGCTTGATCCGCAGCACTACCCCTTACCGCCGCTCGAACACCTGCCGGCGGCACGCGATGCCGTAACTACCGCACGTTGGACCGAGGACTGTCTGCGAGGAGAGTTTGCCCTGCCGCATGCCATCCGTTTGCAGCTGGCCTGTGTTTTGACCGCCACCGGGCAATCCGCGGATATCGCGGCGGGGCTGGAACGCGTCGATCGGGTCATTAGCCGGTCCTGATAACAACAGGCGGCATTGGCCCGCGGTAATCCAAATACCGCGCCTTTACCTATATGCGTGATTAACCCGGCCTAATTTGGTTGGCACGGAGATAAAAACCTATGCAGCAGGCAGTGAATTATTTTAATGCATTAAACCGTGATTACCTGGCAATCCATACCGCAAAAGAAGATCTGTTCTGGCAGAACTATATGGCGATTGGCGGCCAGGGGATTTCCGAACGCTTTGCCTTAGCCGAGCAGGCGTATAAACGTTTTATTGCCAATCCCGCCCGTCCGGCGGAAATCCGCGGGCATATCGCCACCCTGGAAAAAGCGGCCTCAGGCCAACAGCGTGACGCAACGCTGCATGGCCTGCGCGGCTGGGCACGTTTTTTTGATTGCAATGTCATCGAAGATCCCCAGGCTCAGGCCTTGATGGATGACATTATACAGGCGGAAAACGATCTCTATGCCCGACGTAAAACGCTGACGCTCACCCACGTTAACGATAGCGGGGAGCGGGTCGCGGCGACGCTGGGGGAACTGTTGACCAACCAGGCCAATAATGCCAATGAAGCCTATCGCCAAAGCTCGCAGCAGGCCCTGCGGGAACTGGAGCAGTGGCTGCTGCGCCAGGGGTTTCCACAGTTGGTTCGTCTGCGCAATCGCTTCGCTCGGCAAATGGGCTATCGCAACTATTTTGACTATAAAGTTAATAAAACCGAACGCATGACCCCAGAACAATTGTTCGCCATTCTGGATCCGTTCGAGCGGCAAACCCGTGCCAGTAACCTGCGCAGCCTGGCGGAACTGGCGACGAGGAAAGGCGCCCAGGCGCTGCTGCCTTGGAATATCCGCTATGCCACCGCCGGAGACGTTACCCGACAACTGGATCCCTATTTGCCGTTTGCCGAGTCATTGACGCGCTGGATTAAGAGTTTTAAACGACTGCATATTGATTTTAACGGCGCCCAGCTTCAGCTTGATCTGTTGGTGCGCAAGGATAAATACGAAAATGGCTTTATGCATGGTCCGGTCCCCCCATTCTGGCAACAGGAGCAATGGATACCGGCACGGATTAATTTCACCAGCCTGGCGAAGCCCGATCAGATAGGCAGCGGTATCAGCGGCATCAATACCCTGTTTCATGAAGGCGGCCATGCGGCGCATTTTGCCAA
>JAATGH010000150.1 GCA_015654745.1 Enterobacterales bacterium
GACCTCCAATGTGCAGACCAGCACGGTGCGCTCGCTCGCGGAACACCCGTTAAAGCAATTCCTTGAGCACGGCATTCTCGCCACCATCAACTCGGACGACCCGGCGGTACAGGGTATTGATATCGATTATGAATACCGGGTGGCGGCGCCGAGCGCCGGATTATCTCAGGAACAAATACAAACCGCCCAACGCAACGGTCTGGCGTTGGCATTTTTAAGCGTGGAAGAAAAAAAAACGATTTTTAAACGCAACATATAAGGCAAAATATGGCGAGGCATTCTTTTAACGGAATGCCGCCTTTAAACATACCGCTACGGTCAGCTTATCAACTGCCATAAGGTAGGCGCCAGATTGGGTTGCCAACCAATATTGGAAAGATTTCGTGTTCTGCATTGATAAAACAGCTCCAGATGGGTAACCCTGTCGCCCACTTCATACTGTCGGCCCAAGCGCCAGAAGGGATACCGGGGTGGCATCACCGGCGGCCGCGATACCGGCGGGGGTAACAGCCCCCGGCTTAACAGATCGTCCACATAGCGTACCGCCGCCTCCGCGTTGGGCCTGGGGCCGATGAGATCAATTTCTCCTTCCCGATGGCCCGTATCCAGGATTATGCGGAACAATTGGTCGGTGTTGAAAATAACGCGATAAGCTGATTTGGCATAGGATTGCAACAGGGCCAGCACAGCCGCCACCTGCGGTGCGGCGGCGGAAGTACCGTCATAATTGTTTCGGTAGGTGCGATTGGGCGCGCCCAGATTCAGCAAATCACCGCCTCCGGTCGTGGCGACGCCTTGCCCCCAGGCGGCGATCGTACGGAAAAAATTGAAACTTGAATGCGCTAATCTTCTGCCGGTGGCCGGATGACTGGAGGTCGCCAGTATCACGCCGCTATCGCCAAAGTCGTTCATGCCTGAACGCAATAAATTGATTCCCACATTGCCGGCGGACATCACCACCACCACGCCGCTTTGCGTTAGAAGGCGATAAAGGCTCCACCAATGCTGATTATCAATTAACGGGTATCGTCCCCAGCTTAAAGACGCGGTAACAATATCACCCGGCAAAGCGTCGCGGACGATCCGTTCAAGATCGTCGACTGTAAAGCTGTAGGCAAAGATACGGCTATCAAAAGCAATGCCCGTCATGCCAAAGCCATTATTACGCGCGCCGACAATACCAGCCGACGACGTTCCGTGCGTACGGTTGGACGCGCTGTTGGAAACCACGTTTATATTACCGACCAAATCCTCATGTAGTCCGTAATAGCCGGTATCCTGCATGCGCACCCCTACCCCCCCGCCGGTGATATTTCTTGCCCATGCCGCTCTGACGCTCATGCCTGTCGGCGCATTATTCAGATATCCCTGGTGCTGGGTCAAATCCGGCGTAACGTTGGCCACGTCCATCTCTTGTGGCCATCCGTCCCTTTCATATTCCGATGAATCCGCTGTGGGAACCCCCGACAGGCTGCAATACTCCACATACTCAAGATGCTCAAGCTCCCGGGCCAGCAACAGTAACTCATCATTGGCTAAATCCTGTTCCACCCGGTAAAGTTCACGCAGCTTGGCACATAGCGGAAATTTTTTTATCATGACCTGCAAACTGTCTTCATCAAAACAGGGTGCAAAATAGATATACTGGCTGACTTTGTGAAAGAAAGGAATATTGCCTGTTTGCTCATGGCGCAGCTTTTTATAACCGCCGGGGAAAAATTGTATCCTGAATTCCAGTTTATCGCATGAGGTTATTTCCAGCTTGCCTTTTATTGCTTTTTTCTCCAGCGTATCCGGCGGCGGAAATAGCGATGAGAAATGCAATAAAATAATATCCGAATATAGGTCAAGTATTTTACCATCATCTATTTCCACTTGCGCCTGCAGATAATACTGATTGCCGGATACAAGATCAAAACTCACCAACGCTTCGCCATAGGCATTCTTTGTATCATCAACCCTCCCGGGTTCATATACATTGTACAACCTATAGGTAATGCTGTAGTTACGCACATCGCCGATACAATGTGCGTACAGTTTTCCGTCAGGCTGATACGCGCTGAAATAATCAAGTTCTATATTCATGAGATTTCCTCTAGAGACTCAAAAATGCCTCGGCGGCGTTAACCTCAAGGCTTTCCTGGTGGAATAGACTTATCGTTGGTCTTGTGAAAAAAATTATCAGCTCTTGGTATAACCACCTTTCGGGTCAGTCAGGCTTTTCAAATCAGGCGCCATAGCGAAATGGCAACACTTGGCTCACGCCCCGCAAATGATTCATGGCTTTACGTGCATTGGTAAGAGCTGCCAAGATAACTGACTCTGTCCCCCACGACATATCGGCGGCCAATAAGCCAGGCTGGATAGCGCACCGGTGGTGTTGGCGGAAGCGGCTGCGGTACCGGCCCGCCTAATTAAAACAATCCAATTGAATACACATATAGGTTCTCCGATAGTCTTATAAATATCTACCTATGATTTTAGATTAATGAGTCAATGAAATTTATGGCGGAAGATGGCGGCCTCGCTTTTGATTAATAATAGCCACTCTTTTTCCATTGGGTCAATTGCCTATTTTAAACCGCACCACCTGACTTATCGGCAATGCGTCGGTTGCCCCTGCCGTTATACGTCAGGGGCAACCGATGTTGCAGAATAAGCGCTATTTATCGACGGCGGGATCGGAAGGGATGTTTTTCATCTGCTGGGCCTGCCGGCGGGCATAACGCGCCGCCAGCACCGCGCACACCATCAGCTGTACCTGATGGAAGATCATCAGCGGCAGCACCATGGTGCCCACCATGGCGGCGGGAAA
>JAATGH010000203.1 GCA_015654745.1 Enterobacterales bacterium
ATGGACCCGGACGTGCCGCTGGTCGTGCCCGAGGTGAACGCGGAGGCCGCCAAGGGCTTTGGCAAGAAGAACATCATCGCCAATCCCAACTGCTCGACCGCGCAGCTCGTCGTCGCGCTGAAGCCGTTGCACGACAAGGCGAAGATCAAGCGCGTCGTCGTCGCCACCTATCAATCGGTGTCGGGCGCCGGCAAGGAGGCGATGGACGAATTGTTCTCGCAGACCCGCGCGGTTTTCGTCCCCGACCCGGTCGAAGCCAAGAAGTTCCCCAAGCGCATCGCCTTCAACGTCATTCCGCATATCGATAGCTTCATGGAAGACGGCTACACCAAGGAAGAATGGAAGGTACTGGCCGAGACCAAGAAGATGCTCGACCCGAAGATCAAGGTGACCTGCACGGCCGTGCGCGTGCCCGTCTTCATCGGTCATTCGGAATCGGTCAACATCGAGTTCGAAAACGAGATCACCGCCGACCAGGCCCGCGACATCCTGCGCGAAGCCCCGGGTTGCCTCGTCATCGACAAGCGCGAAAACGGCGGCTACATCACGCCCTACGAATCCGCCGGTGAGGACGCCACCTATATTTCGCGCATCCGCGAGGACGCGACGGTCGAAAACGGCCTCAACATCTGGGTCGTCTCCGACAACCTGCGCAAGGGCGCTGCCCTGAACGCCATCCAGATCGCCGAACTGCTGATCAACCGCGGCCTGATCAAGCCGCGCAAGCAGGCGGCGTAAGACGTCAGATCGTCGCATGTTCGTCGCTTAAGTGCGACAACATACGCTTTATAAACCATTGCCGGCTAAAAGCCCCGCTGTCTGAGACCGAAACAGCGGGGCTTTTTATTGGCCATTGTTGCCGTCTTGTTTCACCCGGAATGTAAATGCACGATCGCTTAAACGTAATAATGACAGAAGCGCCGGACGCTGGCATGGTCCGGTCGGATCAATAGGAAATGCGGGGACTCTGATGCGCATGACGAAATCTGGTTTGGCGATTCTCGCGGCAGCTTTCCTGTCGCTGGTTGGGCCGGTCGCGGCGAATGCCGCCCAATGCGGCAACGGGCCGGCCGGCTTTTCCACCTGGCTGGGCGAGTTCAAGCAGGAGGCGCAGGCCCAGGGCGTCAGCCGCTCGGTGCTGGACCGGGCCTTCGCGGATGTCCACTACAACCAGCCGACCATTCGCGCCGACCGCGGCCAGAAGAGCTTCAAGCTCTCCTTCGACGAGTTCATGCGCAAGCGCGGCGGCCAGACGATCATTTCCCGCGGCAAGGGAATGAAGCAGGCCAACCGGGCGCTCTTTGCCAATATCGAGCGCCGCTACGGCGTGCCCGCAGGTCCGCTGATCGCGATCTGGGGCATGGAGACCGGTTTCGGCAGCTATATGGGCCAGGAACACACGATGTCGGCCGTCTCGACGCTCGCCTATGACTGCCGCCGCACCGAATATTTCACCGACCAGCTCTATGCAGCCCTCCAGCTTGTCGGCGAGGGCTATCTCAGCCCCTCGGCCCACGGCGCTGCCCATGGCGAAATCGGCCAGACCCAGTTCCTCCCGCGCAACGTCGTCAATTTCGGCGCCGACGGCGATGGCGACGGCCGTGTCGACCTCGTCGGCTCGCGCGCCGATGCGCTCGCCTCGACGGCGAACTTCCTGCGCGGCCATGGCTGGCAGCCGGGACAGGGCTATCAGCAGGGCGAGCCCAACTTCGCGGCCATTGCCGGCTGGAACGCCGCCGTCGTTTACGAACAGGCGATCGCCTATATCGGCGGACAGATCGACGGCAAATGAGGGCAGGGCTGGTTCAGACCGGCCCGTAGCCACAGCAGCCCTTTACTTCAAGGCAGCCGGCGGAATGGAACCGTTCCGCCGTACGCCCCTCCGAAAGAGAGGTAGCCGGCGGGGCGATGAAACTCGGGAAAAGCCCTGAACCTACAGATCCGGCCGGATGAAATCTGGCTGCTGGACGCCCGGGACCAGTGCTGCCCCCGCTGCGGCCTGCCGGCCGGGAACGCCTGCCGCCCTTGCGGGCGTTGTCTCCTGAAAGCGCCGCCATGGGAGATCCTATTGTATGTCACCGATTATCAACCCCCCCTCAGCCAATTGATAAAAAGGCTAAAATATCACGGCGGCATCGGCCTGGCGCGGGTCCTCGCCCGGCTGCTGCTGCTGCGCTGGCAGGAAGCACACCGGGCACAACAGGTTTTCCGGCCCGAGCTTATACTTAATGTACCTTTGCATGCTTACCGGCACTGGCGCAGAGGGTATAATCAAACCCACCTGCTGGCCCATACCCTGGCCCGCTGGTTGGAAGTGGATTACCGTGCCGATGCCCTGGTGCGAATCCGCGCCGCGCCGCCGCAGCAAACGCTGCACGCCGGCGCCCGGCGCCGGAATCTGCGCGGGGCGTTCGATTGCTGCATCGATGTGGCGGGGAAAACCGTGGCATTGGTGGACGATGTGGTCACCACCGGCAGTACGGTGGAGGAATTGACCCGCCTGCTACTGTCCCGGCGGGCCAAAGCCGTTCAGGTGTGGTGTATCTGCCGTACCTTGTAGTCGGCGGGTTAATGGAGTTATTATATCTGACTAGATTAGTCAACTATTGAGTGAATGTCATGATCCGGATTACCGATGCTGCCCAGGAACACTTTGCTAAATTACTGGCCAATCAGGAAGCTGGCACCCAAATTCGCGTATTCGTCATCAATCCCGGCACCCCGAATGCGGAATGCGGCGTCTCCTATTGTCCTCCCGACGCGGTGGAAGCCACTGATACGGTGCTGCCGTTCGATAAAATCACCGCTTATGTCGATCAGCTTAGCGCCCCCTATTTGCAGGATGCGGAAATCGATTTTGTAACGGATAAGTTAGGATCGCAGTTAACGCTGAAAGCGCCCAATGCAAAAATGCGCAAAGTTTCCGATGACGCGCCGTTGATTGAACGGGTTGAATATGTCCTGCAATCGCAGATCAACCCGCAGTTGGCCGGCCACGGCGGCCAGGTGACGCTGATGGAAATCACCGATGATAATCTGGCCATCCTGCAATTCGGCGGCGGCTGCAACGGCTGTTCGATGGTGGATTACACCCTCAAGGAAGGCATTGAAAAGGAATTGCTGGAAAAATTCCCTGAATTGAAAGGGGTTCGCGATTTAACCGAACACCAGCGCGGCGAGCACTCCTATTATTAAGGCGCCCGCCGCTACCGTTCATTTTCCAGGCTGCAGGCGTGTTGGCTTTTTACTCGGCCCGTCATTCGGGCCGTGGCGAAGAATTCTGGCTGTCGGCGCTTTTATTGCGTAGCCGGCCCACTTCCCGCAATAGCCTGGTAATGCCCTGATCGTCGAAGATTTCAGCCACCTCGCGCACCAGTTTTCGCCGCCAGTTGGGATATTGATCGGTGGTGCCCGGCACATTAACCGGCAGCGCCATATCCAGCCAGTCCTCCGGCTGCAGCCCCAGCAAAGCCGATTGGCTGAGCGCCAGATAACGATGGGCTCCCCGGTTCAGAATCGGCGACATGACCACTCGCTCGGCATTCTTGCCTAATTTGGCCGGTACGCATTTCCACGCATGCAGGGCATCAAGCAATGCCTGCCGGGCTTTTTGCCGGTCCGCCAGCAGGCGCTGATAGATTGCGTCGTCGGCGTATAGATGCAGCCTGTTGCCCAGCCGCAAATCCTCCAGTTGCCAGAATCCCCGCAGGGTGGCTAAATCATGGGTGGTCAGGGTAGCCATGGCCTGCGGGACATATTCATCGGGAGCCCGGTATTGCGCGGGATCTTTGCGCTCGAAAAACAGCACCTTATATGAATAGATGCCCGCGGCCTGCAATTTGGCGGTGATCTCCTGGGGAACGGTGCCCAAATCCTCACCGATAACCATGCACTGCTGCCGATGGCTTTCCAGAGCCAATACCGCCAGTAAATCATCCACCGGATAACGGACATAGGCCCCTTGCTGCGGGCTACCCGCCAGCGGGACCCACCACAATCGCAGCAGAGACATCACATGATCAATGCGCAGTGCGCCGCAGTGGCGCATATTGGCGCGCAGCATGGTGATAAAGGGTTCATAAGCGCGAGCGAAAAGCACATTGGGATCCTGCGGCGGCAGGCTCCAATTCTGCCCTTGGGGACCGAGCCGGTCCGGCGGCGCACCGACGGACACCTCGAGGCGATAAAGCGTGCGATCGCTCCAGGTTTCCATCCCCCCGGCGCTGACGCCAACCGCCAAATCGCGATACAATCCGATAGGCATATTCAAGCGGCGGCTGAGCTGGAAACAGTCATCAAACTGCCGCGCCGCCAGCCATTGCAGATAGCTGAAAAACCGGATGTCCTGGTGATGCTTTAGACGGAACTCGCGCACTTCGTCACTGTCAACCTGACGGAAGGGCTCCGGCCATTGCTGCCAGCCCTCCGTCGGATGGCCCGCCAGGGTAAGATGGCGATGCAGCGCATCAAA
>JAATGH010000089.1 GCA_015654745.1 Enterobacterales bacterium
CGTGGGCACGAAGCCCGCTTCGGCATAGTTTTTCATGTAGAGGTTTTCGCCGCGGTCCCACCAGCCATCGGAGCGTTCAAAATTGGGTAGCTCTATGCCGCGTTCCTGCTTGTACCAGTCTCGAATGATGGCGTAGCAGTCCCAGATGCCATGCACGAACGGGCGGCCCTCCAGGGGCTTTATACCGTCTGTTGGCATGATTTCTCGCACGTCACCTTCCGGCCAACTCGCGATAATCCATGGCACCTGCAGCAGGTCGCACTGCGCCAGGTCGAGCTGCGACGGTTGCGTGGTAGCGTCGGGATGGCTGTGAGCCACCGCGACAACGGTTCCTGCGTCTTCAGCCGCTGCGTATTCCTCCGGGGCTATCCTGAATTGTTCACCGTTTTCCGGCGCGGTATTGGTGCATGGGAGGTAAGTTTGCTTGCGGCCGTTCTGAATAACCAGGCCGCAACACTCCGCCGGATAGGTTTGCTCGGCATGAGCCAGCAGCGATTTGATGATATGTTTTCGCATCCTTACCTCTTCAGTAGCGCGGACCCGGGGAAACCACCGAAAGGTAATTCCGCCGTAGCGCCAAAACGCAGCTTGCACGACGTCATCAGGCCACCGCAGGCATCCTTTGACGGATCATCCACCGGATTGTCGTCAATATCGAAATAGGCCGAACCGGTGTAGCCGCATTCCGGGCCTCGATAACGGTTTCGGATGCACCAGGTGCAAAGGCTATGGATTTGCCGAGTCGGTATCATGATGCCCTGCAGATCAGCGGGGCTGGAAAGCGCGAACTCAATTTGTATATCGTTTTCCATGGTCTTGCTGTCGATATACCAAACATCGAGCTTTTCCTCGTTTGGATTGGCGTTCAGGTTTCCTTCCGGGTAATTCCGGGCATCCAGGTAATGCGCGAATGTGGTGTGCTTTATAACTTTGGCCTTTGCCAAGTTCTGGTAAGCAAGACACATCGAAGAAATTTTGCCATCCAAGTTCGCAACCTTAAGTGTGGGAGTCGGCGCGCTGCCGTCGCTCGTTACTTCCTCACCGGTGATTTGAGTCGGCCAGGCTTTATACTCGATGCCCTGCCACCAGATTGATTTTGCCGGCAGCGCAGCCGGATCACCCCCGGCGGCATTCAATTCGTCTTCGGTAAATGGAATGGCATGGTTATGGAAATAAAGCTGCGGGCCGTCGAATGTCGTGCCGTCCACTTCAAAAAGCACGACTTTGCTACCCGGCTCTAATTTTTGCAGGTCGCTGTTGATAGACACGTTTTGCCCTTATGGATGAAAAGCAGTTTCGAAAGTGGCGGTCAACTGATACATAGGCTTACCGCGGGAGTTATTCCCCAGCGCGGTAACCTGATGGGTTTTGCAAATATACAATCCCAGCTCAAATAGCGGATTCCGCCACTGGAATGCGATGTAACCCTTATGAGAACGGATAAAATTGCGGATCGGAGAAATGTAATCCCAATCTCCGACAAACGTCAGTGGCCAGCTATCAGACTCACCATTAATTCCGTCGCCGGAACGCTGGGTATAGCCATCCCCAAATTGAGTTTCCCGCACGCGAAGGGTGACTTCCCCAACGGGATTGATGCGCGCGGGAAAGTTAAAAGTGTCGATCATATCCGCCCCTTGATAGCCCGGCTAATGACACCGTTTTGCCCCAGATCTCTATCACGCAGCGCGCGGTACCGCTGATCGACAAACGCGCCGATCTCGCTACCGAATTGCTCCCATCCCGTGCTGCTTTGGGTTGTGGTATTGCCATTGTTATCAATGCTTATATAGACCTGGGGCGCGCTGCCGGCGCCGGCGCCGGCGGTAACATTGCCACCGCCGACTGCCCTGACGCCAAGTGAACCATCTGCTGTTCGGGTCAGAGGCATAATAGCCTCTTCACCGGCTTCCCCCATAAGGCCGGCGCCTTTGGCAAACGCAAACAGCGTTGGTTGATTGACGATACTATTGCTATACGCGCTCAGGCTGGGCGAGCTGTAGGCGCCGCCCTTGGCGTTCAGGCTCAGATTACTGTAGGCACCGGTATTGAATGCGGTTGCTGTTGATGCGCCAGCAGTACTACCACCGAAATAGCTGCTCACGCCGCTGACGATTGAGCCGAAAAGACTGCTGCCGGAGTTGCCCTGGCCAGCCATTTGGACAACCGCCATTTGCAGAGCGACTTTTTCGAGAATCTGGAGCACGGATATGCCCCAAGACTTCCACGAACCTTTATTGCCCTCCAGCATCGAGGTAACGCTGGTAAAAGCGCCATCCAGCGTACTGGTGACGCCCTGCGACACCGTGCCAGCAATATCGGTGATATTGTCCAGCCAATTCCGATACCCCCGGGTGGCGCCGGCCATCCAGTCAGCTTCAGCATCCGAGGTAGCCTGGTATTTTTTATTCAACGCATCCAGCGCGGCAGAGCGCGCCGCAATCGCTGCTGCGCCCTGGTCAGTTTTATCGAATACGCGCTGCACTTCCTGCCGGTCATTAAAATATTGCCGGCCCCGATCACTCATTCCACGCGTTTGGGTTGTAAGGGCCGCATCATCCTGATATTTCCGGGCGGCATCGCGCAGATCCTTAAGTGCGTCGATTTGCTCGCGCTGCTTACGGACATTTTCATCCGCTCGCTGGGTCCATATA
>JAATGH010000002.1 GCA_015654745.1 Enterobacterales bacterium
ACCTTGCTGCAGCGTTCACGCATTACAATGAAAACCACCCGCACAGCGCGCTGGGATATCACTCCCCGAGAGAATACCGGCGGCAGCGTGCATCGTTAACTTAAGATACAAAAGCTGTCCGGAGATGGCGGGTCAAGATCAGGTCATGTTTATCCACCCAACCATGCAGGAATTGAAGAGCATCAGACGTTCAGATAGCTGGCTTCTCTTGAGGTTTACGGGCAATCGCTCTCATGATTGCATCCTCGATGACATTCAACGGCTGTGCGCCTGAAATAGTCTCGCCTTCTATATCAAAATTTGGTACGCCGTGAATCCCGGTGGCAAAATTGATTGCCGCCCGGGTCTCTTTTGCGCCAGCGTCACCGGCGAGGTAAGTCAGCGCTTCCGCCCTGTCGAGACCATTTTCCGCTGCGATATCAGCCAGAATTTCCACATCGCCGATATCGCGGCCCTGTTCAAAATAGCCATGGAAAATACCATTGGCTACGGCATCCGCGGCGCCATGCAGGCGGGCCAGATTCATCAGTCGATGCGCGCGAAAGGTGTTCGGCGTCTTCTGCATTGCGTCGTAATTAAACGCGATATCATCCTCCGCGGCAGCCAGAATGGTTTTTCTGTCCAGCGACTGGCTGTACTCCCAACTACCAAATTTGGCGGAACGGTAGCTTTTACGATCGGCACCTTCTACCGGCATGGTAGGATTAAGCTCATAGGGCTGCCAGAGGATAGTAATCTCCACATCATCGGGTAAACGACGAATCACTTTTTGCAGACGGCGTTCACCAATAAGGCACCACGGGCAAATAAAATCAGAGGTGAGCTTTACGGTAATATTCATATTTACTCCTGCTGGCTATTAGGGGATCAGGAACATTATTTAGTTTAAAATATTATTTACGCTAAAGATAAAATACATTAATGGGGCGTCGCAATGTATTGCTATTTAACTCCATGATTATGGTTATATTTCACCAGACATCAGACGGTTGCCCATGTTCATTCCCACCTGCTTCAGATATTTACCCAGGTGTCGCTGTTCCGGTTCCCAGCGTGATAAAGCGGCGTCGATATCGTCAGGATCGTTCAGAAAAGCCTGCCACAACGCCAGAGCATTAGCCGCTGCCTTGGAAGTGCTTGCCGCCGTATGTGGGCGTGGAATAGAAGCCGCATCACCAAGCAATAACACCCGGTCTTTCACCATGCTATCAACGGCCAGATCGCGAATAGATTGCGCAAAAGGTTCTTTTGTCGCCTGGACCACGTCTCTAAATCCTGGCGGAAGCATACGCGCAGCCTCTTCATAAATATGGTTTTTCCATTTTTGTGTGATGGCACCTTCAGGGAGAGAATGTCCGCGCATCACGCCATTTTTATCGGTCATCACTGATTCGCGAGTTGCGTCGTCCATAGTCCGATACCACACCCAGTTATAAAGCCGGTTCCCCGGGCGGAGATCGTTATTTATCCCTGGAACGAGGTAGCCCAGAATCTGCGATCCCTTGCTATTGGCAAATGCAAAGTTGCCATGAAGATCAAGACGGGCGCGCTCCGGCAGCCGATCTTCACGAATCAACCCTCGCCAGGCAATATAGCCAGCATAAGTCGGCGTTTCGCCCGGCCAGAGCAACTGCCGGACGGTGGAGTTATTGCCATCGGCGCCAATCAGAATATCGCCTTTTATATGGCTACCGTCCTCAAACCACGCGGTAACGTCCTCTTTTTGCGAATCGATACGTTGCAGTTTTTTCCCCTGGTGGTAATGCTCTTTACCCGTCGTCGTCAGCAATGTCGAATAAATTAATGACCATGAGGTTTGAATTTGCGGAGCTAACTGTTTGTATTCAACCGTGCCGTCGGGATTATAAAAAATGCGATATTGTGAACGAACGCCCATCTCATCCCAGTTTTTATGAACGCCGCTTTCCTGAATGATTTCCACAACTTGCGGTTGCAGCACTATTCCACCGCCCTGGCTATCCAGGTTTTTTGCTGAGCGTTCGAAAATATCCACATCCCATCCGGCTTTTTGCATCATGTTTCCGGCAAAAAGCCC
>JAATGH010000196.1 GCA_015654745.1 Enterobacterales bacterium
ATATGTTTACCGGTTCCGATACTGATGCTTTTTTTGGCGCCATGGGGTGTGAAAATATGCCGGTGTTTATCCCCGCCGAGGTTTGGCAGCGGGTGAGTGATTTGGAATTCGAGCGCAGCCAGACTCGCTTTACACAATAAACGGGGAAGGGATGCGGCACCGCACATCCCATCCGCGGTTTATCCACGCCTATCGATTGAGTCTAATAAATCGAATCGTATAGTTTTTCTATATCGTTTATGGTGGCCGTACGTGGGTTGCCGCCGGTGCAAACGTCTGCGAACGCCGCTTTGGCCAGCGCCGCAATATCATCCTGTTTCATCCCCACGTCGCGCAGCGCCGGCGGAATGCCAACATCGCGGCAAAGTTGTTTAACCGCGTCAATGGCCGCGGTGCGGGCGGCGGTAATATTCATGGTCGCGGCCTCTTTCACCCCCATCGCGACGGCGATAGCTCTGAATTTTTCACCGGTATGCGCCGCGTTATACTCCATAATGGTCGGTAGCAAAATAGCGTTGGCTACGCCGTGCGGGGTGTTATAAAAGGCGCCTAGCGGATGTGCCATGCCATGCACCAGTCCCAGCCCCACATTGGAAAACCCCATGCCCGCCACATACTGGCCTAACGCCATATCCTCGACCCCCTGCGCTATTCCCCGCACCGAGTCGCGCAGCGAACGGGCGATAATTTCTATGGCCTTGAGATGAAACATATCCGTCAATTCCCAGGCGGCGCGGGTGGTATAACCTTCAATTGCATGCGTCAGCGCATCGATACCGGTGGCGGCTTTGAGGCTGGCGGGCATGCTGGCCATCATATCGGGATCGATAAACGCCACCAGCGGTATATCGTGTGGATCGACGCAAACAAACTTCCGGCGATGTTCTTCATCGGTGATGACGTAGTTGATGGTGACTTCAGCCGCGGTACCGGCGGTCGTGGGTATTGCCAGTATAGGTATGCTGGGGTTTTGGGTAGCGGCCACACCCTCCAGGCTGCGTACATCGGCGAATTCGGGATTATTGATAATAATGCCGATGGCCTTGCTGGTATCCTGGGGCGATCCCCCGCCGATGGCGATCAGATAATCGGCGCCGGCAGCCTTAAAGGTGGCGACCCCTTTGTCGACGATGGAAATAGTGGGATTGGGCAGTACTTGATCAAATATGTGAAACGGTAATCCAGCCTGTTTCAACAGATCGGTGACTTTAGTCGCCACTTCAAAACGAATCAGTTCCCGATCGGTTACCACAAGGGCCTTTTTAAAACCACGGGCTTTTATTTCGTCAATTAAATGAGATATGGCGCCTTTGCCAAAGTAAGACGTCTCGTTGAGAATCATTCTGTTAGCCATAATTAATAACCTTAGTTAGATGAGGAGGATAATTTATATTTTCACCTGCCTAGAGGCACTACAAGGATTATTAATTGCTCAACTTCACATTAATTGTAATTAAGGAGCGTTGCATGGTGACTCATTTTTTATGCGATCCTGCGATGTATTGATAATGTTATTTTTGATAAACATTTATACTAAATGTTGGTATTATGTAATCTATGACCCACCGAAATGCCAGTTTTAGCTCACCAGCCATAGCCGTGGGATTTTGGCGCCATGGCGCTGCACCACTGGCCAGCCACCTGCAACATTACGATAATTCCGAATCTGGCGATCAAGAAGGCCGTTAGGGCGGTTTATCCCGCAAAAAAGGCGGTGGGCCGGCTGATAAGGCGACGAGTAGCTATAGTTATAAGTCTGCTATGATTTTGACTGCGGCTGATCCCGGCCAGTTTAGCCCGATAGCGTATAAAAAAGGAGAATACACCTATGCTTACACGCTGTTTCAGGTGGACCTGGAAACGATTATTGACATGGGGGCGGGCGCTACGTTCTGCGCCTGGCCTAAGCTTAAAGGCCGCGAAATACAAAAGGAACCGGAATGCCACCCAGGGTCCGGATATTCTGTTGGGTCAGTTGTACATCGATGTGCAAATGGCAAAACTTTTTCCTGACCAGAAAACCTTTGCCGATGCGGTCCCAAGGCGTACCCCGCAGGCGATCGTTGCCGATTATCAGGGTAAAAAACGGCGGAAAAAATTCAATTTACGCACCTTTGTGGATAAGAATTTTATCTTCCCCACCGATCGGGTGAAGTATGTGCCGCCTAATGGGCAAAGCCTACGCGAGCATATTACGACGCTTTGGCCTGTGCTGACCCGCAACACCTCCACCGTCAGGCCCTATGATTCCCTGCTGCCGATACCGCAGGACTATGTGGTGCCCGGCGGGCGTTTCCGCGAGATTTATTATTGGGACAGCTATTTCACCATGTTAGGGCTGGCCGAGAGCGGCAAATGGGAATTGGTGGTGAGTATGGTGAATAATTTCGCTTATGAAATCGATACCTATGGCTGTATCCCCAATGGTAACAGCAGCTATTATCTAAGCCGTTCCCAACCGCCGTTTTTTGCGCTGATGATCGACCTGTTGGCCACCCGCGAGGATGACGACATTTATGTTAAGTTCCTGCCCCAGCTAAAGAAAGAGTATCAATATTGGATGGAAGGCGGCGACGGATTGGAAAATGGCGGCGCGGCGCTGCGGGTGGTTCGTCTGGACGACGGAGTACTGCTAAATCGCTACTGGGATGATCTTGATACGCCGCGCACCGAATCCTATATGGATGATATCGTGACCGCCGGCGAGGCCAAAGATCGTCCGGCGTCCGATGTATACCGTGATTTGCGGGCGGGGGCCGCCTCAGGGTGGGACTTTAGTTCACGCTGGTTTGACAATCCGCAGGAGCTCTCTTCCATCCGCACCACCGGCATTCTGCCGGTGGACCTGAACGCATTGCTTTACCACCTGGAAATGACGCTATCTAACGCCAGCCTGCTCACCGGTAACCATGATGCCGCCAGTTATTACAGCCAGCGTGCCGAACGCCGCAAACAGGCCATAAATCTGCATTTATGGAATAATGAACAAGGGTATTACGGCGATTACGATTGGCAACAGAAGAAGCTGCGCGATCAGCTCACCGGTGCTACGGTGTTTCCGTTATACCTGAATCTTGCGCCGGTGGACCTGGCGGATCGAACGGCGCTGGTGGTGCGTGATCGGCTGCTTAAGCAAGGGGGGATGATCACCACCACCAACGTCACCGGACAGCAATGGGATGCTCCCAACGGCTGGGCGCCGCTACAGTGGGTGGCGGTAGAAGGATTGCGCAACTATGGGCACCACGATCTGGCGCAAGAGATCGCCATCCGGTTTTTAGCTAATGTGCAACGCCTGTTCAATAACCAGCACAAGCTGGTGGAAAAATATGTGGTAGAAGGCAGTGGCCTCGGCGGCGGCGGCGGTGGCGAATATCCGCTGCAAGACGGTTTCGGCTGGACCAATGGCGTCACGCTTAAATTATTGGATTTATATTGTGAGCAAATGCCTAGCGGCACGGATAGCGGCGCCAGCGAGGTGAATCCCCAGCTGGTTTTGTCATAGCTGGCTATACTGGAGGGAAAGGCTGAAAAAAAAACGTCGGCGGCGCTATTCAATTTGCCGATAATACTTTATCTATTGTGTGCAAACGTTGGTTGTTGCATGAGCTTTATCCCTATAGCCAAAAGGAATTCGCACGCTGGCAATTTCTTTTCACCAGTAAATTATTAGCGCGGTTGTAATTTTATGAGGCATGTATGAATCAATTGCCGTTGGGTAAGGATGAAGAACAGCGTCTGGCCGTGTTGGCGGAATACGGCATTAATGAAGCCATTAACGAGATTGGCTTTAGCCGGTTGATCCATCTAACGGCCAATATATTCAGAGTGCCCATTGTATTGATCTCGCTGATCGAGGCGGAACGGCAGTTATTTGCCGCCAGCATGGGGATTGCCACCTGCGAAACGCCTCGTGACGTGTCATTCTGCGCGTATGCCATACGAGGCAATGGGATTATGGTTATTCCCGACACGCATAAAGATCCGCTGTTTCGGGATAATCCACTGGTAATAGGCGAGCCCTTTATCCGTTTTTACGCCGGTATCCCTTTACGTAACCAAGAAGGGATTGCCTTGGGCACGTTGTGCATCATCGATCGCATTCCCCGCCAGGGGCTTTCCAACGCCGACAGGCAAAATATGCAGGATCTGGCGGTGCTGGTGATGGACCGGTTGGAAATGCGCCGCCTGGAGTTGGCGCGTTCGGCCAGCCAGTTTCGCTTCGAAAACATCGCGCACACATCTCCCGATGCCATTATCTGCGCGGATGATGACGGCATCATCACGTTTTGGAATCAAGCCGCTGGAAAATTATTCGGCTATCAGAGTGTCGATATTGTCGGACGAAACATTGACCTACTGGTGCCTGACGGTCTGATGTTACGGTTGCGTCGTTTGCTCAGCGAAAAAGGGGCGTTGCAGAAAAGCATGCTCGAAATCAAGGTGCGCGCGGCGGATGGCATGTGGATCCCGGTAGAGCTTTCCGCCTCGATGTGGTTTGAACATGATCACCCTAGCTTCGGTGCCATTTTGCGCGATATAACCGAGCGGCGCCGTAACGAGGAGCGCTTGTTTCAACTGGCCCAGATGGATCATCTTACCGACCTGGCCAATCGTACCCTACTGTCATCCAGTCTGGAGCAAACGCTTAGAGATGAGAACGCCGCCATCGTTATGCTGGTGGATCTGGATGGTTTTAAGGATGTGAATGATAACCTCGGGCATGCCGGCGGAGATGCGGTGCTGGTGGATGTGGGATTCAAACTGCAAAACTGCGTGCGTTCCGGCGATGTGGTGGCCCGGATGGGCGGGGATGAGTTTGCGTTGCTGCTACCCGGCCTCTCTGATGCCCAGCGCGCATCGGAAATTGCCGATCATATCATCGATGAAATTTCGAAAATCGTCACTATTGACGGCCAGCCGGTGAATATCGGCGCGAGCATAGGCATCGTAATATATCCGATTCATGGTCTTACCAACCAGGAGCTGTTGACCAATGCGGATTTGGCGCTTTACCAGGCCAAGGCGGAAGGTCGGCATTGCCGGCGTTTTTTTACCCGTGAACTCCGTGAGGTTTCCTTAGCTAAACGATCCTACCAGGGGGAATTGGGGCGGGCTTATGCGCAGGGGGAATTCGAAGTGTTTTACCAGCCTCAGGTGCGCTTGTCCGATAACGCCATCGTTGGCGCGGAAGCTTTGCTGCGCTGGCGCCATCCGGTTAAGGGATTGTTGGGGCCTGCGGCGTTCTTGCCCGCGCTGGAGTCTGGCCCGTGGGCCGAACTGGTAGGCGAATGGGTGATCCTGACCGCCTGTAGCCAAGCGGCCGCCTGGCGGGCGCAAGGCATCAAAGAGTTTCGTGTCGGCGTGAATTTGTTTAGCGCGCAGTTCAGAACCGGGGCGTTATCGCAGCAAGTGCGGGCGATTCTGGCGCAAACCGGACTCAGCCCCGAGGCGCTGGAGCTGGAAATTACCGAAAATATCATTCTGCGCCAGGACGAAAATATGCTGCGCCCCCTGAGGGAACTACGAGCGGACGGCGTAGGTATTGCTTTTGATGACTACGGTACCGGTTATGCATCCCTTAGCATGCTTAAACATTATCCGGTTACCCGCTTAAAAGTCGATCAGACCTTTGTGCGCGCCATGGTTGATTCCCCTCCCGATGCGGCCATCGTGCGCGCCATCCTGTATCTGGGCAGCAGTTTTAAACTTGAGGTGATAGCCGAAGGCGTTGAAACGGTGGAGCAGTGTGAGCGTTTAAAGAAAAAAGGCTGTTTGGAAGCGCAAGGCTTTTTATTTGGTAAACCCATGCCGGCCAAAGACTTTGCCGAACGTTTGGGGTTGACGGGATAGCGCCGAACCATCGGATCCGGCGCGGGAGTATTCATATGATTGCAATGACGGACTATGGATTGGCGCGCTGAAGGTTGCGGATGAGGACGTCATTTTCAGTCATCAACATCCTTATAAGGTTGCATGCCGTGGCATAACGCTGTTGTAAGTGATAAGGATAATCTTTACTGGTGACTAATTGCGAAAAATCGACCGTTTTACCCGTATGTCTCACATAATGTTTGTATAAATTAAGATTATCGCACATAACACAGGTGGATTTGTTTTCCCTGTGATTATCGTTGTGATGCTCAGTGCTATGCTGAGAAGATGCAGTACCATTGGGGGCCGGCTGTTGCTTTAATAAATAAATATATTCATATAGAAACTTATTAACTTTTATTATTATGTTTAAAAAATTCTCTATTCTTATAATATTTATTCTAATGTTTTTTTTCATTGTCCAAAGCTGGTTATCTATTCCTGGTTTGTAAAGCCAAGAATAGATAGTATGCAGCGGAATATTATAATTTTTCGCGACATTTTTTATCGGCATGTGATGTTGGCTGATTTTTTTTAAAATCGTATCTTTTATTTTTTGAGGGTGAAAATGCGTCTTGCGATATTTGGCTGGACCACCGTTTTTGATAGAAACAGGCTGGTTTTCAATGTTTATCGGTGTGTTTTGAGACATGGACGGGGGCTGTCGCCGTGGCGATACCGGTGAGTTAATAAATCTGTTCTTCATAGCTGTTTGCGATATTTTTTGCATTTTATTCATGTGGATACCAAGTATAAAGGTAGACGGCGAGTATTTTTATATCACGCCGTTAGCGCCAAGTCCTGATGGAAAAAACATAGTTCTTGAAAAGAGGGCTAAGCCTTCAATACTTTTTTAGTTTAGAGGTGGGGAAATGGCGAACAGGCTGTATAATTGTACCTTAGGCTTTTACCCGGCGCGGATGTGGATGAGCAGTTTGTTTGTTGAAAATGCTGATTATTTTCTCATTCTCCAGGGTGAGAAGCGCCACCAGTCGGGCAGAATTCCAGTAGCGGCGCAGCGTATTTTCTCGATAACGCTCTTCAATGCGAGTTGATTCAGACGGAGTAACGGCTCTGGTCAATATTTGGTTTTCATTTACGGCATGATCAAATTCCCTGAACATATGGCATATTTCACATGAGGATATCAATGATGGGATGGTTTTTATCTGCGGGAAATAATGGCTGTAATGAAGATGGATATTGTAAGGGACGGCGGATGTTGTATTTGACTTTATGCGAAGAATAATATTCAACGAACAAACTGCAATCAATAATAACTCTATAGAAAATATATTGCTAACAAATGGTAATTTAGTCATCAGCGCGTTTGTTTTTTTTGATACATTGTCCGTTGGCAACACCTTTTCGGCCGAACGATAAACACTTACTTGCAACTCGTCCGTTGCGGTCGATTCAAGGACGCTCGGATCGGTAAGCGTCGATTTTTGACGCTTTGCCGCCGGGCGCTCAAGCCCGGCCGGCTGATTTTTGTCTTCCGCGGGCCAACCCTTTACTTTTTTGCGCCATCGATATACCGTTGTAATATTACATCCGGCCCGCATGGCAATCTCTTTGGGTGTTATCTGGTTCGCAGAGATTAATTCCATTAACAAAGACCGTTGTTGTAAACGACGAGTCCGGCGATGTGGACATTGATGGGCTGTCGAGATATGGGGATCGAGACCATCATGCGCGCGCGCCGCCGCTAATGTTTTCCCGCACTGGGGCCCGGCGCTGTTTTTACCATGATAGGCATTGCGAATTGATTTTACCTTATCTTGCAAATAAAACGCAGCGCGTAAACACCCCCCTTGTCGGGCGGCAAAGGCCGTTGGTGTAATACCCTCTTTATCTAACAGCTCAGAGTAAAGGATTAATTTCATGCGATAGGCTTGCTTATATCGACTGAGTTCCGGGCAATGCTCCATATCAAAGATAACGGTTTCTGGACGATGGGTTGCCGCCCTTGTGGGGAGAGGCGTGGTAGATTCGTGATGGTAATAGTGCGGATGTGCCATGTTGGTATCGGATTTTATCTGGTGGTTCGATAACCTAGGCGTTTGTTGCATATAGATAGGGCTATTTCTGACCTGAGTCTTTAAATCTTGCCACCGACTGCTGCCGATACAATTGCCGTCTGTCGTACCGATATTATTTATCACATTGAAGTTGTTAATATTATAGTTATTCGGCACCGATGCTTTCCTCCGTCAAGTGTGTAATATCACTTTATCCATCCCTCTATAAATAAAGTCTCAATTTAGCCCGAATATACCGGTCACGTTTACTCGTGCTGACGCGCCGGTCGTATCCGACCACAAGACGGATGGCCGGACGCTCCGGATCCCTGCGTTTGCCGTTTGCCGGTATAAGTACCGATGGCGGCAGTGCTGGAAACAGGGCGATGCCTTGGGCGTTAATAATTCCCAGGAGAATGGGCCGATCCCAGCATCTGATCATACACGTCGGTGCGACGATCGCGCAGTACCTGGTTAAAGGCGCCCCAGTTGCGATGGCGCTTCGCATCCGCCAGGTTAATGCTCGCCACGATCGTTTCCGGCTGCGTGCCGCTGGCGGGGCCGGCCACCGGCCAGCCGGCGTAGCCGGCAATCAGGCTTTGGCCGATAAACGGCTGGCCGCGCTCCACCCCCACCCGATCCGCCGCGGCGATAAAGATGGAGTTGGTATGCGCCGCCGCCATAACCAGAATATTGGCCATGGCCTCACGCTGCGGATCCTGGCCGGGGATCGGTACCCAGTTGGTGGGCACGCAGACGATTTCCGCGCCCTGCAGGGCCGCCAGCCTGAAGCTTTCCGGGAACCAGCAGTCGTAGCAAATCTGGCAGCCTAGAGTGCCGATGCGGGTCTTGAAGACGGGAAAGCCTAAATTTCCCGGCTCGAAAAAGATCGCCTCGTCACCCCAAAGATGCACTTTGCGGTAACGGCCGATAAATCCTTCCGGTCCGATAATGACCGCGGAATTGTAGAGCCGTTCTCCCGCGCGTTCGGTAATGCCGGCGACGATATACACCCCCAGGCGCGTTGCGCATTGGATCCAAGCCTGGGTGGTTCGGCCATCCGGTATGGATTCGGCCAGGTCAAACGCCTCGGCGCGCGAGGCAAACACGTAGCCGGTGTTGCAGAGTTCAGGTAGCACCATCAGGGTGGCGCCCCGTGCCGCCGCCTGTTCAACTAGGGCGACGGAGGCCTGGATATTGTGTTGGATCTCGCCGAACACCGGCTCCATTTGCAGGCACGCCACGGTCAATAACGCTTCGGGAATTTTTGCTGCCATCAGGGTTCTCCTATCGGCTATTTTTCGTCAAGTTATTGGCGGGTATGACGGTCATTTGTTCGTCAGCCAGCCTAGCATGTTTAAGAGCAACTGCTGATAACCCGGCCAGTCGATAAACGTCTGCGGTAGCCAATGAGGGCTAATGTCCGAGGTCCAGACCAGCGTGCGCCCTTGATGATAACCGCCGATGACCAGCAGCGGGTGGCCGCCCAGTTCGTCGGGCAACCGCGCCAATACGTCGCTGTCCGGTTTGGCAATGACTTCATTGGCGCCCAGCAGCAGCGGCCATTCGCCGACGATACCCTTAAATATAGGGTGCTGCTGGCGTTCAGGCATAATCACCGGCCGAAACCCCTCGGGCACCTCAATACGATCGTCAAACGGCAGACACCCCACCGGCAGGGCCTGCTCCACCGCGGTGCGATGCCAGCGCGCTTTCCCATCTATTCCCTGGAAACTCAGGTAGCCGCCGAACATTGCCAGCGCGCCGCCGTGGGCGGTCCAGTCACGCAACAGGTTCAGCCGGTTGGTCACGGGTTTGCCATGTAACCAGACGTCCGGGTGCAACAGTAGGGAATTAGCGCCGATGTCCGACAGTAGGACGGCGTCGTAATGATTAAGCTCTTGCTCGGTAAATGGAAACGCTTCTACCGCCTCATGGGCCGGCATATGCGTCAGTACAAAGTCCGTTCCGGCCAGCGCGGCGATCACCGCCTTGGCGCCGGAATGAAAAGTGACGCTGCCGAACTGATCGAAACCCTTGAAATGGGTCGCCGAAGTGACCCATGTTTCACCGACTAATAATATATTTTTTTGACTCATTAATATTGCCCCCCGCGAACGTGGATCATTTTTGTGCGTTAATGCACTTTTTTGGCGCATTTAAATTATTTTATTATTGAACCGTTTCAATATGCAAAATTGTCATTTTTATCGCCATATATCAAGAAAAAAATATTTAAAAAAAATTATTGACATGAATTATTGAACCGTTTCAATATGCTGATGACCTCCCCCTTTTTTAACCCACCCAGCCGGAGTCATTGAGATGAATACACGTACTTTTGTTATGGGCGCGGTCATGGCCGCCGCCGCGCTAATCGGCAACGTTTTGCCTGTACCGGGATTGATAACCGCCGCCGTCGCCGCACCCCTAACCAAGGTGACCTTTATCCAGGAATGGCCGGTGGCCGACGGTTTTTGGATCCCCTGGATCGTGGGCAAAGAGCAAGGTTTTTATGCCCAGGAGGGGATAGATCTGGAGATTGTCGCGCCGCCCACGGTAGCGGATACCATGAAATTCCTCGGTACCGGGCGGGCCAACGTGGCGTTTACCACCGTAATGGATATCATTTTTGCCAAGGAACAAGGCGCGCCGGTGGAGGCCATCGGTCGTTATGGTAAAGAAAACAACTGGGGTATCATTAGTGCCCAGGGCCACCCCTATACCGTCGCCGGGCTTAAAGGCAAGACCATCGGAATCTATAATGATGCGTGGAGCAAGGCCCAATTGGCATTGATGCTTAAGAGCGCCGGTTTGTCCATGAGCGATGTCAACCTGGTGACGGCGGCGGATGATACCGTACCGCTGCTATTACAACGGCGGGTTGATGCCATAACCGGTATTACCAATGCCGAGGGCACCGAAATGACGACCATGGGCAAGCAGACGCCCGAGTTTCTGGCGGCGACGCAACACGGTGTGCCGAATACGCCGATTTTGATGTTCGCCGGTAACCAGGCCTGGCTGAAGGCCAACCCGCAGCTGGCCAAGGCGTTCATGCGCGCTACGGAAAAAAGTATCCGCTATGCCGTACAGCACCCGGATGAAGGCGTGGCCGCTTTTGGCAAGGCTTATAGTAAGGCCTACGATCCGGCCTTTATCAAACAACAGTGGCAGGACACGATGCCGCTATTAACACCGGTAGATGGCGCGTCGCTGCGCATGGATCTGGCGGTATGGCAAGCGTTGCTCACGGCGATACAAGCGCAGGGAATCGTTAAATCTCCGCTGCCCGCCGAGCAGTATTTCAACAACCAATATTTGCCTTAATCCCGGGGCGCCGCCGTTGCGTTAGGCGCGGCGGTGGACAATTTCCTGGCCGGGCGGACGTTGTCGCCGCGCCGCCGAGGCTGCTACGGCAACGGGATAACCGCAATTTGTCATATAAAGAGGTTGCAGCATGTCCTCATCTCCAACGCCAATGAAACCGGCGTGGCCTTATCGCCCCGGACCGGATATTGCCTTCCATGCGCCGGACGGGTTAAAACGGGCGCAGCAATTAGCCAAAGACGCGGCGCAGGCGGGCTTGGCCGCCGTGGGTCCGGGAGTCACGGAATCCGCCGTCGAAGGCGCGATCCATCGGTATTTACATACCCATGGCGCAGAGGGCATTTGGACTATCACCAACGTAGGCCTGGGGAAAAACGCCCATACCTGCTTTCCCACCCAGGGACCGGGCGAGCAAGCGGCGGCGGACCGGGACGTATTGATGGTGGACGTTCACCCCATTACCGCGGACGGTTTTTGGGGGGACTGTACCCGTTGCCGGGTGATTGGCGATTTCCCCGCGGCGGATGAGGCCTTGCGCGATCTCACGGCAATCCACCATGGGACGCTGGCGCAGTGCCGACCGGGGATGCCGGCCAGCGAGCTGTTCGCCCTGTCCAGGGACCGCTTGGTGCAAGAAGGATTTATCCTCTTGGATTTATTAGGTAATATTGGTCATTCCCTTACGGCCGGCGCCGCCTATACTCAAGGTTTTATTGATGCTGGCAACGATACGCCCATGTGGGGGGCCTGGGCTATCGAGCCGTTTGCCCGCCGCGGCGACGTGGCGGGGAAAGTGGAAGATCTGGTATGGTTCGGTCGTGAGCAATGCAGCGTTTTATAAGGTGGCGACCATCATTTTTCTTGTTGTATCCCCAGTGGGAGCGGCAAACGAGGCTAGGCCATGACAATGTCTAAACTATCGATTCAACAGGTGACGCGGCGTTTTGGCGCCATGACCGCGCTGGCGCCCACCAGCCTGGATATTCAGACAGGGGAGTTTGTCTGCGTGGTCGGGCCTTCCGGCTGTGGGAAAAGCACCTTGTTCAATCTGATTTCCGGGGTCTTGGCGCCCGACGGCGGCAAGATCCTGATCGATGGCGCCGATGTCACCGGGCGCAGTGGGCATGTGGGTTATATGCTGCAAAAAGACCTGTTGTTGCCGTGGATGACGGTGATCGACAATATTGTCCTGGGCGCCATTTTAACCGGAGGCGCCAGCCGCGAGCAGCGCGCGGCCGGCGTGGCGCTGGCGCAACGCTATGGCCTGGGGGAGTTTATCAATCATTATCCCGCGGCGCTTTCCGGCGGTATGCGTCAGCGTGTAGCGTTAATGCGCACCCTGGCCATGCATCACGACGTCATGTTGCTGGATGAGCCGTTCGGCGCGCTGGATTCACAAACGCGCCTGTCCATGCAGCAGTGGCTGTTGACGGTATGGGCCGAGCAGCGGCGTACGGTGATTTTCGTCACCCACGACATTGACGAGGCCATCTTTATGGCCGACCGGGTGGTGGTCATGACGCCGCGTCCCGGCAGAATTCAAGAGATTTTCACCGTGGACATCCCTCGACCCCGGCCATTGTCATGCCTGACCAGTCCCTTGTTCAGCCAGTTGAAAGGCCGGATTCTGGATCTGATTTACACTGAACCCCCCGCACAGGAAGCGCTTGCCCATGATCAATTTCCGTAAGCTGTTATTGCCTTTGGGCGGCCCGCTGGTGGCCCTGCTACTGGTCCTGCTGGTGTGGGACTTCGCGGTGCGTTTTTATCACATCCCGGCCTATGTGCTGCCCTCGCCGCATCAGTGGGATCCAGCTTTGCTCCCAAATGCACTCGTTGAGTGCTCCCGTTCGTCGCGCAAGGTTTCCATGATCCAGAGCG
>JAATGH010000338.1 GCA_015654745.1 Enterobacterales bacterium
CGCTGCCTGGCAAGGCCATTATCAATATTCCTGGCTGTCCGCCCAATCCGCATAATTTCCTGGCGACGGTGGCCCATATTATCACCTGGGGCCGCCCGCCGGCGCTGGACGATGCCGGGCGGCCTACCTTCGCCTATGGACGTTTGATTCATGAAAACTGTGAACGGCGGCCGCATTTTGACGCGGGGCGTTTTGCCCGCGAATTTGGCGACGACGGCCATCGGCAGGGCTGGTGCCTGTATCATTTGGGCTGTAAAGGGCCGGAAACTTACGGTAACTGCTCGACCCTGCAGTTTTGCGACGTGGGCGGCGGTATCTGGCCGGTGGGCATCGGACACCCCTGCTATGGCTGCAATGAACAGGGCATCGGTTTTACCAAGGGTATTTTCCAACTGGCCAATGTGGAAAACCCCACGCCCAAGGTAGAGAAGCCCGCACTGCACCAGCCTGAAGGCGCACCGGTGTCCGCCACCGCCGCCGGTCTTATCGGCGGCGTATTGGGGGTGGTGGCCGGGGTGAGCCTGATGACGGTGCGCGAATTGGGCCGGGCACAGGATAAGCAGCGGCAGGATCGGAGCGGCGCTGCGTCGCGGGAGGAGTGAGCCGTGAACCGACGTCGCTTTTTTAAGCTAACCTGCGCCGGGGCTCTACTCGCCGGCGCGCCCGCCGCCGCGCGGCCGGTTAATCAACCGCCGATCCCGGGCGCGCTGGGCATGCTGTATGACTCAACCCTGTGCGTGGGCTGCCAGGCCTGCGTGGCAAAATGCCAGCAGGTCAATCACTCCCCTTATTCCCGCGGCGCTAAAACCTACGCCGGCGGTGAAGCCACCTGGTCAAATAATGACAAGCTGAGCCCCTATACCAACAATATTATCCAGGTGTGGACCTCCGGTACCGGCAAAAATAAAGACCAGGCAAAAGACGGTTACGCCTATATCAAAAAGCAGTGCATGCACTGCGTGGACCCGAACTGCGTGTCGGTCTGTCCGGTTTCCGCCCTGAAAAAACACCCCAAGACCGGGATCGTGCACTATAACCCCGATCTCTGCACCGGCTGTCGTTATTGCATGGTGGCCTGTCCGTTTAACGTGCCGAAATACGATTATGACAATCCCCTGGGCCAAATTCATAAATGCGAACTCTGCAATCAGCCCGGCGTCGCCCGGCTGGATAGCGGCGGTTTACCCGGCTGCGTCGAGGTCTGTCCCACCGGGGCGGTGATTTTCGGCACGCGGGAAGACCTGCTGGCCGAAGCCCGCCGCCGCCTGGCGCTGGCCCCCGGTATGCAGTATCTGTATCCCCGGCAACGGGTATCGGACCAGGATCGCTATGCGCGCGCGTTGCCGCGCTACGATCGGCATATCTATGGCGAGAAGGAGGGCGGCGGCACCCAGGTGCTGGTGCTGGCCGGGGTGCCGTTGCAAAACCTCGATCTGCCGCCGCTGGCGGACTTATCCACCGGCGCGCGCTCGGAGCATATCCAGCATTCGCTGTATAAAGGTATGGTCTTGCCGCTGGCGGTGTTTGCCGGACTGGCGCTGCTGGTGCGGCGCAATACCCGCGACGGACATGACGGCGACGATGAGGCCGCCGGGCCTGACCTATCCGGCGCGGCCGGCGGCGATGCCCCGGGCGGGCGGGAGGCGTCAGGCGCCAAAACGACGCGCGTAGCGCCACCAGGAGAGAATAATCATGACGATGCATAAGGCCAGCCCGCTGGGCGGCCGTCTGTTCGCCAGGCCCATTATGTACCTGGCGCCGCTGGTGATACTGTGCGCGGGGCTTATCCTCAGGCGGCTGCTGTTCGGCATCGGCTCGGTGGCCAACCTGAACGGCGGTTATCCCTGGGGCCTGTGGATTGCCTTCGATCTGTTGGTGGGCACCGGCCTGGCCTGCGGCGGGTGGGCGCTGGCCTGGGTGGTGTACGTGTTCAACCGGGGCGAGTTCCACCCGCTGATGCGCCCGGCGCTGCTGGCCAGCCTGTTCGGTTATGCGTTGGGCGTGCTGTCCATCACCATCGACGTCGGCCGTTATTGGAACCTACCCTATTTTTATCTTCCCGGCTATTTCAACACGTCGTCGGTGCTGTTTGAAACCGCGGTGTGCATGACCATTTACATCGCCATCATGGCGCTGGAGTTCGCGCCGGTGTTATGTGAAAAATGGGGATGGCAGACCGCGCGCAAATGGCTGGATAAATTGATGTTCCTGATTTTGTCGCTGGGCGTCCTGCTGCCCACCATGCACCAGTCTTCCATGGGATCGCTGATGATTGCCGCCGGCATCAAGGTGCATCCGCTGTGGCAGAGCTATGAAATGCTGCCTCTGTTCTCGCTGCTGACCGCCTTTATCATGGGATTTTCGATGGTGGTGTTTGAAGGGTCGTTGGTGCGGGCCGGATTGTCCGGCGGGGGAACGGATGAAACGCCGTTGTTTACACGCCTGACGCGGATTATCGCGGTTTTTCTGCTGTTGTTTATCCTGCTGCGTTTTGCAGAACTGATCTGGCGCGGTAAAACCGGTTATCTGTGGACCGGCGATCGTTACGCCGCGCTGTTCTGGACAGAAATCGGCCTGATGGTGCTGCCGTTGCTGATGCTCAGTGGGCAACGTTGCCGCCGGGACGCGCGCGCGCTGTTTATCGGCGGGCTGTGCATGCTGTCGGGGGCGGCGCTGTGGCGGCTGGATTATTCCCTGATCGCCTTTAATCCCGGTGGGGGTTACCGCTATTATCCCGCCGCGAGTGAAATCCTGATCTCGGTGGGGTTCGTCGCCATCGAAGTCTGCGCCTATATAGTCTTGATTCGCCTGTTGCCGGTACTGTCGGCGCCGGTGCATCGTCATAACGATCGTCCGATTGAGGTAGAGCATGAGCCAACGCATCACTATTGATCCGGTTACCCGTATCGAGGGACACCTGCGCATTGATTGCGAAATTGAACAGGGGAGAGTGGTCAAGGCCTGGTCGTCGGGCACCATGTGGCGCGGCATGGAAGCGATCCTCCAGGGACGGGATCCTCGCGATGCCTGGATGATCGTCCAGCGTATCTGTGGGGTGTGCACCACGGTGCATGCCATTGCCTCGGTGCGCGCGGTGGAAAACGCCCTCGGCATGAGCGTGCCGGTGAACGCGCAGTATATCCGCAACCTGATTCTGGCCGCTCACGGCATCCACGACCATATCGTGCATTTTTACCAGCTGTCGGCGTTGGACTGGGTGGATATAACCTCCGCGCTGCAAGCGGACCCGGCCAAAGCCGAAGCGCTGCTGGAAGGTTTGTCTACCTGGCCGCGAAACAGCGCGGCGGAGTTTGCCGGCGTCCAGCGGAAACTCAAGGACCTTGTGGCTAGCGGTCAGTTGGGTATTTTTGCCAACGGCTATTGGGGCCATCCGGCGATGGCACTGCCGCCCGAGGTCAATCTTATTGCGGTGGCCCACTACCTGCAGGCGCTGGAGTGCCAGCGCGACGCCAATCGTATCGTCGCCATGCTCGGCGGCAAAACGCCGCATATTCAGAACCTGGCGGTCGGCGGCGTGGCCAATCCCATCAACCTGGATATGCCCAACGTGCTAAACCTGGAACGGCTGATGTATATCAAGACCTTTATCGATCGGCTGGGCGAGTTTATCGAGCAGGTGTATAAATCGGACTGCGTGGTTATTGCGGCACACTATCCGGGCTGGCTGAAGCTGGGGCGGGGGGCGCGGCATTACCTGAGCGTGCCGGAGCTGCCGCTGGATGGCAAGGGCGAGACCTTCCGGCTTCCGGGCGGATACCTGGCCGATGGAGACGCAGCCCGGTTCCGTGGCATTACCAGCCACACCGATCCGTTCCTGATGGACGGTATTAAGGAAAGCGCCAAACACGCCTGGTACCTGGATGATGAGCCGCTTGCGCCTTGGGAGGGCCGTACCCGGCCTCACTACACCGGCTGGCGGGAGGACGGAAAATATTCTTGGGTAAAATCACCGATATTCTACGGGCAAACGGTGGAGGTGGGGCCGCTGGCCTGGCTGCTGTGCGGACTGGCGGCCGGCCATGACGGGACGAAAAACCACTTTTCACAGCTTGGGCAAGCCTATCGTCAACTCACCGGCAAGACGCTGAGCGAGGCCGATCTGCATTCCACCTTGGGGCGGGTGATCGGCCGCACCCTGCACTGCTGCGTGCTGAAAGACTCGCTGAGCGCGATGTGGCGGTTGCTGATGGACAATATTGGCCGGGGCGATCACCAGACCTTTATCAAACCGGATATTCCACTGGATAAAGAGCTGCGCGGTGTGGGTTTCGGCGAAATGCCGCGCGGGATGCTGTCGCATTGGATCGTCATTAAAAACGGCAAGATTGCCAATTACCAGGCGGTGGTACCTTCCACCTGGAACGCGGGGCCGCGCAACGGGGAGAACGTGCCCGGGCCTTACGAGCAGTCGCTGGTGGGTACGCCGGTGGCCGATGCCGCCCGGCCGCTGGAAGTGGTCCGGACCATCCACTCCTTTGATCCCTGCATGTCCTGCGCCGTGCACCTGGTGGACGCCACCGGCCGGGAGGTCGTCAGGGTGAAGGTACTGTGATGCGCATTCTGGTGCCGGTCATGCCGCCCCGTTGTTAAGGCGACCTACCGTGGCACTATGGGTCCGCGCCGTGCGGGCCATGTGCCGCGGGTCAACTGCGACGATAGCGGGTGCGTCCGTCACCGCTTAGCCGGACGGGAACCGGAACGGCCGGCGAGAGTATTACGGTAGAGGGAATAGACTCAAACAGCCATCGTTTCAGCAGGCGGTTGCAAGATTTTTACTATTCCATGCAAGATAGCATAATAAATTATGAGGTTCGTAATATCTTCTCGCCCGTTTAAAACCGCGGCGCGAAAAAGGATTAGGGTAAAACGCGTCAGGCGAAGGGCGGTTTTATAAAATTTCTTATCTTTATTTATAGTAAAACAGCGATATAAGTCTCTGTTGATGTCCTGCTGACGATGCTTTCTCTGCCATTCCCCGTCATTATCCCAATGATTGCAAAAATGTGACAATTATCAAATAAATTAATAATGTTAACGGTACTGACTTTGCAAGATAGTTAGCAATAAAAACTACATGGTATGTGTTCCTTGCCATTCTGTTTTTATAAAATGACTTCAATAAAATAGGGCTGGGTAAGGCGTATGGGTAACAATATGGCTATGGTGCCAACATCGAATCGGAGAAAAATATGAATGGGCAGAAAACCATCAAGCATCCTTTTTTATTAGCGGTGATCGGCATTTATTTAAGCTATTTTGTTCATGGGATGAGTGTTATTACGTTGGCGCAAAATATGACCAATCTGTCGGTGAAATTTGGCACTGATGATGCCGGCATCGCGTATCTCATTTCTGGCATAGGCCTGGGTAGGCTGATCAGCATTCTGTTTTTTGGCGTCGTATCCGATAAATTAGGGCGGCGCGCGGTAATTCTGATTGGGATATTACTCTATGTATTATTCTTTTTTGGCATTCTCGTCAGCCCCAATCTGATCGTGGCATTTATTCTTGCAGTATGCGTTGGCGCGGCGAATTCATCATTGGATACCGGTGGCTATCCGGCATTAATGGAGTCTTTTCCAAAAGCATCAGGCTCCGCGGTGATTCTGGTCAAGGCGATGGTATCCTTCGGACAAATGTTCTACCCCATACTGGTAGGCTACCTCATGGTCAACCAGCTTTGGTATGGTTATGCCATGGTTATCCCGGGAGTTATCCTGATCTTGGTGACCTTGCAGTTGGCTAAAAGCAAGTTCCCCGGTCAAACGGTGGATCAAAACGTCGCTAAAGAATTACCCTCGATGAACTCGACACCCCTGGCATGGCTTGAAGGCGCAGCTTCTGTTATTTTTGGCGTAGCGGCCTTTTCGACTTTTTATGTCGTGGTGGTGTGGATGCCAAAATATGCCATGGCGTTTGGCGGCATGTCCGAAGTAGATTCATTAAAAACAATTTCTTATTATAGCATCGGCTCATTGCTTTGCGTATTTCTGTTCGCCCTATTACTAAAACGGCTGGTACGCCCCGTTTGGGCTAATGTTTTTAATTCTGGGCTGGCGGTGGTTGCCGGGGCGGTGATTTATCTTTTCCCTTCATCTTTCGTTTGTAACGCCGGTGCGTTTGTCATTGGTTTTTCCGCCGCGGGTGGGATATTGCAACTGGGCGTATCGGTGATGGCCGAATTTTTCCCAAAAAGCAAAGCCAGGGTAACGAGCGTATATATGATGATGGGTGGGTTGGCAAATTTCATTATTCCATTAATCACCGGCTATTTATCTAAATTCAACCTTAAATATATTATCTTGCTGGATATTGCTTTTGCCACTGTGGCCTTTGTCGCTGCATTGATCGTATTTTCCAGATATTACAAAGTATTCAAAATACCCCAGGATGACCTGCGTTTCGGTGAGAAAAAATTAGTCAGCAAGGCCTGATGTGAAAGGATAAAGTCCTATCGAAGAACCTGGGTGGCATAAAAGGCAGCCATCTCTGGCATGCGCGTATTGATAAAAATATTGTCAGTATTAAATGAACGATAAATTAAATCTAGCAAAATAAAATAATGAGAGGGTTATCATGGATGTTACTGCAAAATATGAACTGATAGGGTTAATGGCGTATCCCATTCGGCATAGTCTATCGCCTGAAATGCAAAACAAGGCGCTGGAACACCTGGGGTTACCGTATGTTTATATGGCGTTTGAGGTGGATAACGACGCATTTGGTAGAGCCATCGAGGGGTTGAAAGCGCTAAAAATGCGCGGCACCGGCGTATCAATGCCGAATAAACAATTAGCATGCGAATACGTGAATGAACTGACACCGGCTGCGCGACTGGTCGGCGCGATTAATACCATCGTAAATGACAACGGTTACCTCACCGGTTATAACACCGATGGAACCGGCCATATTCGGGCTATTAAAGAATCCGGTTTTGATATTAAGGGCAAAACCATGGTGCTGGTCGGCTCAGGCGGCGCCGCAACGGCGATTGGCGCACAGGCGGCCATTGAAGGCATCAAGCAAATCAAGCTGTTTAACCGAAAAGATGAATTCTACGAGAAAGCGGTAGATTTCGCCAAACGGGTTAACGATAACACCAACTGCACCGTTACCGTATGGGACCTGGCGGATCAGCATAGATTCCGGGAAGACATTGCCGGTGCCGATATCCTGACCAATGGGACCAAGGTCGGCATGAAGCCATTGGAAAATCAGTGCGTTGTCAGCGATAAGTCCATGCTGCGTCCGGAGCTACTGGTGTCCGAATGTGTTTACAATCCGCATAACACCCAACTATTAACCATGGCTAAGGAAGCGGGATGTAAAACGGTGGATGGTTATGGAATGCTGCTATGGCAAGGCGCGGAACAATTCAAACTGTGGACGGGCAAAGAGTTTCCATTGGACTTTATTAAAAAGGCTATGGGGTTCAATTAACCCGAAGGACAAACATGAAAAACATAACGGTGAAAAATGTGGTGATAGGGGCGGGAGCGCCCAAGATCATCGTATCGCTAATGGGTAAGGATATTCACACCATTGCCGCGGAGGCGGAATACTACCGCGGCCTTGACGTGGATATTATTGAACTGCGCATAGATTTTTTTAGCAATGTCGCGGATATCAAACAGGTTATCGCCGCGGTGCAAACGTTGCGCAACCATATAGCAGACAAGCCCATTCTGTTTACGTTCCGTACGGCCAAGGAAGGGGGCGAACAGTCTATCTTGCCCGCGGATTATATTGCCCTTAATAAGGCGGTGGTTGATTCCGGGCTGGTCGACCTAATCGATTTGGAACTGTTTACCGGGGACGAATTAGTGCGCGACGCCGTGGCGCATGCCCACGCCAAAGGCATAAAGGTCATTATGTCCAATCATGATTTTCACGCCACGCCCCCCCAGGAAGAGATCGTGGCGCGCCTGCGTCAGATGCAGGAACTGGGGGCTGATATCCCGAAAATCGCCATGATGCCGCAAAACCCCGCTGACGTACTGACGCTGCTGTCGGCGACGCTGGACATGCGGCAAAACTATGCCGACCGTCCCATCATCACCATGTCCATGTCCAAGACCGGCATTATTTCACGGCTGGCCGGTGAAGCGTTTGGTTCCGCCGCGACGTTTGGCGCGGCAAAAAAAGCCTCGGCGCCAGGACAGATTGGCGTCAAGGATCTTAGGGCGGTTCTGACCATGCTACACCATGCCTGACGCCACGCGCCGCGACGATGGCGCTGATGGAACTCCCGCTACGGGGCGTCGGGCCGCCGGACGGCGGTGCGATCTTGGTGAAGCAAACCGCCGTAATACCATGCAGATTTGATGAGGAACCTTTATGAAACTGGATATGCCAAAAAGAATACAGGGACGAGTGCCTATTTTAAGCGCTGAGGCCGCGGTGAAATATATACCTGATGAAGCGACGGTATGTATATTAGGCGCCGGCGGGGGGATACTCGAGGCAACAACGTTAATTACGGCGCTGGCTGAAAAGTATAAAACTACCCAAACACCCAGGAATCTTTCGTTAATCAGCCCCACCGGACTTGGCGACCGGGCCGAACGCGGCATCAGTCCGTTAGCGCAGGAAGGTCTGGTTAAATGGGCGTTGTGCGGTCATTGGGGACAATCACCGCGGATTTCCGATCTGGCGGAACAGAACAAAATCGAGGCGTATAACTATCCGCAGGGTATTTTGACCCAGACACTGCGGGCCGCCGCGGCTCACCAGCCGGGCATCGTCAGTAATATTGGCATAGGTACTTTTGTCGATCCCCGTTTGCAGGGTGGAAAACTTAATGAGGTCACCAAGACCGATTTAATCAAATTGATCGAAATTGAAGGGCAAGAGTTTTTATTTTATAAGGCTATCGCGCCGAATATTGCGTTTATTCGGGCCACCACCTGCGACAGTGAAGGTTATGCTTCGTTTGAGGATGAGGTGATGTATCTCGATGCCCTGGTGATCGCGCAAGCGGTACATAATAATGGTGGCATTGTCATGTTGCAGGTGCAAAAAATGGTCAAAAAAGCCACGTTGCATCCCAAAACGGTCAGGATCCCCGGCTATTTAGTGGATATTGTGGTGGTGGATCCCGACCAAACCCAGCTGTACGGCGGGGCGACGGTCAATCGATTTATTTCCGGGGATTTTGTACTGGATGACAATACGGATATGGTTATCCCCCTCAATCAACGCAAGCTGGTGGCGCGCCGGGCCTTGTTTGAAATGAGAAAAGGGGCGGTGGGTAACGTCGGCGTGGGCATTGCCGATGGCATCGGCCTGGTGGCCAGGGAAGAGGGCTGCGCCGACGAGTTTGTCTTAACCGTGGAAACGGGCCCGGTGGGCGGTATCACGACCCAGGGCGTGGCGTTTGGCGCCAATGTCAATACCCGGGCCATCATGGATATGACCTCGCAGTTTGACTTTTATCACGGTGGTGGCCTGGACGTGTGCTATCTCAGCTTTGCCGAAGTAGACGAAGCCGGCAATGTGGGCGTGCATAAATTTAACGGCAAGATCATGGGCACCGGCGGGTTTATTGATATCAGCGCCACGTCAAAAAAGATTATATTCTGCGGGACGCTAACCGCTGCGGGATTAAAAACCGAAGTCAAGGAAGGAAAGATCTCCATTCTGCAAGAAGGGAAGATCAAAAAATTCGTCAAGGCAATACCTGAAATTACGTTTAGTGGAAAAATCGCCCTCGACCGTGGATTAGATGTCCGCTACATCACCGAACGTGCGGTATTTAAATTGGAAAAAGATGGATTGCATCTGATTGAAATCGCGCCGGGTGTGGATCTGGAAAAAGATATTTTGTCGCAAATGGGTTTTCGGCCCGTTCTCTCCAAGCATCTGAAATTGATGAACGAAAGCCTATTTCACGAAGGCAAGATGGGTTTTGTGCTGCCGGAAAATGACTGAGTCAACCAATCGGAGTTAACACTATGAATTTTGGATTAACAGAAGAGCAGGAATTGTTGCTCGGTAGCATTCGGGATCTTATTACGGGGCAATTTTCGGAAGAATATTTCCGAACCTGCGACCAAACCGCAACATATCCGCAAGAGTTTATGAAGGCCCTCTCTGAAAATGGTATTTCACTCCTTGGCGTCCCGGAGGAATACGATGGCGTGCCGGCGGACTATGTCACGCAAATGCTCGCGCTGATGGAAATTTCAAAATGCGGGGCTCCCGCCTTTTTAATTACCAACGGCCAGTGTATCCATAGCATGCTGCGATTCGGCTCCGCAGAACAGTTGAAAAAGACCGCTGAAAGCACCCTGTCCACCGGCAATCCCGCCTTTGCCCTGGCGCTTACGGAGCCGGGCGCGGGGTCGGATAACAATAGCGCCAGCACCACCTATACGCGCAAAAATGGCAAGGTTTATCTCAATGGCCAAAAAACCTTTATTACCGGCGCCAAAGAGTATCCTTACATGCTGGTTTTGGCTCGCGACCCGCAGCCCAAGGATCCCAAAAAGATATTTAGCTTGTGGTGGGTGGAATCTAACAAGCCCGGCATCAAAATCAATCCACTGCATAAAATTGGCTGGCATATTTTAAGCACCTGCGAAGTCTATTTGGATAACGTTGAGGTCGATGAAAGCGACATGGTCGGCGAAGAAGGCATGGGCTTTTTAAACGTCATGTACAACTTCGAAATGGAACGCCTGATAAACGCCGCCCGTAGCACCGGGGTTGCGGAGTGCGCATTTGGCGATGCGGCACGCTACGCCAACCAGCGTATTCAGTTTGGCAAACCGATCGGTTTTAACCAGATGATCCAGGAAAAGCTGGCCCTAATGGCCGTCAAGGTTGAAAATATGCGCAATATGGTGCTTAAGGTCGCCTGGCAAGCCGATATGCATCAGTCATTAAGAACCAGTGCGGCGCTGTGTAAACTGTACTGTGCGCGCACGGCGCTTGAAGTCATTGATGATGCCCTGCAGATAATGGGGGGGCTGGGTTACACCGATGATGCGCGCGTTTCCCGGTTCTGGCGCGATATTCGTTGCGAACGCATTGGGGGAGGAACGGATGAAATCATGATCTATATTGCCGGCCGGCAGATATTAAAAGATTTCAAAGTGAATTAACCGACGCTAAATGGCGGCTGCTGGTGTTATTAATCGCGGGGCATATTTACCCCAGCGGTGTATTGAAAAGAACAGTAGTGTTGACACTATTTCCCACTTAATTCCCGGGAGCATATTGTATTCTTGCCCGTTGGGCGGCATAGCGTATGACGTCAAGTCTGTTGCGCCGGTATGCGATCGGGAATATCTCATTAACGTTTCAGCGATATCCCCGATTGCAATACTGTGATGATCACATCGCGGTAACGATATTAAGTGACTTTGATTCAGGGATATGATTGTTCCTATATTTATTGCGATATTCTGACGGCGTGCAGCCCACGTGGCTAATGAACAATTTGGTAAAATGATCTACATTCTCATAACCGACTTTGTAGGAAATATCCGTCACACATAATTCTGTGTTGGTGAGCACAAATTTCGCTTCGGTTATCCGGCGTTTAATTACATAGTTGATTGGTGATATTTTGTATTCTTTTGTGAATTCATGACAGATATAGCTGACGCTGGCGTTGAACTTGGCCGATAGATATTGCAGCGTGATTTTTTCCCGGTAATTGTCATTTAGAAAAATAAGGATGTCTTGGATTAACGTCTGTTTACGGGTTATTTCACGAACCGCATTGGCGTTTTTGAAATTTTCGTAAAACATCGTGGCAAGAATATAGGCAAAGGCACCATAGATTGGCATCGCCATGTTATTATTATGCGGCAACATTCTATTTATTTCTTGAAAAATGTTCTTTATGATTTCACTGTATTGCACCTCGGAAACAATGGGATAGGCGTTAGGCCGTAAGATCTGGCCTTCCGGAAGCCCCTGTATCTTGAAACCATGAATCACGCAGGCGCAGGTTATCGCCGGCGCGGAGACGTCCGATGTCAACGCATGCAGGTTACCACAGTCGATAACGATAATATCACCCGCATGCGCAATGTAGTGGGATGAGTTGATGGTCAGGTTAACGCTGCCCTTCAATACATAAATTAATTCCGTTTCCGTCTCATGCACGTGGTGGCCCGACTCCCAATCCGGATCATCGCTAAATACGTAACGGGAAAGCTTTGGCGTCAGGCCGTCTTCAAAAATGACATCTGATTTTTTTTCAAAATAAAACTGATACATAACTACCTCCTTATCGGAAAGTATAATGCAAGATCATTTTATTGCAGTGCAATATAACATGCCAAAGTGCTCATACAAGGTCTGCGGAAAAATTACTTTTGGAGTTGTGATCTATATCTTAAAAAATCTTATCAAAATAATTGACAGGTTTTTCCAATGCACTCAATGACCGAACAGGTTCATTTAATTGGTAACTTTGTATTTTTTAGCCCTTATTCTTTCGCTCAATGCGTGATGCCAATGTAAATAATGTTACGCGATGAGTGATGTTTTATTATATGCTATATCTTATTCGCGATCCAATTTGCAACCTTTAATCAATCCTATAAACAATTTATCAACAATTGGCCAAAAAAGTTGCAATTGGTTTGTGCTGACGTTATGCAAGAAACTTGAAAATGAAAATAGCATATTATGTAGTTTTTCAACCAAATTAACGCCAATATATTAGCATGTTTTCAACTATGGACTGATGAACCATGTAATTACTGATGCGGGTTTTGGCGCGTTACGCAAAATGAAACCACCGCGGGTAAAAAACGGTGATGACAATGTACGTCGCCGAACGACCTCAACGGTTTTATTGTTAATCACGTTTTCTTTCGTTCAGGAATAGCACTTTTATTATCGGCGGCAACCAATGGTAAACAAGGGTATTGAACGCTGTGAATATAAAGCCTATTGCGCAGGGTTGGCTGGTTCTTACCCGGCAAAGAAAAAGGAATCGATGATGCAGGCCTGGCATCACTCATTTTATCTATAGGACTGGAAAGTCGATAGGGGTAGCGATGAAAATTATTACTTGCTTTAAGTTAGTCGCTGAAGAGCAGGACATCATTATTGCGGCGGATCGCAGTCTTAACCTCGATCAGGCGGCGATTAAAATCAGCCAGTTTGATTTGAACGCCATCGAAGCGGCGATGCAGATTGCCGGCGATGACGATCAGGTTATTGCGCTAAGCGTTGGCGGTAAGGCGTTGGACAACAGCAAGACTCGTAAGGACATTCTGTCGCGCGGTCCCGGATCGCTGTATCTGGTCAAGGATGCCGGTTTAGAACATGCCCTGTCATATGAAACGGCGCAGGCGCTGGCGGCAGCGGCCAGCAAAATCGGCTTTGACCTGTTGTTGTGCGGTGATGGTTCGGGCGATTTATATTCACAACAAGTCGGATTGCTGGTGGGCGAGATGTTGCAGCTGCCCACGTTAAATGCGGTGAGCCATATTCGCGTCGAGGGCGGTCGGGTAGTGGTTGAACGAACCCTGGAAGATGAGGTGGAGGTCTTTGAGCTACAACTTCCGGCCGTGCTTTGCGTTACGTCAGATATTAACACGCCCAAAATTCCGGCGATGAAGGCCATTCTGGGCGCGGGGAAAAAACCGGTTATACAATGGGGTATCGAAGATATTGGCTGGTCCGCACAAAACAAACGGGCTGAATTGATCGGCGTCCGCGCGCCGCAGCCCTCAGAACGTAAGCGGATAATTATCGATGATGAGTCGCCGGAAGGGATCGCGACGCTAGTTGAATATCTGCGCAAGTCGTTGAATTAAGCCGATACAGGAAGAAAATAATGACCAATAAACTGGATAACGTGTGGGTATTTAGCGATATAGATAATCGGTATGCCGAGCTGCTGGCGGCGGCCCATCAGCTCGGTAATCACGTTACGGCGTTGACCGTAAACGACGGGCGCAATACGGACTTTCTCTGGCAACAGGGTGCCGATGCTGTTGGCCTCCTGGATGCGCCGCAACCGGATCCGATGATAGAAAATTACGCGCAAACCCTGTTTGCGGCCCTGGTGCAAAGTCCGCTGCCTATCCCGCTGCTGCTGCTGTCTGCTACCCGCCGCGGCAAGGCTTTAGGCGCCAAGCTTAGCGTTTTGCTGGATGCGGCGCTGGTGAATGATGTCACCCATTTGGCAGTGGATGGCCATCAGGTTATCGCGCAACATCGGGTGTTCGGCGGTCTCGCCTTTGGCGAGGAGAAAATCCATACTCCCGTGGCCATCGTCACGTTGAGCCCCGGTAACGTTGAACCGCTGGCCGTGGATAGTCAGAAAAAAGGCATCGCATTTCATCTGGATTATGTCAAACCCCGCAATCCTCTGGTTTGCCTTGAACGGCGGGCCAAACCGGGTAGTAGCGTTGATCTGGTCAAGGCAAAACGCGTCGTCGGCGTAGGCCGAGGCCTGGCCGCACAGGAAGATCTGCCGATGATCCGTGACCTGGCCGGATTACTGCACGCGGAGGTTGGCTGTTCGCGCCCCATCGCAGAGGGTGAGCACTGGATGGAACGGGAACGCTACATCGGCGTATCCGGCGTCTCGCTGAAAGCCGACCTCTATTTGATGTTAGGCATTTCCGGCCAGATCCAGCATATGGTCGGCGCGAACGGCGCCAAGACGATTGTCGCGATCAATAAAGATAAAAATGCGCCTATTTTCCAGCAGGCAGATTATGGGCTGGTCGCGGATATCTACAAAGCGGTGCCGGCGCTGATTGAGCAATTGAAGCTCTAATTCTCCGGCTCCTCAATCCCATACCCTAGCGGGACGCGGGCGGCCATCGGCAATGACGCCGGCTGCGTCGTCCGGAGTGAATGTTATGTCCGAAGATAGATTTGATGCCATCGTGGTCGGCGCAGGCGTCGCCGGGTGCGTTGCCGGCTACGTGATGGCCAAAGCCGGCCTTGAGGTTCTGGTTATTGAACGCGGTAACTTTGCCGGCAGCAAGAACATGACCGGTGGTCGTCTTTATGCGCACAGTATCGAAAAAATCTTTCCCGGCTTTGCCCGCGTGGCGCCGGTGGAGCGCAAGGTGACGCGGGAAAAAGTCTCCTTTTTGACCGAGGACAGCGCGGTTACGCTCGATTATCACGCCGAGCGGCCGGAGGTTCCCTTAGAGGCCTCCTACACCGTATTACGCGGTCATTTTGACCAGTGGCTGATGGAGCAGGCGGAAGCCAGCGGCGTGCAGTTTATTCCCGGCGTCAGGGTGGAATCTTTGTTGCGCAGGGAGGGGCGGATCATCGGCGTACAGGCCGGTGACGATGCCCTGGAGGCAAATATCGTTATTCTCGCCGACGGCGTTAACTCGCTGCTCGGCAAACAGGCCGGACTGGCAAGCGACCTGTCGCCGCATAACGTTGCCGTGGGGGTAAAAGAACTGATAGAACTGCCGCGTGGACAACTGGAAGACCGGTTTAATCTGCAGGGGGACGAGGGCGCGGCCTGGCTGTTTGCCGGTTCGCCATCAAACGGACTGCTCGGCGGCGGATTTATTTACACCAACCAAAACTCCGTATCCCTTGGCCTGGTTTGTGGCCTGGCGAATATTGGCTCGTCCAGCAAAACCCTACCGCAAATGCTGGAGGATTTTAAGCAACATCCCGCCGTGCGGCCGTTGATTAAAGGGGGAACCTTGCTCGAGTATTCCGCGCATATGGTGCCGGAAGGCGGCTTGTCCATGATGCCGGCGCTGGCGGCCGACGGGGCCATGGTGGTAGGCGATGCCGCCGGAATGTGCCTTAACCTTGGGTATACCATCCGCGGCATGGATTTGGCGATTGCATCAGCGGAAGCCGCGGCGCTTACGGCGATCGATGCCAAAGCCGCAAATGATTTCAGCGCGGCGGGGCTGGCCGGCTACCGTACCCGTTTGGAAGACGGTTTTGTCCTGAAAGACTTAATCCGCTACCAAAAACTACCGACGTTTCTGGACAATCCGCGCATGTTTACCGCATATCCCAAAATGGCGGTGGACTTGATGTCGGATCTGTTTGTGATTGACGGCAAGCCTAGCCGCTCGTTGTTAAGCAAGCTTTACCAACGCGGCAGGCAGGTCGGTTTTATCAACTTGCTGAAAGACAGCATTAAAGGGAGCAGAGCGCTGTGAGTACTGTCAATGTCGATGTAAAGCTGGGTGTTAATAAATTTCGGGTGGACGAGGAAAATGCGCACATCATTTTGATCGACTCACCAGATTTGGCCGAATTTAAAAAACTAATGAATGCTTGCCCCGCCAACCTCTATAAACAGGATACGGATGGCACTCTCCATTTCGACTATGCCGGATGCCTTGAATGTGGAACCTGCCGCGTATTATGCGGGAATACGATTTTGAAAAAATGGGAATACCCGCAGGGAACGCTGGGAGTTGAATATCGCTTTGGCTGATAACGCGCCACCCTGATACGGTGTCCCCTTGGTGGGTTAGCCATGGGCCGGGTAAATAAATAGCCACAACCGAAAAATATAACAATAAACGGGTATTGATATGAATGATGGTAAACGCATTGACGTCAGTACATTTCTCGATGACCGCAAGATTGGCTTTAGACAATGGCTAATTCTCATTCTGGGCTTTATTACCTTATCCGTGGATGGTTTTGACGTCACGTCTATGGGGTTTATTGCTCCGGCGTTGATTGATGATTGGCAGATCGCGCGCCATCAATTGGGCCCCATCATGATCAGTAGCCTGTTTGGCTTGTCGTTTGGTTCAATGATCTCAGGTCCTTTATCCGACCATTTTGGTCGAAAAAAAATCATCATCTGCTCGGTGGCCTTTTTTGGTTTAAGCAGCATGGCGTCCGCCTTTTCCTGGGATATAACCAGCCTGACGGTGCTGCGTTTTATCACCGGACTGGGGTTGGGCGCGGCGATGCCCAATATCACCACGTTGGTTGCGGAATATGCGCCCAAGCGTTATCGCTCGCATATGGCGACGGCCATCCACTGTGGTTTTAATACCGGCGCGGCGCTAGGCGGTTTAGCCAGCATGGAGTTGATCACGCTGTTTGGATGGCGCTCGGTGCTGATAGCCGGAGGCGTATTGCCGATCGTCTTGACCCTGGTGTTGTTGCTTTGGTTACCTGAGTCGGTGCGTTTTTTGGCACAATGGGAGAAGAAAACGTCGTATCGCCAGAAACTGATAAGGTTAATAAATCAATTTGTACCGGGCCTGGCGGATGACAACAGCGTGTTCGTTAATGCTGAATTGTATCGCGGCCGGCACCAGCAGGACCCAAGCAGCAAGGAAGACACCATTCTCTCGTTATTTAAGCAACGGTACCGGTTTGGCACATTAATGATATGGACCACGCTATTTATTGGGTTATTTAGCGTTTATTTGCTTTCCAGCTGGCTGCCGCTCATGGTGAAAGATGCGGGGCTGAATCTTACTCAATCGATCCTTATTGGCGCGATGTTTCAAGTCGGGGGCATCGCCGGTAATTTTTGTATTGGTCTGGAAATGGATCGCTGGGGGCATCACAAGATTATTGTGATTACGCTGTGCGTCGCGGCCGCCAGCGCCTTGATGATGTCATTACAACTGCCGGCGATGATGTGGCTAATATGTACGCTGGTCTGGCTACTGGGGTTTTGCGTGAATGGCGTCAATCCCGGATGTTATGCTCTGGCGGCAGAGTTCTATCCTACCTGCGTCCGCGCCACGGGAGTGTGCTGGGCCATGGGGATAGGTCGCTTCGGTGCGATCGCCGGCGCCTGTGCCGGCACCATCATGCTGGCGCACAACTGGTCATTCACGCAGGTTTTTCTTGCTCTACCCATTCCGTTGTTGATTGGCGCCTTAGCGATCTACGCTAAGGATAATCATAGGGTTATGGCGGGTTCAGCAATCCATCACAATGGAGACTGATGGAATGTCCATTGCTTATACATTAAACGAAACCAGAAGAGCGTTGTACCGGCGTCAAGGCTACTGGGGGGATGCATCGTTGGCCGACTATTGGCAACTGTCGGTGTTGAGCGCGCCGGAAAAAGTGGCGGTGACCGACTGGCAAGGCGCAAGATATACCTATGCCGAACTCGACGACGCCGCGGCGCGCATTGCACAATTTTTGCATGAATATGGTATCAAGCCTAATGATACCGTGGCCATACAGCTACCGGGTTGGGCGGAGTTTACCATTATTATGCTGGCCTGTTTCAAAATCGGCGCGGTGGCGGTACCGTTGTTGCCCAATTACCGTGAAACCGAGACCAGCTATATACTGAATAAATGCCGGGCGCGAGTATTGTTTATCGCCGCTGAATTTAAACAATACCATCCGCCGGTAATGTTGCGTGCGCTGTTGCCCAGACTCAATGATCTGAAACGGGTCATAGTGGTAGATAAAAGTGTGATCGCCTGTCCGGAAACAACCTTCAGCCAGTTACTTGCCCATTACCAACCCTTGAGGGAACCTATTATTACCCAGGGTGATGCTCTCGCCGCCATCTTGTTTACCTCCGGCACTGAAGGATTTCCGAAAGGCGTAATGCTGACACATAATAATATCATTGCCAGTGAGCGGGCTTACTGTGCGGCATTGAATCTGACCTATCTGGACACCTTGCTGATGCCGGCGCCATTAGCGCACGCAACCGGCTTTTTACACGGTGTTATTACCCCGTTTATTATTGGAGCCAGCAGCGTGTTATTGGATATTTTTAGCCCGCAAAACTGCTTATTATTATTAAACCAGGAAAAATGTACCTGTATTATCGGCGCGACGCCTTTTGTGTGTGACATCTTATGTAGCTTGCAACAGCAATCCTATGATATTTCGTCGCTGCGTTTTTTCCTCTGCGGCGGCACCACCGTCCCGAAATCCATGGTCGAGCAGTGTCTTAAAGCGGGGTTTAAATTGATCAGCGTCTATGGCGCGACCGAAAGCGCGCCGCACACCATGGTGAAGCTGGACGATCCCATAACCCGGGTGATCAATACCGACGGTACTGCGGTACCGGGAGTCGAGGTTAAAATTGTTGATCAACATCGACGCGTGTTGCCCGCCGGCATTGAGGGCGAAGAAGCGTCGCGTGGTCCGAACGTGTTTGTCGGCTACCTGGACGAACCGGCGTTAAGCGATCGGGTCCTTGACCAAGACGGGTGGTATTACAGTGGCGATCTGTGCCGGATGGATCAACAGGGTTATCTCAAGATCACCGGCAGGAAGAAAGACGTTATCATTCGCGGCGGCGAGAATATCAGCAGCCGCGAAGTGGAAGATATTCTGCTGCGTCATCCTAATGTGCGCGAGGCAAGCGTAGTGGCCATGCCGGATGAACGTTTGGGCGAGCGGGCATGTGCGTATGTTGTCCTAAAAGATATCCGACGACCCTTAACTTTTGAAGAGATGTTTTCCTTCTTTGCCAAGAAACAGGTCGCAAAATATAAATACCCAGAACGGTTGGAGCTGGTCTCCAGCCTGCCCAGAACGGCCTCAGGTAAAGTAATGAAACATATATTGCGGGATGATATAAAACGCAAATTATGTGAAGGGGAAAAAACTGTGCCGGCGGAGGGAACACCGAAAAATAATGACGCGGCGGGTAGGGCTCCCGATCTTGGAACGTCGCCATTACGAGCTGAATAAACTGTAATTATTGATTTACCTGTTATAGCGCGCAGGCCGCCCCTTAAGATGGCATTGCGCGTTAATTTATCCTTTTAACAAAGGTGTTCCAAATGATCAGAATAAAGTTCTGATGCCACCGACTGGTAAACTTTCCATCCCAGATAGCCTCCTTCGGGATATGCCGCACAGAAATCGTCATATTCAGGAAAAAAGCGCATGGTGTTATTACCGATGCGGTTATTTATTTTTTCGATAATTGCATCAAGCTGTTCCCTTCTTTTGACGTTCATTGCCTGCAGTCTTTCGCTAACAAAATTCGGAATCTCAAGTTCCCCTTTTTCCCAACGTTGCCACTTTATCACATTGCCATCACCTGTAATATAGGTTGCCGCTTCGTCAATAGACATAAAAAAAAGCTGGCGCAAAGCCTGCAGTTCTAAATGATTCATAGATTGATAACTCCAAGCGTGACGATACTGACGTAATAACTAAATTACATTATCTGCTGTGGGATGACATGATCATTATCAAAATATCCCCAACTACTTATTTATAACAGATTCAGTTCAATTGTTTTAAAAAATATTGAGGAAGATACATTCAGGCGAGCCTGCCAAGCGGTTACAAATGGGTGTCCTTATATCCGCGCTGGATAATAACCAAACCTGGCGGTGGGCTAGGGATGGAGCCAAGCGCCTTTGAGCGCTTTATCGACCTCCTTTCGCCGGCCACGAACGGCAAGTCCGACTAAATCGAGCCTATCCGCATGCTCCGCTCGAAAGACCTTGCGACCGTCATCTCCATGGGATTGATCAAACATGGAATTCACGTAGGCGGAACAAATCAGCCCTTTTCCCTGGCTGACCCGCAGCGCCCGTAATAGGGTGTCTTTTGACGCCGAGAATACGACTATAGGCTGCCCGAACAACCTGGTATATTCTCGCTCATTCGCATCGATATACATCTCGCCCATTGCATCTGGCGACGCATCGCCAATGCCTGTTGCCAGAAAAGCGGTGACGTTCAGCTTTTTCCAGCCCGGAAGGTTTTCTAACAGTATTATCGCGGTTTTTGTCAGTTGCACCATATCATCATTCTCGTTATCTGGCTGAATACAATACAGCGGAAATATGATTTTTACATATAGTATTCGGGACAATAAACAACGAAAGACGCCAGGCACCAAAATACGAACACCGTTCAAGAACCGTGCTGGTGAATGTCTTGCTTAGGAATGAAATTCTGAATATTATTCAGCGCTTATTCAGATGTGGTATGCGCCTGAAATGCCAGGAGGGAGCGGTGACCGCATTTTTTAATTTGAATCCTCGACATCCATCAACGGACTCGGACCGCGTTCAAGATAGGTGGAGAGGGCGATATGGCTGCGTGTGCTGGACACGCCCTCTATTTCGTGGATCTTTCCAAGCAATTCTTCCAGGGATTGAGTGTCTTTGGTCCGGACCTTGAGCAGGATGGCGCTATCCCCGGTGACAGTGTGGATTTCTTCCACTTCCTTAAAGGCACGAAATTCAAGAATACTACGCGTGCTTGTCCAGTTTTGTGTGTCTACGTGAACGAAGGCCAGCAAAGGTCGGCCAATCTTTTTACCATCCAATATAGCGACGGTGCCTTTGATGACGCCTTCCTGTTTCAGACGCTTCGCCCGTTCATGTATCGCGGGCGGCGAGAGATGCATTAACTGGCCCAGCTCGACGTAACTTCGCGTCGAGTCCTCGGAAAGCAGGGCAAGAAGTTTTCGATCTGCCTCGTCAAGGCGTGAGGGCGCGCTCCTTGCGGTCGATCTGATTTTACCCACTTGATGGCAACCCCGAAATAAGTGAATTTAGTTCGGTATAATAGAGTATCTAAAGAATGAAATAAATCGACGCTATCCCGTATCCGGCAGGGCGGCGATTTACCCTTGCCGAATCCACAATCTGCGCTTCCCATACGACATGCATTAATTTTCCTCGACGCGATCACTTTATTATTACCTCGGTTGGTGATAAATCGCTGGTGGCATAACAGGTTACATGGCCGCTGGTTTGAAACGGCGTTTTGTTAAAAACCTGGTTGTGATGGCGATCCCAATCCTCACTACAATTATTATTGTCCATATATATAGCAGGAACGTACATGGATAATATGACCATTACCCCTGATATTACCTGTGCTTGCGGCATAAAATGTGTGCTCAACCGTGCATTGGCACTCTAGCTGGCATTTATGCAAGGGTAGCCGTTCGTGACCACTATCTGTTCCCTACCAATAACAATCTGATGCAATCATGCGAGGCAAAAAATGAATAAACCTACCTTGCAACACTGGCTTACGGCGGGTTGCCTAGGGCTGATGTTCGGCGCGTCGTCAGCGCTGGCGGCTCCTCCTGAAGTTGTCAATATCTCTAAAATCGCCGGTATGCCATGGTTTAACCGTATGGGTGAAGGTGTAACCCAAGCCGGTAAGGATTTCTCCGTCAATGCATACCAGGTCGGCCCCTCCAGTACCGATGCGCCGCAGCAGGTCAAAATCATCGAAGACCTGATTGCCAAAAAAGTGGCCGCCATCTCTATCGTACCGAACGACGCTGATGTGCTCGAACCGGTATTTAAGAAGGCGCGGGACGCCGGTATTGTGGTATTGACCAATGAATCTCCTGGCCAGCCCAGCGCCAACTGGGATGTGGAAATTATCGACAACGAAAAATTTGCCGCGGACAACGTGGAAGAAGTGGCCAAGTCGATTGGCGGCAAAGGGGGATATGTCTTGTACGTCGGTAGCCTGACGGTACCGCAACACAATCTTTGGTCCGATCTGTTTATCAAGTATCAAAAGGCTCATTACCCGGACATGCATGAGGTCACCAATCGCATGCCGGTATCGGAAAGCATTGATGATTCGCGCCGCACCACCCTGGATCTGATGAAAGCGCATCCGGATCTGAAGGCGGTCATTGCCTTCGGGTCGCAGGGCCCGATTGGTGCGGGCCGGGCCGTGAAGGAAAAACGAGCCAAAGAAAAAGTGCATGTGTTCGGCATGATGATTCCTTCTCAGGCAGCGTCACTGATCAAGAGCGGTGATATCACCATGGGGATCACTTATGACCCGGCGACGGCCGGCTATGCCTTGACCGCGGTGGCCGCCAAGCTGCTCAAGGGCGAAACCATCGGGCAGGATCTGGATATCCAAGGCCTCGGTAAAGCGGATGTCGACAGCGCGCATCGCGTCATCCGTTTCCATAAGGTGCTCCGGGTGACGAAAGACAATATCGACAGCCTCTATTAATTCATCGCGCAGTGGGCGGCCCTTGTGCCGAGGCCGCCCGATTTTGCCTGTTAACCTGGTCGTAAGAGGTGGCAATGAAGCCCTTGATTATGCTTGAAAACGTCAGTAAAACCTTCTACGGCGTGAAGGCGCTGAACGCTGTCGATCTGACGCTTTTACCCGGCGAAGTCCATTGCCTTGTTGGGCAAAATGGCTGCGGCAAATCCACCCTTATCAAAATTATTTCCGGCGTTTATCAGCCCGATCCCGGGATGGCGATTGAAATCGGAGGGGAGCGGATAAGTCATCTGACGCCGGGCGAATCGGTTCGGCGCGGCATCCAGGTGATCTATCAAGACCTGTCTTTATTTCCAAATTTAAGCGTGGCGGAGAATATTGCCATTAATTTGTACCATCAACAGTTCTGGGTCCGTCGATCGCAACTGCGGGAACTCGCGGCGCGTACCTTGCGCGATATCGGTATCGAGCTGGATCTGGACGACACCTTGGAGAATTTGTCCATTGCCCAACGCCAACTGGTGGCCATCTGCCGCGCGCTGGCGCAGGAGGCGCGGCTGATCATCATGGATGAGCCCACCGCTTCCCTCACCATGGCGGAGGTCAACGGGTTGTTGCGGCTAGTGCATCAGCTCAAGGCGCGCGGCATTTGTGTTGTATTTGTCAGCCATCGGCTGAACGAAGTGATGGAAGTCTCCGATCGCATCACCGTACTGCAGGATGGCGAAAAGATAGGGACTTTCCCGGCGGCAAATATGGACAGTAAGCAACTGGCTTTCCTGATGACCGGACTGGCATTCGACTATCAAGTACTGCCGCCTTACCTGGGCGATAGGCCGGTGGTATTGGCGGTGGAACATCTTAGCCGCCGGCGCCAGTATCATGACGTTTCGCTGCAGGTGCGGCAAGGTGAAATCGTGGCGATTACCGGCCTACTGGGCGCCGGTCGTACCGAGCTGTGCCTGAGCCTGTTCGGGCTAACCCAACCCGATAGCGGCCAAATCCGGATTGACGGCCACCCGGTCACCTTACGCAGCAACCGGGACGCGATAATCGCTGGCATCGGCTATGTGTCGGAAGACCGAATGAGCACCGGGCTGGTCATGGACCAGTCCATTGCCGATAACATTATTTCTACGGTACTGCCGCAAATGCGCACCTCGATTCATTTAATCGACGAACGGCGGGTAGGTGAACTGGTGGCGGAGATGATCGCCCGGCTGAGTATCAAGGCGGATAATCCAACGCTGCCGGTAAATACCCTGTCAGGCGGTAACGCCCAGCGGGTAGCCATAGCCAAGTGGCTCGCCATCCGGCCGCGCTTGCTGATTCTGGATTCGCCCACCGTCGGAGTGGATATTGCCAATAAGGCCGGCATTTACCGCATCGTCAATGAACTGGCGGCGCAGGGTATGGCCGTGCTGATGATTTGTGATGAAATAGAAGAGGCCTATTACAATAGCCATCGCATTCTGGTGATGTCCGCGGGTGAACTGGTGGCTGAATTTCTGCCGGCGGACACCAGCGAAGCGCAGCTGGCGGAGGTGGTAAATGGTTAACATAAAAAAACCGTGGTCACACGAATGGCTGCTGGCGGCCACGACGGCGCTGCTCGCGTTGGTATTTGCGAGCCAAAGCGCTGATTTTCTGACGCTAGGCAATCTCTACGATCTGGTGAATAACTACGCCATGCTGCTGATCCTGGCCTGTGGGCTGTTTATCGTGCTGATTTCGGGAGGGGTGGATATCTCGTTTCCGGCTATCACCATCATTGCCCAGTATGTGATGGTGACGCTTTTGATGAAGGTGGGAGGCAACTTTCTGGTCGCGTTTTTGATTGCCGGCGGGGTCGGTATGGTTTTAGGCCTGGCGAACGCTGTGCTGGTTAATCGATTACGGGTGCCCAGCATCATTATCACGCTTTCCACACTGAACATTTTTTATGGTTTGCTGCTTTATTTGTCGAAAGGGGTGTGGCTGTACCAGTACCCCAGTTGGTTCGAGGGCGGCATGGTGCTGATGAACTTCAACGTTGGCGGAGATGACTATCCGATTGGGCTGCCTATTCTTACGCTGTTGGTGGTACTGGTCGTGACCGGGGTGCTGATGTACAGCACCCGCGTTGGTCGGCAGATCTATGCCATGGGCGGCAACCGCGAGGCGGCCTCGCGACTGGGATTCAGCATTTTCCGTCTGCAATTATTCGTTTACGGGTTTATGGGATTGTTATCCGGGGTGGCTGGCGTGGTGCAGTCTTACACCGTGATGACGGTCGCCCCAGATTCGCTGCTGGGCTATGAGCTGACGGTACTGGCCGCCGTGGTACTTGGCGGCACCAGCATTGTCGGCGGTAGGGGGACTTTGACCGGCACCGTGCTCGGCGTGGTGCTACTGGCGATACTGCAAAACGGCCTTAACCTACTGGGTATTTCATCATACTGGCATACGCTGATCACCGGATTGGTGATTGTGGTCAGCATCAGCACGACCGCCTGGAGCCAGCGCAGCAAATTAGAGGTACTGTCATGAGTGCGCCGAAGATTAAAGACCATGTGGAGCGCTATCTGCTGCTGTTGATCGCGGTGGTAATACTGGTGTTCAGCCTACAAATCCCCGGAGTGTTCTGGTCGAGCGCCAATTTTCAGTCGGTGGCCTCGCAGATGCCGGTGCTCGGAGTACTGGCGTTCGCGATGGCCATCACCATGCTGACCGGCGGCATTAATCTCTCGATCATCGCCACGACTAACTGTTGTGCTTTGGTCATGGCCTGGGTGGCCACGCATATGGCGCCCTCGTTCGGCAGCGAAGTGCTGATGCTGTTGGCGGGTATCGGGATGGCGGTGCTTATCGGTAGCATGAATGGTGCGCTGATCGCCCTGATCCGGGTTTCGCCGATTTTGGCGACGCTCGGCATGATGACATTGCTTAAGGGCGTGACGATTTTGTTGTCAAAGGGCAGAGCCATTTCCAATTTTCCCGAGTATGTGCTGTGGCTCAATCACAGCAGCTGGCTGGGCATTCCGCTACCGCTGTTTCTGTTTGCCGCCGTGGCGCTGGTGCTTTGGGTGGTTTTGGATCGCTCCGCGCTGGGCCGGCGCATCTATCTGATTGGCTCTAATCCCCGCGCGGCGCACTATAGTGGAATCAATACGCCGCGCACCCTTATCGTGGTGTATGTCATCTCCTCGCTGCTGTGCGTGGCGGCGGCGTTGCTTATGATGTCGAAACTGAATTCGGCCAAGGCCGCCTATGGCGAGTCCTATCTGCTGACCAGCATTCTCGCGGCGGTGCTGGGGGGGATTAATCCGGACGGCGGCTTCGGGCGGATCATCGGCATGGTATTGGCGTTGGTGCTGCTGCAGATATTGGAAAGTGGGCTGAATATCATGGGCGTGAGCAGTTATCTCACGATGGCGCTATGGGGCGGGTTGCTGCTGGCGTTTTTATTCCTAAAGGGTGCGCGGCTACCGTTTTCGCCAACGGGCGGTGGCGCCAGGCCATGACGCCTTGCTTGCGACACTGTGCCGTGGGCCGCTGCCCTTGGTTTATGGGCCGGGGTCGAGCTTTTTAGCGCTTGGCCGTCAGTGAAATAACCGAGTTATCGGCTGATGATGTCATGGTTCGGATCACGCCTACCTATTAGGGATTATGGATAATCATTTTAAGATGCATCTATAATGCATCTTAAAATTACCTACTCTATAAGGTGTTATTATGCAATATCGCGAACAGGCTCTTGGTTCGTTGGCTATAACCATTCCAGGCGCCACCAGGCTATTTCGTCAGTATGGTCTGGATTTCTGCTGCGGGGGCAAGCAGACCTTGTTGCGGGCCGCCGATAAGCAAAACTTGGATATTGAACTGATAGAAGCTCAGCTGGCAGCGTTGACGCGCCAGCCCGAAGACACCATGAGCTGGCAGGATAGCGCGTTGGCTGAACTGATCGATCATATTCTGGCGCGCTATCATCAACGCCATCGGGAACAGTTGCCGGAACTGATAGTGATGGCGGAAAAAGTGGAACGGGTACATCAGGATAAGCCGACATGCCCGCGCGGACTGGCTAGGCAATTGACCTTACTCTTCCAGGATCTGGGTGATCATATGATGAAAGAGGAGCAGGTGCTGTTTCCTATGATTAAACAGGGAATGGGATCCCATGCGGCCGGGCCGATTTCCGTCATGGAGCTCGAACATGATGATGCCGGGCGGCAACTGGAACTGATCAATAAATTGACCGATAACGGGACTCCACCGGCCATGGCTTGTACTACCTGGCGCGCGCTTTATGCCGGCATCAGTGATTTTACCGATGATTTAATGGAACATGTCCATCTGGAAAATAATCTGCTGTTTCCCCGGGCGCTGCGCGGAGAATAAGTACGCTATTTCCGCCGGTATTTCTCGCGCAATGGCGGTATGGGGCGCCGATCGTCAATCATATGTCGCAGGGTCAGGATGGGGTGGCGCCAAAGCATGCGCGGCCCTGACCAGCGCATGATCCGTTTCATTTCTTCACGACGGGCGGGTTGATAGCAGTGAATGGGACATTGTTTACAGGCAGGTTTCTCTTCACCAAAGGCGCACCGATCGAGGCGCTTGGCCGCATATTCATACAATGCCCGGTAATATGCCGCGTCAGCTAACGCTTGCGGACAATGCTGCTCATAAAGGTTGATCATTTCGAGGATGGTGCGTTTTTCCCTCTCGATTCGCTTTTCTGGCATTGTGTCGCACTCCATGAATATCACGGCAAGACCCTGGATGATATCAGCTAAAACATGCGGTAATGATACCCGCTTTACCCGGTATTCTGCTACAAGACGGCCGATGCCCGGCCCGGTGACGGCAGAGGCGATCACACTTTGATCTCTATTCTATTACGCCCGTTCCGTTTAGCGTCATAAAGCGCCTGATCTGCATTTTCTTTAAATCGTTCGGCTTCATCTGAAATTCCTTCAGCGAAGGCCGTATATACGCCGACACTGATAGTCACCACTTTATCGGGTATCGCCGTGGCTTCATGAATGATGCCGAGCTGCCGAATCGCGTTAAGGGCATTAAGCGCCGCTTGTTGCGCGGCCGCCGTAGAAGTGGCCGGCAGGACGATGGCGAACTCTTCACCCCCATAGCGAGCCACCAGGTCGGTATTCCTTAGCGGCAAATGTTTAAACGCCGCGCCAACCCGTTTAAGGCATTCATCGCCGGCGACATGGCCGTAGGTATCGTTATAGCCCTTGAAAAAATCAATATCTATCATCAGCAGGGAGAGCGACTGTTTAGCGGTGGATGCGGCGCGAAGGCTCTGCTTGAGGAAGATATCGAACTGCCGCCGATTGGCCAGACCGGTCAATCCATCGACTAAAGCCAACGACTGCAGGGTGTGGTTGATCATTTCCAGCTCATCACGTATATGGGTCAGTTCAAACTGATTTTTCACGTTTGTTTTGACCTGCCTGAGCATTGATATGCCCATCGTTAAGATCACCAGCAGCAGTAGGATATTCAGCACCGCATCCACGATGTGATCCGCCATCCACTGTTGCCAGATTTCATTGCGCGAATAGCCGGCGCTTACCACCAGTGGATAGCGTTTTAGGCGGCTATAGCCGTAGATGCGCACGACACCGTCAATGGCTGAGCGCCATATTGCGCTACCGCTATCCGTTGTTTTCAGACCCTCGGTGAACAGAGGACTGGAAGAGAATTTTTTATTGATAACCGAGTCCGGGAAAGGGCGAACATACAACAATGTGCCATCGGTCATGATCAGGCCGAGTAAGTCATGCGGGCCTAGTTCGTAATAATTATAAAAATGTTTGAAATAATCGATACTGATGGTAGCCAAGGCAACACCGTTAAAATTGCCATTGGCGTCCGTCAAACGCAGAGATACGGGGATGATCAGATCCCCGCTCGAGCGGCTGCGCACCACGGAGCCTATATGCACTAACTCATCCGTATGGTTGCGATGATAAATAAAATATTCGCGATCGGAATTGTTTGCTCCGGCGGGGACTTTATCGCTGGTCGTCACCATCCAGTTCCCTTTCGCGTCATAAACGAAAAGGCCACGGAGCTGGGGCAACTTGCTATACCGATCCACCAATTGCTGGCGGAATATCGGCGTGGTCAGGATAGCGTCGCCCCGGGTGTTAATATCACGCACCACATCCGCCAGCGTGATTTCAGCCTGCAGAAACGTATCCTCTGCCTGGCGCGCCAGCGACACGGAGAGATTTCTACTTTGACTTTTTGTTCCTTCAAGCGTCTTTTGCCAGGAACCCCATAATGTCCACCCATTGGTTGCCAAAACAGCAAGACTTATCAGCACAAAAAAAAAGGTTGCGCTTCTTCCAAGCGGTGAGTTCAGTGCGGACGGGGCAAAAAGTTTTTTTAACAACCTTTATTTCCTTTATATTTCATAAAGTAACACAGAAAACGGTTATATGTCTTAAACAAATTGCACTTGAAGGTATCAATAGCTTGTCGTCTAAACATCAACGTTTGCTTAACAATAGAGGATATATAATGGGCATCGTATCGAGAAGATTACCTAGCGCAATATCAAATTTTCGGAATATTTTCTTATTTATCCAACCAAAAACCCTATTTCCTCCGCCTTGTATTGGACGCGACCGGATCGCTTAACCTGTCATTTCCTGTTTCTTGATAACCGGTGGTGGTCTGGCATGAGTTTTCTCGCCGCGCAAACCGACAATCAGACCGATTAGCGCGGGAAAATCTCTAAAGTTGGCTGGCTCGATGATGCGGGATACTGGCACAGCGCGCCCGGCCCGCGGGGGTAAGTTGCGTGATTATGACATCAGCATTTTTGCACTGTTTTCTTTTAGATATTCATTGCGGTATTGTCCCGGCGTTTTGCCCACATTGGTCTTGAAGGAGGTCTGGAAATGGCTAAGGCTATTAAAGCCAACCAGGTAGGCAATGTCGGTAATTTTTTCAAACAATCCGCCGTTGGTTGCGGTGGTTAGCAGCGTCTGCGCTTCGCCTAATCTTCTTTTAATCAGATAGGCGACCGGCGAATAACCATAATTTTTCTTAAATTCATGCGCCAGATAAAAAGGACTTACGCCAAACAGCTCCGCTAGGGTATTGAGCTGCAGCTGTTCGGTAAAATGATGATCGATGTACGTTTTTACCCGAGCCGTCAGCAATAGATTGTTTTTAGCATGACTCTCTTCACCTGCGGCCAGAATATTATGGTTCAGATATTCAAGCAGCACCTGGGTAAGCTGCTGAGCCAGCCGATCTTTATGGTTCACAGCCTGGGCCAGCATGGAAAAAATGGATTTCATCAGCGTATAGATAATGTCGTAATTCTGATTCAAATGAAAAACGGGAGACGCCGAATCGGTTATTAACGCATTGCCACGCAATCCCGGTTTGGCAATATTCTTGATGCCACAGCATAGCGTGCCGATGGCGTTCTGCTGTACCAGGAATTCATCATGAACTACCAGGCTATTATAAATGACTAAATCGCCTTTATTAATAACGTAGGAGGTGTTATCAATAAAATATTCACCACTGCCGTCGGTAATCAGGATTATTTCAACAATATCATGATGCATATGCATGAATCTGGAAAAATGGCCTTCCTTCTTTTCCACTATGCTCGCATAAGCCAGACAAGACTGGTTTTTTGCTATCTCATCGCACTGGCAAAAGCACTGTTTCATGATTTCTCCGGGGATAAAAAGTCTGTCTGGCCAGACTCAAATTTCTACCGGTATACTATTTGAAACATAAATTTCATAGTGTGAGACGGATCGGATTTCATTGGAATAACGCTCCGCCCAGTGTCGAGCGCTCCCCGTCCCTGTGGGAACGCGGGCGCTCGATGGCGCCTCAGCGCACGGAAACTCGCTCCTGGTCAAATACAATGCCCAATTGCCTGCGTACCTCGTCGATGGTTTGCATGGTCACCAGGGAATCATCCAGCGGTCGCAAAGGGGATTCCGTCAACCCCGCGGCCACGCAAAAAGCCAGATGTACCGCCTCATGATAAAGCTGGTCATAAGAGGCCCTGGGCTCCTGGTAACTAATGACTTCCCGTTGATTGTTATACACATGGAAAGGTCCTGGGGTATAAAACATGCCTTCTATAAAGATAAATCCCTCGGTACCGGCCAGGGTAGCACTGCCCGGCGTATGGCTGAATAATGTGGTATGCAGCGAGGATTGATGATCATGTGCATGCCGCAGAATTATCGAAGCCTGGCCGTTTACACCGGCCGGCGACGGCTGGCCGGATGCCAGCACCTGCAGGGCCGGTCCCAGGATTTTAGTGGCCAGCGCCACCGGATAAGAGCCCAGATCCAGCAGGGGGCCCCCGGCCATATCCGCGCGCATGATACGGTGCTCCGGGCCGAAATGTTCGCCATGATCGGCAATGACCGAATGTATCTCGCCAATTACCCGCTCTGCCAGCAACTGGCGCAGCACATCGTATTTGGGCAGATACCAGGTCCACATGGCCTCCATCATAAAGACCTTTTTGCTGCGCGCGAGGTCGCGCAACTGTGCGACTTCGCTGGCATTAAGCGCCAGCGGTTTTTCGATTAGGACATGCTTGCCCGCGTTAATCGCCTGCAGCGCGCAGGGAAAATGGGTGTGATGGGGCGTGGAAATATAGACCACGTCAATATCTTTATCCGCCACCAGTTCCTGGCTCGAACCATACGCCTTGGGGATACCGAACCGTTCACCGAATTGGCGCGCGCTGGCAAGGTTGATATCGCCTACGGCATGAATATGTTGGCCGGTATGCTCCCGTACCGAGGTCACGAAACGCTGAGCAATCCACCCTGGGCCAAGAATGCCCCAACTCAGGGAGGGAACCGATAACGGGTCGGGGTTACGCGCCTGGGGAAGATGCGAGGGTAATGCCATTTTTAGCTCCTTTGAATTATTTATTTCAAATATATCGCGAATAGAGCGATTTTTTAGCATTAGTGAAAAATAAATTCTGTTATCTGGATCATAAAAACGAATGATGCCAATGTCGTCATTTTGACTATTTTTATCAATGAATTGGTATTTTACGCCATATAAAGATAAATTATCGGTATTTTATATCAATATTGAATGACGTTAAGGGGTTTTGAACCAAAAAATGCAGACTTACAGAGATGAAAATTATCAATATAAAATTCTAAAATAATTTATTTGAAATATTTTTTCTAAAAAAGTACAGTAATGGCTATCAATAACCGATCCGGCGGGCCGCTACCGGCCGGATGACGCCAGACAGTACAATGAAAGGGAAAAGCGATGAATACGATTGGAAACTTTATCAACGGCAAGGTCTGCCAAAGCTCAAGTGGGGATACCCTGCCGGTGACAAATCCCGCCACGGGTAAAATCACCGCATTTGTAACACAAAGCAGCGAAGCGGAAGTCGAGCAGGCAATAAGCGTGGCGCATCGCGCCTTTGCCCAATGGTCGCAGACCACGCCGCTGCGCCGTGCGCGGGTATTGTTTAATTTCAAGGCGCTGATGGAGCAACGCCGCGACGAGCTGGCGCAGCTGATTGTCGGCGAGCACGGTAAAGTCTATTCCGACGCCCTGGGCGAGATTACCCGCGGTATCGAGGTGGTGGAGTTTGCCTGCGGCATCCCTCATCTGGTTAAAGGCGAGTTCTCGGGTAATGTGGGCACCGGCGTGGACAGCTATTCCCTGATGCAACCGCTGGGCGTGGTGGCCGGTATTACGCCGTTTAATTTTCCGGCGATGGTGCCGATGTGGATGTTTCCCATCGCGCTTGCCTGCGGCAATACCTTTATCTTAAAGCCGCCGGCGCCGGTGCCTTCGTCCTCGATTTTCATGGCGCAACTGCTCAAGGAAGCCGGATTGCCCGACGGCGTGTTTAACGTAGTGCACTGCGGCAATCGCGCGGCCAGTCTGTTAACCACCGATGCGCGCATCCAGGCGGTCAGCTTTGTCGGATCATCGGCGGTGGCGGAGCATATTTACAGTACGGCCAGTGCGCACGGTAAGCGGGTTCAGGCGTTCGGCGCAGCGAAAAACCACGCCATAATCATGCCCGACGCCGATCTCGACGCCACGGTGAATGCCGTGATGGGCGGCGCGTTCGGTTCCGCCGGGGAACGCTGCATGGCGTTGCCGATTGTGGTGGTGGTAGGTGATGACACCGCGGACAAGCTTATCGCCAAACTAACGCCGCTGATTACCGCTCTACGGGTCGGGCCGGGCATGCGCGCCGGCAGTGAGGAGAATGAAATGGGTCCGGTGGTTTCGCAGGCGCACCAGCGGAAGGTGGTGGGTTATATCGATCGCGGCGTTGAGGAAGGCGCTACGCTGCTCATTGATGGCCGCAAGATAAAGGTAGCGGGACATCCCGACGGTTTTTACGTCGGGGGCACCTTGTTTGATCATGTCACCACCGATATGGTTATCTACCGCGAGGAGATTTTTGGACCGGTGCTGGGCGTGGTGCGAGTATCCGATTACGCCACCGCCATCAGCACGGTGAACGGCCACGAGTTCGGCAATGGCAGCGCTATTTTTACCACCAACGGCCATTATGCGCGGGATTTTGTTCAGCAGGTCGAGGCCGGCATGGTTGGCGTCAACGTGCCGGTGCCGGTGCCGATGGCGTTTCACTCCTTTGGCGGCTGGAAGCGATCCGTCTTTGGCGCGCTGAATGTCCATGGGCCCGACGGCGTGCGTTTCTATACCCGCATGAAAACCGTCACCTCCCGCTGGCCAACCGGGCATCAGACGGTGTCGGAGTTCAGTATGCCCACCCTGGGTTAAACAGTAACGCAAACATGAGGGAATGATGATGTCATTACTCGAGAAATGCCAGTCGCCCAACGCGGCGGGGCGCATCCAGCACGTCACGCCTGAAAACGCCGCGTGGAGCTATGTCGGATTTGATGTTTACCGGCTACACGAGGGACAGACGTTGGCGCTACCGTCCGATGGCCAGGAGCGCTGCCTGGTATTGGTGTCCGGCGTGGCTAGCGTTACGACCCGGGACCAGGAATTTAACCATATCGGCAAACGGCAAAGCCCGTTCGAGCGCACGCCGCCCTACTCGGTTTACGTTCCGCATCATAATGCCGTGCGCGTCGTTGCGCACGGCGACCTGGAATTGGCGGTCTGCCGCGCGCCCGGCTTCGGGTCCTTATCCGCGCGGCTGATTGCCCCGGAGGACGTCGGGGTTGAACATCGTGGCAAGGGGCGTAACCAGCGCCTGGTACATAATATTCTGCCGGACAGCGCCCCGGCCGATAGCCTGCTGGTGGTGGAGGTCTTTACCGATGAGGGCGACACCAGTTCCTATCCCAGCCATAAGCATGACAGCAAAAATTCCAGCGCGGAAACCTATCTGGAAGAAACCTACTATCACCGTATCAACCCCCCGCAAGGATTTTGCCTGCAGCGGGTCTATACCGACGATCGTTCTCTGGATGAGTGTATGCCGGTCTACGATCGGGACGTGGTCAAAGTGCCACGAGGATACCATCCGGTGGCCACCCTGGCGGGTTATGACAATTATTACCTTAACGTCATGGCCGGACCGGTGCGCCAATGGAAATTTACCTGGGAAGCGGATCACGCCTGGATTAATTCCGACGACTACCCATCCCGCCGCTAACAACGCTGTCATAGAGCAAAGGCCATCGGCGATGACCTTTGCTTAAGGAAAAAATCAATGAGTCAAGTACTTACCCTGGAATATTTACTCGCCCAGGAAGCTGAACACCGCTTCGAAACCCTGGATTTTGATGCCGCATGGACCATCGGCGGCCTGATACGCGACCGTGCGGCGCAAATCAGCGCCCCGGTCGCTATCGAAGTCTATGCCTTCGGCCAGGTGCTGTTTGTCTCCGCCTTGCCCGGCTCCACCGCCGACAACCTGGAATGGATGCGCCGCAAACGCAATACCGTTTTACGGCTGGGGCACTCTTCCATGTTTGCCGGGCTTAACTATGAAACCAGCGGCCAGCGCATGGAGCAGCAAAATTATATCGATCACCGTGAATATACCGACCATGGCGGCAGCTTTCCGCTGTTACTGAAAAATGGCGCTATTATCGGCGCGGTCAGCGTCAGCGGGCTACCGTCCCATGAAGACCATGCGCTGGTGGTTTGGGGAATCAGCCAGTATTTACCACGGCAATAATACCCCCGCAGGAATGCATGGGAACAAAAGGCACTACCCATAAAAATGGCTAACCGGCAATCGGCGGCCGGTCCTAACCGCGGAGATCGTTATGTATAAAGCATTACACGGCATTTCCACGCATTATTGTAATGTGCTGACTGATGCCCGGATCGCACGTGATACCGGCTATGACGCGTTGGAGATATTAAGCAGCAAGCTGCTGCGGTACCTGGATAACGGCGGCACTACCCGCGCGTTAAAAAAAGTGGTGGACGACTACGGGCTAACCACCGGCTGCGTCAATGCGCTGCTGGAAATAGAACGTCACCGGCCTGATGACAAGCGCCGGATGCTGGCGGAAGCCGCCCGCTTAACCCAGGCCGCCGCTGAACTGGACTGCCCAACGGTACAAATCCTGGCGCTGAACGGCATTGATTATGAATCGGATCAACGGGTGATGGATATCATGGCGGAAAATATTGCTGAGATAGCCGATATCGGAGCGCAGTATGGTGTGCGCTACCAGATCGAAGTGATCGCCTTCACCAAATTCAGGACGCTAGGGCAGGCGTTGCAGACCATCAAACGCATCGATAAAACGAATGTCGGCATGGTGATTGATTTCTGGCATTTGTATGCCTCGGGATCCACCCCGGCGGATATTGCCCGGCTAGATAAGCGTCTTATCTACGGCGTACATTTTTGCGATGGCCGCCTGCCCAAATCGGGGGAGGCCTGGGATCAGATGGTATTGCGCAACTATATGCCGGGAGAGGGGGAAATCGATATTCAGGCCTGGTCCGATGCGGTGAAACAAACCGGCTATGACGGTATGTGGTCGGCGGAATTATTCAGCCCCAATCGCTGGGAGGCGGATTTATACGCCATCGCCACCGAATGTCGGGAAAATATGGAGAAATATATCGGTTAATCCGCCTTACCCGTAACGCGCAGGCCCGGACATTCCCCAGCCTGCGCGCTGATACGTTTGCCCGCGCGTCCTGCCTGGGCACTTAACCTCCCTTGATGATGACCTCCCCGCGACACCTGCCGTTTTTTTATGAGCCAGCTCTAAAATTTAATATTTCATTATTAATTAATTATGAAATAAATGTTTTAATAATTTCTATGATTAAATTTTTAACTCTGCTATAAATCAGCAAAAATTAACGGCGTTCTTACAGTCGCCTGTTTGAACATGAAAAATTTATATCACGCACTCGATAAGAGATGTAGGAGTATCAAGATGACCATTGCCCATAACAGATTTTGCATTAACCGGAAAATCGCCCCCAATCTGGGTATTGAAGATTTTTTTAAACTAGTTGCGCGCTGCGGTTTAACTAAAGTGGAACTGCGTAACGATATGCCCAGCGGTAAAGTCACCGATTCACTCAGCGTGGCGCAGGTCAACGCGCTGGCCGAGCGTTTGGGAATCGAGATTATCACCATCAATGCCCTGGGCCGCTTTAATCTGCTGGCGGAGCGCCGGCAGGTGCTTATCAATGCTGAAAAAATGTTAAGGGAAGCCAACGCCATCCATGCACAGGCCCTGGTCCTGTGCCCCCATTGCGATGCTACGGATCATCGCGCCGACGAGGAAAAAAAACATGACACCGCTGAAATGCTGTTGCTACTGGCACCATTATTCGCCAAATATGGCGTAGCCGGGTATGTCGAGCCGCTGGGTTTTGGCATCAGTTCGCTGCGCTCGGCCACCCTGGCCCAGACGATTATCCGCAATACCGGCGGTGCGTTTAGCATCGTGCTCGACAGTTTTCATCATTATCTGTACGTCGAGGATGAGGCCGCATTCGAGGCCGATATCGCCATCGAAAACATAGGCCTGGTCCATCTTTCCGGCGTGGAGGACGGGCGAGGTAAAACCCTGCTGGGCGACGAAGAGCGCATTATGCTCAGTCCCCGGGATCGTATGAACAATATCGCCCAGGTACGGCGTCTGGAAAAGATGGGATATCAGGGATGTTACTCGTTTGAGCCATTTTCCTCAGTCCTCGGCCAATGGAGCGAGGCGGATATCGAACGGGAAATTAATCACAGCATCGCCCTGCTGAACGCATAAAGGCTTCGCCGCCACTAATGGAATTTATATTTCTAAACTAGTTGTAAATGAAATATTTAATCCTTATCATGGATGATAATTTTTCATATTAAGAAAGGAGGACCCATCAATGGGTGCAGCGCAGAAAACGCTAGATGTCATCTGCATCGGCCGTATTGCCCTGGATTTATACGGCCAACAGATTGGCGCGCGTCTGGAGGATATGACCACTTTTTCCAAATACCTGGGCGGATCGTCGGGTAATGTGGCCTATGGCACGGCGGTGCAGGGGTTAAAGTCCGGCATGCTGGCCCGGGTCGGCGACGAACATATGGGCCGCTTCCTGCGGGAAGAGCTGCAGCGCGCCGGGGTGGATACCCAGTATCTTATTACCGACAAAACGCGGCTGACCGCGCTGGTTATCCTGGGGGTGAAGAGCCAGGAAACCTTCCCGCTGATTTTTTATCGCGATAACTGTGCGGATATGGCGTTGACGCCGGATGATGTCAGTGAAGATTATATTGCCTCCGCGCGGGCGGTGGCGATTACCGGCACCCATCTGTCACATCCCGATACCCGCGCCGCGGTACTTAAGGCGTTGGAGCTGGCGCAGCGTCACGGATTGCGCCGCGCCCTGGATATTGATTATCGCCCGGTGCTGTGGGGGCTCACCGCTCTGGGCGATGGCGAGACGCGTTTTGTTTCGTCTGAACGCGTCACACGCGAATTGCAGGACGTACTGCACCATTTCGATTTAATCGTCGGCACGGAGGAGGAGTTCCATATTGCCGGGGGCAGCACCGACACGCTGGAAGCGCTTGGCAACGTGCGCAAAGTAAGCCAGGCTACGCTGGTCTGCAAACGCGGCGCGCAGGGATGCTCGGTTTTCGAGGGGGCGATCCCGGCCGCTTGGAACGATGTGACATTGTTCAGCGGCGTAAGGGTCGATGTGCTTAACGTGCTGGGGGCCGGGGACGCGTTTATGTCTGGTCTGCTGCGCGGCTACCTGAACGACGAAGGCTGGGCACAGGCCTGCCGCTATGCCAATGCCTGTGGGGCGCTGGTGGTGTCGCGCCACGGCTGCGCGCCGGCAATGCCTACCCGCGCGGAACTGGACGATTATCTGCTGCGGGAAAATAGCGTATTGCGCCCGGACAAGGATGCGCGCCTTAACCACCTGCATCGGGTTACCACGCGCAGGCAGCAATGGTCCGAACTTTGCGTATTCGCCTTCGACCATCGTAAGCAATTGGTCGATTTGGCCCATGCCGCGGGCAAGGATGACAGCGATATTCCACGCTTGAAACTGCTGCTGCTACAGGGTGCGCGGCAGGCCGCGGTTGCGGCAGGGTTGAAAGACAACAGCGGCATTTTGGCCGATACCACCTTTGGCCAGGCGGCGCTCAATGAGATTACCGGGCAGGGTTGGTGGATTGGCCGGCCAATAGAGCTGCCCGGTTCGCGGCCGCTGCGCCTGGAACATGGCGATATCGGCTCGCAGCTGATCGGGTGGCCGCAGGAGCATGTGGTTAAATGCCTGGTGTTTTACCATCCCAAGGATAGCGAGGAAATGCGCCTGGAACAGGAGGCACTGATAACCGAGGTCTATCACGCCTGCTGCCAGTCCGGCCATGAACTGCTGCTGGAAGTGATCCTGCCGGAGAGCCATCCGGACCAGGACCAGGCTTACTACGGCCAGATCCTGCAACGCTTCTACCAATTGGGCATACAGCCGGACTGGTGGAAACTGCCGCCGCTCTCGCCGAGGTACTGGCGCGATATAGGGGAGGTTATCGACCGTCATGACCGCTATTGCCGCGGGGTGGTGATCCTCGGGCTTGACGCCTCGGAGGAACATTTGAAGGCCGGTTTTGCAGCCGCTGCGGATGCGCCGTGCGTGAAGGGATTCGCGGTGGGACGCACAATATTTGCCGAACCCTCCGCCCAATGGTTTCGTGGCGAACTGGATGATGGGCAATTAATCGAGGCGGTTAAATTAAATTTTATGAAGCTAATCGGTTATTGGCGCATCTACCGCCCCGCGCGGCCGTAAATCCTGTTATGGTGTGCGGGCACTGTGCGTGAAGTCATTCATGCACAGTGCCTTTTATCATTATGTCACCATGCTAAACTAAAAAAATGACGAGATATTTTCAATAAGTTGTTGATTTGAAATTTTCAATCATAATAATCAGGATTAGCATTTTTGCTCGAATTCACAATGTGTGGTTTCCATGACAACAACTTCCGAACTCTCGGCTTTGCAAGACGAAATACGCAACCAATACGACCAGCTCAGTAAACGGTTGAAACAGGTTGCACGTTATGTATTGGATAATAGCAACAGCATTCCTTTCGATACTATTGCGTCGATTGCCGAGAAAGCGAGTGTGCCGCCTTCAACATTAATTCGCTTTGCCAATGCCTTTGGTTTTGACGGTTTTAATGAAATGAAGCAAGTGTTCCGCCAGAATCTTATGGAAGATACCGTTAGCTATACTGAGCGCGCGCGTTTATTCCGCCAGACCACCGGCAACGATAACAGCGCGCCGGAAACACCGATGGAAATCCTTAATACTTTCAGTATGGTTAATAGCCTGGCCATCCAGCAACTGCCGGGACAGATCAATGAGGCGGATCTGGATAAAGCGGTGCAATTATTGGTGGACGCAAATAATATCTATGTTATTGGTCTGCGTCGTTCTTTTAGTATTGCCGCCTATATGACCTATGCGTTGCGCCATTTGGAACGCAGAGCGTTCCTGATTGACGGTCTTGGCGGCATGTTTACCGAACAGCTGAGCATGGTTCAGCCAGATGATGTGGTGATCGCCATCAGTTATTCGCCCTATGCGCAGGAGGTGGTGGATCTGGTTTCGCTGGGCGCCAAAAGCGGGGCCAAACAAATTGCCATCACCGATAGCCTGGTCAGTCCGCTGGCGGCGTTCAGCGACATTTGCTTTGTGGTGCGCGAGGCCCAGATAGATGGTTTTCGCTCGCAGGTTTCGTCCATGTGTCTTTCCCAGACGCTGATGTTGTCCTTGGCGCTGATCAATACGTCGAAAAAAAACGCTCACGCGGGCAAAAAAACCGCTAAATATACCGGCTAGCCGGCAAGCGACGGGGTAAAGCCCGCCGGCATCGGCGTTACCTGATCCGGGTATTCGCCATGGCAAAGACCACTAGCGCGCCGGCGAGCGCGCAGCCGGCGGCGCCGAGGTATACCGACGGATAGCCGGCGCCGGTGGCCAGCAACCCCGCCAGGGGGCCGGTCATGGCATAGGCTATATCTTGGAACGCGGAAAATCCACCCAGCGCGGTGCCGCGCACATGGGCACCGACCCGCTTTATCACTTCCACGCCCAGCGACGGGAAGATCAATGAACAACCGCAGCCGGTCAGCGCCGCGCCCGACAGGGCCAGCCAAAAGACCGGAGCGAACCACAGCAGCAGCAGTCCGCAACATTCAATCAGCAACGAAACGCCGGCCACGCGGCTTCCGCCCAACCGATCCGGCCAGCCGCCGAAGAGCAGGCGCACCGCCACAAAGGCGACGCCGAAGGCGGTAAGGGCAAAGCCGGCGTTGCCCCAATGATGGGCGTCAACGTACAGGGAAACAAAGGTGCCGATGGCCGCAAACCCCGTCCCCTGTAGCGCCAGGGCCAGCCCGGGTTGCCATATTTGCCCGAGGATGGTGGCGAGGGGGATAGGAGTGCCCCGGCGCGGCGCGACGTGGGGCACGCCGAGGTTAACCGCCAGGGCGCACAGCGGCAGCACGGCGGTGGATATCCCCAGCGCGGCAAATCCCCATTGGTGGTAAAGCCAGAGTCCCAAGGGGGCTCCCGCCGCCAGGGCGCCGTAGGTGGCCATGCCGTTCCACGACATCACCTTGCCAGAGTGCCGCGCCCCCGCCAGCCCCAGCCCCCAGGTCAGGTTACCGGTTAATAACTGGCTTTCTCCTAGGCCCAAGATCAGCCGGCCGGCGACAAGCCAGGCAAACTGGCCGGTCACGCCCACCGGTAATAACGCTGAAAGCATATAGGCGCATCCGGCCGCTGAACAGGTGATGATGCCCTGGGAGGCAGTGCGTTTGGCGCCCTGACGATCGGCCGAACGGCCGGCGTAACCACGGGTCAGCACCGTGGCAATAAACTGGATACCGACGGCTACTCCCACCAGGGTATTATTTAACCCAAGCCGTTGGTGTACATAAAGAGGAATGACGGCCAGGGGCAAGCCAACGGTCATATAGGCGATAAACATCGCAACGCTGATGCGCAGCAGGCGCGTTTGCCCGTGACTGGCCGCTGCATGGGATAACGGTGGCATAGGTTTCCTTACGACGCCGGCGAGAAGGATGAGGCGGCCTGGGGCCGCCTCGGGGTCATTCAGCATCGCCGCGATGACGCGCGCTTAAATGGTGCCGTCCCAGGAGTCCACTTTTTCACGCTGGCGCTCTTGCTCATCAAACCAGCGGCTGGTGACGCATTTGCTTTCGGTGTAGAAACGCACGCCGTCCTTGCCCAGACAGTGCAGATCGCCGAAAAAGGAATTTTTATGGCCGGAAAAGGGGAATACCCCCACCGGTACCGGAATGCCGACATTGATGCCGACCATGCCGCCGTGGGTACGTTTTTGAAACTCGCGGGCATAGTGGCCGCTTTGGGTAAAGATGACCGAGCCGTTGGCCAGTGGATTTTGATTCATGATGCGCAGGCCTTCCTCAAAGTCCTTGACCCGTTTAATGCATAATACCGGCCCAAAAATTTCTTCCTTGCCGATGCTCATGGCTTCCGTAACGTGATCAAACAGGGTCGGGCCGACATAATAGCCGTGCGCAAATCCCTCGACCTTGCGCCCGCGGCCGTCCAAAACCAATTCGGCGCCTTCCTCCACCCCCTTGGTAATCCAATTTTCCACGGCGATTTTATGTTCGGCGGAAATCACCGGACCCATGTCCGTATCGCGCTGGTAACCGGGACCCACCTTCAGCTCTTTGGCTTTTTCCAGAATGGCCGCCACCAACCGATCGGCTATCTCTTCCTGCGCCACGACGACCGGTAACGCCATACAGCGTTCGCCCGCGCAGCCGAAGGCGGCATTGATAATCCCCGCCGCAGTACGCTTGATGGGCGCGTCGGCCAAAACCAGGGCATGGTTTTTGGCTTCACACAGCGCTTGTACGCGTTTACCATGCGCCGCGGCCTTGGCGTAAATATGCAGCCCGACCGCGGTGGAGCCGACAAATGACACGCCGTTGACCTCGGGGTGGGTAAGGAACAGATCGGCTTCATGGCGCGAACAGGTAACAATATTAATCACGCCATCCGGCACGCCGGCCTGATGGTAGAGTTTGGCTATTTCCATGCAGGTCATCGGCGTCATGCTGGCCGCTTTGATCACCAACGTATTACCCGCGGCGATACACAACGGCGCCATCCAGCCCATGGGGATCATGGCGGGAAAATTAAAGGGTACGATGCCGGCAAACACGCCGATAGGCTCGCGATAAAGCGTGGTATCAATCCCCACCGAGGCATCCATAAGGTTTTCCCCAGCCAGCAGAGTGGGGATAGCGCAGGCCAGTTCGGTGCCTTCCTTGGCTTTCAACACGTCACCCAGGGCATCGCCCCAGGCCTTGCCGTTTTCTTCCGCCACCAGCGCCGTCAGGCGTTCTTCATGTTTAACCAGCAGATCGCGCACCTGGTACATGATTTGCGCACGCTTGATGGCCGGCGTATTGGACCAGGCGGGAAACGCGGCCCGGGCGGCGGCGATGGCCGCGTTCACCTCATCCTCGGTACAGCAGGGAGCCTTGGCGATAATGTCGCCGGTGCTGGGGTTACGCACGTCCATAAAACGGGATGTCCTGGAATCTAGCCAGCGGCCGCCAACCAGATATTGTAAGGTTTTTACATTCGCCATCATTAAGCTCTCCATAAGATAAATTTGCCGGCCGGTCATACAGCACCGCTGCAACGGCCCGCGGCGTTACGCATGCTGGGCATGGCGTGTGACGGGCGCGAGGGGCAACCGGATTCAAAACTCAGCACATTATAAAGATATTTTTTTCATAAAAACATATTTCAGAATAAAAATTCTATTTATGCGAAGGCGGTCAAAATTTGACATAACGCTATCTTTGGCCTTATCCCATGCATCAACCCTTGATAGCCAATGACATACCAAAATCTTCCTGGTTGGTATTTTTTGATCTTCCTCTCATAAATGAAATATTTATTTTATTTTATTTAAAAATGGCATGAATATCACTTACAATCGTGGTGGTTCCTTAACCGACAGACCAAACCGGCATCATATGGGCGGCGTCTTTTCCAATACTCTCAGGCGGGCGATCGTGCCCGCCAACCGGAAGGATTTTAGAAATGAAAACAAAAAGATTAACCATGGCACAAGCACTGGTGCGTTTTCTGGATAATCAATATGTGGAGGTGGATGGAACCGAGAAGAAGTTCGTCAAAGGAATCTTCGCCATTTTCGGTCATGGCAATGTGCTGGGGTTGGGGCAGGCGCTGGAGCAGGACTCTGGTCAGCTGAGTATCCACCAGGGCCGCAACGAGCAGGGCATGGCCCACGCCGCCACCGGTTTCGCCAGGCAGTCCCTGCGACACCAGATCTTTGCCTGCACGTCGTCGGTGGGCCCCGGCGCCGCCAATATGATCACCGCCGCCGCCACCGCCACCGCCGACCGCATTCCGTTATTGCTGTTGCCCGGGGATGTCTACGCCACGCGCCAGCCCGACCCGGCGCTGCAGCAAATCGAACAACCCCATGATCTCAGCATCAGCACCAACGATGCGTTTCGTACTGTCAGCAAATACTGGGATCGCATCAGCCGGCCGGAACAATTAATGAGCGCCTGCGTCAGCGCTATGCGCGTCTTGACCGATCCCGCCGAGACCGGCGCGGTAACGCTGTCCCTGCCGCAGGATGTGCAGGGCGAGGCCTACGATTACCCGGAGTATTTTTTCCAAAAGCGCGTGTATCGTATCGAGCGGCGCCCGGCAACCACCGCCATGCTTGACGATGCGATGGCGCTGATATTACGTAAACGCAAACCCCTGATCATCTGCGGCGGCGGAGTGAAATATTCCGAAGCCGGCGCGGCGTTGCAGGCGTTTGCCGAACGTTACCAGATCCCTTTTGCCGAAACTCAGGCGGGTAAGGGAACCCTGGTTTCATCACATCCGCTGAACGTGGGCGGTATTGGTGAAACAGGTACCATCGCCGCCAACTTATTGGCGCAGGAAGCGGATTTGGTTATCGGCGTCGGCACGCGCTACACCGATTTTACCACGTCCTCGAAGTGGATTTTCCAGCATCCCGACGTCACCTTTCTCAATATCAACGTCAGCCGGTTCGATGCGTTTAAACTCGACGGTTTGACCGTCGTGGCCGATGCCCGTCTGGCATTGCAGGACCTGTCCACGCACGCACGACTGGCCGACTATCGGGCCGGCTGGGATAACCGTGTGGCGCAGGTGCGTCGCACCCTGCTGGCGGAAATCGAACGGGTCTACCAGGTCGAATACAGTGGGGAGGATTTTATCCCCGAAATTGACGACCACCTGAATCGCAAGAGGGTATTTGCCGAATTCAACGCCTTGACCCAGTCATTCCTGACTCAAAGCCGGGTACTGGGTGTGGTCAATAACGGCATCGATCGGGACGCGGTGATCGTGGCCGCCTCCGGTAGCCTGCCGGGCGACCTGCAGCGTATATGGCGTACCACCGGCACCAACGGCTATCACGTTGAATATGGTTATTCCTGCATGGGCTACGAAGTGAACGCGGCGTTGGGCGTCAAGATGGCGCAACCAGAACGGGAAGTCTACGTAATGGTCGGCGACGGCTCGTTTATGATGCTGCATTCCGAACTGGTCACCACTATCCAGGAAGGTCTAAAAATCAATGTGATGCTGTTCGATAATATGACCAATGGGTGCATTAATAATCTGCAAATGGAACACGGCATGGATAGCTTTTTCACCGAATTCCGTTTCAGGGATGGCCAAAAGAACCGGCTGAACGGCGGCCTGGTGCCGGTGGACTATGCCGCCATTGCCGCGGCCTATGGCTGTAAGAGTTATCGTGTCACCACGCTGGAACAGCTGCATTTCGCGCTGGAAGACGCGAAGCGGCAGACGGTTTCCACGCTGCTGGATATCAAAGTGCTGCCCAAGACCATGATTCATAAATACCTTAGCTGGTGGCGAGTCGGGGGCGCGCAGGTTTCGGACAGCGAACGTATTCAGGCGGTCGACCGCATGCTGCGTGAGCATATCGCCGAAGCCCGGCAGTATTGAGAACATGGACGGCTATGCGCACGCCTCTCGCCGGAGCCCGCCAACCTTGGGGGCATGGACGGTCATGCGCGGGCGTTACTATCGTCTTTCCTACAGTTTCGTTAAAAAAGAATAAGGAAACGTTATGAAAATTGCTTTTGACGTCGACGTCATCAAAGAGATGAGTATTACGGATATGGTGCGGCAAGTGGCGGAGTGGGGTTATGGCTATATAGAACAGTCACCGCATCCGCGTATTAACCCGTTTTACAAACATCCCCGGGCGGGACGGGACGTCATCACGGAATATAAACGGGCGCTAAAGGAAACGGGGGTTGAAATTTCCTCGTTTATCGTGGTGTATCGCTGGTCGGGCCCGGACGAAAGCCGGCGCCAGGCGGCGGTAAAAAACTGGAAGCGGATGATTGAGATTGCCGTGGAAATGGGGGTGCCGGTTATCAATACTGAACTGTCCGGCACGCCCAATGAGCCTGAAATATGCGATGAAATGTGGTATCGGTCAATGGAAGAGCTATTGCCGATAATCGAGCGGGAAGGGATACGCGTGGAGATCCAGTCCCACCCCTGGGATTTCTGCGAATTAAATAATGAAACCGTGGATCTGGTTTCCTCGCTGCGCAGTGATCACGTCAAATACCTCTACAGCGTACCGCACTCATTTTATTATGACCGAGGCGTGGGCGACGTGTCTGGCATGCTTAATTATGCGGGCAAGGAATTGTCCCATGTGCTGATTGCCGACACGATGAACCATACGCGCAATTGCCGTTATATTGTCAACCCGCCAGGCGTGGATGCCACCATTCACCAGCATGTGGGTATTGGCGAAGGCGAGATAAATTTCGACGCGTTATTCCAGACGCTGAGGGATATCAATTTCGCCGACCGCACTTTCAACGTCGGGGGTGAAGCCATTATCGCCACCTCGTTGTTTGGTTATCCCGAAAAAATGCAGCGGCAGGCGGTGGAAACCCGTGAAAGAATTGAGCGGGAATTACTGAAAAAATAAAGTCACCCCTATTTTTATCAATCAGAGCTTGAGCAATATGCTTGGCAGGCCAGTGCCAGCATATTGCGTATAAAAACCCTCAGCGGTAGTACTTCACTCACATATCCTATTGCGCAAAATCATAACAACATCCGCATCCCGTACTAGGCGGGTGCTATCTGATGATATCCGGCAGCCTTGATGAGTGGTTAAACGACGGCGGTACGGCAATGGATGCCACGGAAGATGTTTAATCATTTCACCGGCAGATGTTCCCGCGATGGTTGAGTCAAATCCGATGCGGCGAGTATCGCGAAGCGTATGGCCCAGTCTGCGTATTCAGCAAACAGGCGGCATGATAAAGCTTTATTTATTTCCGCCAGTTGTCGCTACTCAGGCAGCCTGTTCCCGTCGTGGGGATATCTTGATTCATAGCGGTTACAGGTGATCTTAAGAATAGCCTCAAATAAGGTGAGTCTGACTTTCCAGGACGGAGGTTCATTCATCCGGTTGGCCCTGAGCCGAAAAAGAGATAAATTTTCCGGTTCAGGGCAACGGTTCTCGGAGCGTTCATGTCAATAGGGATTATGACCGTGGTGGGGCCGCGCTAGCGTTTGTCACTTTCATTCAGTTGAATACGCGCGTCCAGTACCGCGGAAGGCAAGCGCTGCCGATAGCGTTTGGCAATAACGATTTTTTCCATATGTTCCAGCGATACGCCTTTGGTTTCCGGGAGATAGCGGCCGATAAACCAGTAGCTGAACAGGCAAAAAGCGGCGAAGATCCACATTGGGAACGCGCCATGGAAGGTTGAGAATAAAAATGGGTCGTCGTTCACCATCGGGAATGCCTGGGAAACGGTAAAGTTTGCTATCCACATACAGCCCACGGAGATGCTCATGCCCTGCGAACGCATGCGATTGGGAAATATTTCGGAAATAAGCACCCAGGCGCCCACACCCCATGACAAAGCATAAAACACCATAAAAAACAGCATACCAAACAATGCCAGATAACCGCTGGTTTGACTAAAGAGTGCATAAGAGGTAATCAGCAGGCCGACAATACTGCCCAACGTGCCAAAACGCATCAACGACAGACGGCCCATCTTATCCATCATCATCGCGCCGATAACCGAACCGACCAATTGTATGACTCCAATCCAAATAGTTTGGAATAATGCTTCTTGCGCGCTGCCGGTGACGGTCTTTAATACCATCGGCGCGTAATACATCATGACGTTTACCCCGCTTACCTGCTGCAGTACCGCGATCATGCAGCCAAGCATCAGGATAAACCGAACATTTTTATCGGCGAAATTCATTTTTTGCGTATTATTTTGTCGATCGATATCCAATGAGTCTTTAATTTCCGCCAGCAAATGCTGGGCATGTTCCGGGCTCGACAGCCGGGTCAGGGTTTCCAGCGCCTGCTGTTCATGGCCGGCCATGACGCTCCAGCGAGGTGATTCAGGAATATAAAACACCAGGATACAAAACAGAATGCAGGGCAGAACCCCGGAGGCGAACATATAGCGCCAGCCCATGTCAATCAGCCAGGCATTGGTGGCGAGGCTGGCAATTTTATAATTGACATAAAAAATCAATATCTGGCCGAACACGATCGCGAACTGCTGCATGCTTAATGCCCGTCCGCGCATATCTCGCGGTGAAATCTCGGACATATACATCGGCGATACGGTCGCCGCCAGGCCTACCGCCAGACCGCCGATAATGCGGAAAATAACAAACCAGCTAAAGGTATGGGCTACAGAGGCACCCACTGCGGAGACGGTGAATAACAGTGCGGAGAGTATAAGCGCTTTTTTCCGGCCATAACGCCGGGTCAATACACTGGCACCAAACGCACCGATGACGCAGCCTATAATCACACAGGAGACCGCCCAACCGGTTTCGCCAGGGCTTAGGTTGAAGTAGGCGGTGAGGGAACCAATCGCACCGGAAATAACGGCGGTATCATAGCCAAACAGAATACCGCCTAACGCTGCAATACCGCAGATACTCAGTATGTATCGCGTATTATGCTGATAAGAGGACGGGGACATTGTGTAAGAACTCCAATTTGGGTTTCGGCTCATTGCCCAATAGGTGGGCTATAAAAATACTGAGCGAAAACATGTGCCTAATCTGACATAGACGTCAGTATCGTTTATGTGTTTCCTAGTCATACCGGCACTATAATATTTATTTCACTATCATGTATTAGTAAAATATTTATTTTGTTATCAGCATCACGAAATGTTTGAGATAAAATTCGCTGATAATTTCAACATATTGAAATTATTATATTTAATATGAATGTCTTTTTCCCTATGCCGCCATTTCTTGCGTTTCCTCCTCCATGATCGCGACATGATGCGTTTTTATTGAAAAATAAATTTCATTATATATCAAGGCTTCGCCCTGACGATCCCGGTTAGATGCCTGTGGCCGCGGTTTGCGCGCCCCGGTGGCGCGCGGGTATTGCCTTTACCTGAGTTTGGGCAACCCGCTCCCATTAGGGTGCTTTGAACGAATGCGCCAGTAAGGCGTCCGCTTTTTGCTGGATGAGCGTATTTTCGTGACCCATATTGCAAAATATTTATTTCATAACTGATAAAAAGAGATTATAAAATTCATTTTCACAAAGCAGGTTTAACTCAACACCTCACGCTGAGGTCTATTTAAGGGTCCTTTTATGTCACAGGCTAAAAAACACAACTCTGTATACGTCTATGCCCTTTGCTGCATAGCGGCGCTTGGGGGGCTGATGTTCGGCTACTCGACCGGGGTCATCACCGGCGTGGTGGGGCCATTACAAAAATTTTATTCATTGGATTCGGCACAAACAGGCTGGGCGGTATCAAGCGTCATTATCGGATGTGTCTTCGGCGCGCTGGCCGGGGGTAAAATCGCCGATCGCATCGGTCGTAAACGCGCGTTGCTGATCATCGCGCTTATTTTTATTATCTCGGCCGCCGGATCGTCAATGGGGACTTCTTTTACGTTGTTCTCGCTTGCGCGCA